>JBEGTX010000249.1:0-17961 GCA_041179165.1 Pseudomonadota bacterium | reverse complement strand
GGGCATCGACGCACGCGTCAACGAACTGGCCGCCAAGCTGCACATCGAGCCCTTTCTCAAGCGCCTGCCGGCCGAGTTGTCGGGTGGCCAGCAGCAGCGTGTCGCCCTTGCCCGCGCGCTGGCCAAGAACGCGCCGCTGATGCTGCTGGACGAGCCGCTCGTGAACCTCGACTACAAGCTGCGCGAAGAGCTGCGTGATGAACTCACCCAGCTGTTTGCGCTCGGCAACAGCACCGTCGTCTACGCCACCACCGAGCCCACCGAGGCCCTGCTGCTCGGCGGCTACACCGCGGTGCTGTTCGAGGGCGAACTGCTGCAGTACGGCGCCACGGTCGATGTGTTCCATCGCCCCAAGTCGATCCGTGTGGCGCGTGCCTTCAGCGATCCGCCGATGAACCTCATCGCCGCGACTGAAACAGTCGGCGGACTCTCGCTGCCCTCCGGGCATGTCATGCCGTTCGAATCAAAGGGGAGTGCGGGCGACCTCACCCTGGGCATCCGCGCCAGTGCCTTGCGCATGGCCGAACGGCCGGGCGACATGGCGCTGCCCGGCAAGGTGGAGCTGGCCGAGATCGCCGGCTCCGACACCTTCGTGCACGTCGACACGCCCATCGGCGAACTCGTGGCCCAGCTCACCGGCGTTCACCAGTTCACGCTCGGCGAATCGCTCACGCTCTACGTGAACCCGGCGCAAGCCTATCTGTTCGATCCGGCAGGCGACCTGCTGGTGGCACCTGCACGGAGGGCTGCCTGATGGCCCGCATCGACCTCGACCTGGCTCACGCTTACCGTGCCAACCCGCAGCGCGACGAAGACTACGCGCTGCTGCCGCTCAAGATGAGCTTTCGCGACGGCGGCGCCTATGCGCTGCTCGGCCCCTCCGGTTGCGGCAAGACCACTTTGCTCAACATCGTGTCGGGCCTGGTGACCCCATCGCACGGCACGGTCAAGTTCGACGGCGCCGACATGACGCGCAAGACGCCGCAGCAGCGCAACATCGCGCAGGTGTTCCAGTTTCCCGTCATCTACGACACCATGACGGTCGCGCAGAACCTGGCCTTCCCCTTGCGCAATCGGGGCGTGGCCGAAGACAAGATCAAGCGGCGGGTCGGCCAGATCGCCGAGATGCTCGAGATGAGCGGTCAGCTCGACGTGCGCGCCGCCGGTCTCACGGCCGATGCCAAGCAGAAGATCTCGCTCGGCCGCGGCCTGGTGCGCGAGGACGTGTCGGCTGTCTTGTTCGATGAGCCGCTGACCGTCATCGACCCGCACCTCAAGTGGCAGCTGCGCCGCAAGCTCAAGCAGATCCACCACGAGCTCAAGCTCACGCTCATCTACGTGACACACGACCAGGTCGAGGCCCTGACCTTCGCTGACGAAGTGGTCGTGATGACCCGCGGCCGCGCGGTGCAGATCGGCACGGCTGGCGAGTTGTTCGAGCGGCCTGCGCACACTTTCGTGGGCCACTTCATCGGCTCACCGGGCATGAACTTTCTGCCTGCGCGGTGGCAGAACGGCCTGCAGGTGGCAGGGCGCAGCTTGTCGTCGGCCTCGCTGCCGGGAACGCTGGCATCGGCGGGTGAGTTCACGCTCGGCGTGCGGCCTGAGTACGTTCGCCTGAGCGATGAGGGCGACCCCTCTGCGGTGCAGGCCCAGGTCACGCAGGCGCAGGACGTCGGCACCTACTGGCTCATCACCGCCAAGTCGGGCGACATCGTCATCCGTGCCCGCCTGAGCCCCGACAGCCATCCGCCTCAGGTGGGCGAGCTGTGCTGGCTTTCGGTGCTGGGTCCTCACACCTGCTTCTACAAGAACGACGAATTGATGGAGGGAGCGGTCCGATGAAACCGGTCAATCAGAAGGCATGGTTCCTCATCCTGCCCGTTGTGTTGTGTGTGGCGTTCTCGGCGGTGCTGCCGCTGATGACGGTGGTCAACTACTCGGTGCAGGACATCATCTCGCCCGAGCGGCGCGTGTTCGTGGGCACCGAGTGGTTCAAGGCGGTGATGCGCGACTCGGAACTGCACGGCGCGCTGCTGCGCCAGATCGGGTTCTCGCTGGCCGTGCTGGCTGTCGAAGTGCCGCTTGGCATTGCGCTGGCGCTGTCGATGCCGGCGACAGGATGGAAGTCGTCTGCGGTGCTGGTGCTGGTGGCCGTGTCGCTGCTCATTCCGTGGAACGTGGTCGGCACCATCTGGCAGATCTACGGCCGCACCGACATTGGCCTCATGGGCGCGGCGCTGGCGGGCATGGGTTTCGAGTACAGCTACACCGGCAGTGCGGTGCATGCGTGGGTCACCGTGCTCATCATGGACGTGTGGCACTGGACACCTCTCGTGGCGCTGCTGTGTTTTGCAGGACTGCGCTCCATCCCCGATGCCTATTACCAGGCCGCGCGCATCGATGGCGCGAGCAAGTTCGCGGTGTTCCGCTACATCCAGCTCCCGAAGTTGCGTGGGGTGCTGATGATCGCCGTGCTGCTGCGCTTCATGGACAGCTTCATGATCTACACCGAGCCCTTCGTGCTGACGGGGGGCGGGCCGGGCAATGCGACGACCTTCCTGTCGCAGTACCTGACGCAGAAGGCCGTGGGTCAGTTCGACCTCGGCCCGGCCGCGGCCTTCTCGCTCATCTACTACCTGATCATCCTGCTGCTGTGTTTCGTGCTCTACAACTGGATGCAGCGCGTGGGCACGCAGGCCGAAGGGGCGTCCCATGGATAAGCGCTTCCAGAAGCGAGTGTTCTTCCTGATCCTGTACCTGGTGTTTGCGATCCTGCCGGTGTACTGGATGATCAACATGTCGTTCAAGACGAACGACGAGATCCTGTCGGTCTTCAGCCTGTGGCCGCAGAGCTTCACGCTCGAGCACTACCGCACCATCTTCACAGATGAGTCCTGGTACTCGGGCTACATCAACTCGCTGATCTACGTGGCCATCAACACCGTGATCACCCTGCTGGTGGCGCTGCCTGCCGCCTATGCGTTCTCGCGCTACTCGTTTCTTGGCGACCGGCAAGTGTTCTTCTGGCTGCTGACCAACCGCATGACCCCCGCGGCCGTGTTCCTGCTGCCCTTCTTCCAGCTGTACTCCACGCTCGGTCTGATGGACACGCACCTGGCCGTGGCACTCGCCCACCTGCTTTTCAACGTGCCGCTGGCGGTGTGGATTCTCGAGGGCTTCATGAGCGGCATCCCGCGCGAGATCGACGAGACCGCCTACATCGACGGCTACTCGTTCCCACGCTTCTTTCTCACCATCTACCTGCCGCTCATCAAGGCGGGCGTGGGGGTGGCCGCGTTCTTCTGCTTCATGTTCAGCTGGGTCGAGCTGCTGATGGCGCGCACGCTGACGAGCGTGAACGCCAAGCCCATCGTGGCCACGATGACCCGCACGGTGTCGGCGTCGGGCATGGACTGGGGTGTCCTGGCTGCGGCCGGGGTGCTGACCATCGTGCCCGGGGCCATCGTGATCTGGTTCGTGCGCCACTACATCGCCAAGGGGTTTGCGATGGGTCGCGTCTGACCTTCGCCCCAACGCTCAGTCAAGGAGATTCGAATGTTTCAGTGGATGGCATGGACCGTGCCGGTCACCGTGTTTTTCGTGTGCATCGCGCTGATGCTGATCGGCATGACGGTGTGGGAGATCAAGTCGCCCACCACCTCGCGTCGCGGCTGGCTGCCGATGGACACCACGCGTGGCGACCGCTTGTTTGTCGGCCTGTTGTCGGCGGCGTACGTGAACCTGGCCTTCGTGGCCTTCAGCGAGAAGATGGTCAGCTGGTTCGGCCTCGAGAGCGAGCCGTCGATCTGGATCTCGTTCGTCGCGTCGATGCTGCTGCTGGTCCTGGTCATGCGCAAGGGCTGAGCGGCATCTCATTTTTAAAAAGGCAGGCGGTCATCCTTCCCCGCCGCACTGTCCTGTCACGAGTGGGAAGCTCCTGAGGAGTACACGCTATGAAATTTCGTTTGAACGCAGTGGCGGGCGCCGCGGCCCTGACCTTGTTCGGCCTGGCGGCCGGCTCCGGCGCCTGGGCCGGTGAGGCCGAAGCCAAGAAGTGGATCGACAACGAGTTCCAGCCTTCGTCTCTGTCCAAGGACAAGCAAGCCGCTGAACTCAAGTGGTTCATCGACGCGGCCAAGAAGCTCCAGGCGGCGGGGGTCAAAGAGATCTCGGTCGTCTCGGAGACCATCACCACCCACGAGTACGAGTCCAAGACGTTGGCAAAGGCCTTCGAGGAAATCACCGGCATCAAGGTCAAGCACGACCTCATCCAGGAAGGTGACGTCGTCGAGAAACTCCAGACCTCGATGCAGTCGGGCAAGTCGATCTACGACGGCTGGATTTCCGATTCCGACCTGATCGGCACCCACTACCGTTACGGCAAGATCATGTCGCTCACTGAGTACATGAAGGGCAAGGGCAAGGACTACACCAACCCCGGCATCGACATCGCTGACTTCATCGGCCGCAGCTTCACCACCGCCGCCGACGGCCAGATGTACCAGCTGCCCGACCAGCAGTTCGCCAACCTGTACTGGTTCCGCGCCGATCTCTTCGCTCGCAAGGACCTGCAAGACAAGTTCAAGGCCAAGTACGGCTACGACCTGGGTGTGCCGCTCAATTGGAGCGCTTATGAAGACATCGCCGCCTTCTTCACCAACGATGTGAAGACCATCGATGGCAAGCCCATCTACGGTCACATGGACTACGGCAAGAAGGACCCGTCGCTCGGCTGGCGCTTCACCGACGCGTGGCTGTCGATGGCCGGCACGGCCGATGTGGGCATCCCGAACGGCCTGCCGGTCGATGAGTGGGGCATTCGCGTGGCGGCCGACAAGTGCACGCCGGTGGGCGCTTCGGTGTCGCGCGGTGGCGCCACCAACTCGCCGGCAGCCGTCTATGCGCTCACCAAGTACATCGACTGGATGAAGAAGTACGCACCCAAGGAAGCCATGGGCATGACCTTCGGTGAGTCGGGTCCGGTGCCGGCGCAGGGCCAGATCGCCCAACAGATCTTCTGGTACACGGCCTTCACGGCCGACATGGTGAAGCCGGGCCTGCCGGTCGTGAATGCCGACGGCACGCCGAAATGGCGCATGGCCCCTGGCCCGAACGGCCCGTATTGGAAACAAGGCATGCAGAACGGGTATCAGGATGTAGGTTCCTGGACCTTCTTCAAAGACCATGACGCCAACCGGACGGCCGCGGCGTGGTTGTACGCGCAGTTCGTCACCAGCAAGACCGTGTCGGCAAAGAAGTCATCGGTAGGATTGACCTTCATCCGCGAAAGCGACATCCAGCACGAGTACTTCACCAAGAACGCCAACAAGTACGGCGGACTGGTGGAGTTCTACCGCAGCCCGGCCCGCGTGGCCTGGACGCCCACCGGCAACAACGTGCCCGACTATCCGAAGCTCGCTCAGCTGTGGTGGAAGAACGTCGCTGTCGCTGTGACAGGAGAGAAAACACCTCAACAGGCGATGGACAACCTGGCCGAAGAAATGGACCAGGTCATGGCCCGACTCGAGCGCGCCGGCATGGCCCATTGCGCGCCGAAGCTGAACCCGAAGGGCGACCCTGCCAAGCACCTGTCGGACAAGGGTGCGCCGTGGAAGAAGCTCGACAACGAGAAGCCCAAGGGCGAAACCATCGCCTACGACAAGCTGCTCGGCGCCTGGAAGCAAGGCAAGGTTCGGTAAACACGACCGACTCCGACGGCCCTCAAAAGGGGCCGATTCGAAGGGGCTCAGGGGTTAACCCTGAGCCCATTTTGTCGCTTTTCCGTGAGAAGTTGGCATTTCAAGGTCGGAAATAGACAAGTTAGGGATTGCTTTTTCTTACTTCCACGCTAACGACGTGGTCGCATCATGGAGGACTTGTTGCTCCGATAGAGAAAGACACGATGACTTCTTTGCGCACCCGACCCTTCTTGTCCCTGGTCCCCCTCGCTCAATTCACCCTGGCCTCCGTGGCCCTGGCACTCGCCGGTTGCGGCGGTGGCGACACTGCTGCCGAGGCATCAAGCACCGATGTCATTCAGACTCAAGGCAACGCCCCGGTAGCCGCGTCGGGTGCCTCTGCTGCCGCGACCACCGCAGGCGCGCCCGCTGCGCCCACCAGCCTGCTGGCGGTGGTCGACGCCGATGGCGGTGTGGACCTGAGCTGGTCGGCCAGCGTCGGTGCTGGCGTCGGTGCTGGCGTCACCTACGTGCTCAGCCGTTGCGATGGCGTGGGCTGCACGCCCGACACCGAACTGGCGGTGACCACCGCCACCCAGTTCAGCGACAGGGATCTGCCCGCGGGCACCGCGCATGTCTATCAGGTGGTCGCCCGGGGCACCGACGGCCGGGTCTCCGCGCCGACCCTGGCCAAGGCCGTGACCCCCGCTGCCGCCGTGGGCGCCACCCTCCTGGCTGCCGGTGACGCCGTGGTACCGGGCGTGCTCACCACCCCGTTCCCCACGCTGCAGAACGCCACGATCGAGTGGACCTACTCCGGCGACAACAACGCCAACGGCTGGGTCAGCCTGCGCTATCGTGCACGGGGCGAGACGACATGGCAGGTCGGCATGCCGCTGCGCCGCATTCTGGCTGGCAGCTCGTCAGGCTTCTCGTGGGCCACCCGCCACTCCGGCAGCCTTTTCGACCTGAAACCCGGCACGACCTACGACGTGGAACTGTCGCTGCTCGACCCGGACGGCGGCAGCGTGATGCGCAGCACGACAATCACGACACGGTCCGTGCCGGCGGCGGCAGTCAATGCGACGATCAAGAACGCCACGCCGTCCACCTTGGCCGCCATCCTGGCCAGCGCCAACGCGGGCGATGTGGTTCAGCTGGCCGCGGGCAGCTATGCCGCCTTCAGCCTCGAGCGTGACGGTGCCGCCGGCCGCCCGCTGGTGATCCGCGGAACCCCTGGCGCCGTCATCTCTGGCGAGATCAACGTGCTCAATCGCCACGATGTGATGCTCGACAGCGTCACCGTCAACGGCCACATCCGCTTCAACGGCACGAACAACATGACGGTCGTGCGCAGCACCGTCAATGCCAACGCCTCCGTGCGCAATGGCAACGGCATCACCTCCGAGCTGCGTTCGCAGAACGCGTACATCGCCGACAACGTGGTCACGGGCACGACCACCTGGGCCGATTCATCGCTGGGCGTGAGCGGCAACAACCGCGGTGAAGGCATCGAGGTGACGGGCCCGGGCCACGTCATCATGAACAACCGCGTGAGTGGCTTCCGCGACGCCATTTCGTTGATGGAAGACGATGAGGCCGTCGACCAGCACAGCATCGACATCCTCAACAACGACATCAGCGCGGCCGCGGACGATGGCGTGGAAGCCGACTTCTGTTTCCACAACTGCCGCATCATGCGCAACCGCCTGACCAACGTGTTCATCGGCCTGTCGTCGCAGCCGAGCCTCGGCGGGCCGACCTACTTCATCCGCAACGTCATGTTCAACGTGGCGCACGTGGCCTTCAAGCTCTACCGCGGCAGCTACGGTGACGTGATCCTGCACAACACGGTGGTC
Organism: Pseudomonadota bacterium; assembly: GCA_041179165.1. Lineage (GTDB taxonomy): Bacteria > Pseudomonadota > Gammaproteobacteria > Burkholderiales > Burkholderiaceae_C > Rhizobacter. Next base: position 10,421 of record JBEGTX010000249.1, on the reverse strand, counting down.
AAGGGCGGTGACGGCTTCGCCGTGAATACCGACACCCCAGTGGGCCGCCTGTACACCCGGAACAACCTGTTCATCGGTGGGCCTGGCGGCAGCTTCGGCGGTTACTCCAGCGGCTCCGGCCGTCCGGTCTGGCTGCCCTCCCTGCAAACCGCCAATGCACTGATGGACTACGACGCCTACGGCTCGACCTTGGGCACTTTCACCGGCCGCTACGGCAGCACGAGCTTCAGCAGCCTCGCGCAACTGAAGGGCCTCAACACCGAGAAGCAGGCCACACAGGTCGACCTCTCCGTGTTCGCCGCCACCATCAGCCTGCCCACCGCTGCCATGACCAACTTCGCCAAGCCCGATCTGCGTCTGCGCGCGGGGGGCTCAGGGGTGGACAAGGGCGTAGCCATCTCCAACGTCAACACCGGTTATGCCGGCAGTGCACCCGACGTTGGTGCCTACGAAGTGGGTGCTGCTCTGCCGGTCTACGGCCCGCGTTGAGCTGAAGCTCAACCCTTCGCCAGGCTTGAACAGTCCACTGGACTGTTCAAGTCCGGGCTCAGCCCCTTGGGGCCAGGAGTGGGAGCGTTCCCGCGCGCTGCGCGGGAGGGCCCGCAGCAACGGTAAAGCTCAGCGTGACTTGAATGCGGCCGAAGGCAGAGTTGCCCAGAGCCCGCGGATCTGGCTTTGCCAGGCCGCCAGGCGGGCGCCCCTTGGGGGCAGGAGCGAGAGCGACTGGGGGGCCCTATAGCCCTAGCGCTTCGTCGAGCACCTCGATCCAGTGGCGCACTGGGATCGCCGTCCCCGACTGCAAATGCTGGATGCAGCCGATGTTGGCCGACACGATGGCCTGGGGCTTGAGCGCATTCAGCTGCTCGAGCTTGCGGTCGCGCAGCGGCAGGGCGAGTTCGGGCTGAAGCACCGAGTAGGTGCCGGCCGAGCCGCAGCACAGGTGGGATTCGGCCGCGGTCAGCTTGACGACAAACCCGAGCGCGGCCAGATGGACCTCGACGCCGCCGCGAAGCTGCTGCCCATGCTGCAGCGTGCAAGGCGGATGAAACGCCAGTTGCCGAAGCCTCGGCTTGCGCATCTTGTTCTTGAGGCGGGGCACCAGGTCCGGCAGCAGCTCGCTCAGGTCGCGTGTGAGCGCACTGATGCGCGCCGCCTTGTCGGCATAGACGGGGTCATGCGCGAGCGCGTGGCCGTAGTCTTTCACCATCACGCCGCAGCCCGAGGCGTTCATCACGATCGCCTCGACCTGATCGACCAATGGCCACCAGGCATCGATGTTGCGGCGCATGTCGGCCAGCCCTCCCGCCGTGTCGCTGAGGTGGGTACGGATGGCCCCGCAGCAGCCGGCCTTCGGTGCCACCAGCGTCTGGATGCCGGCGGCATCGAGCACCCGGACCGTAGCGCTGTTGATGTTGGGCATCATGGAAGGTTGCACGCAGCCCTCCAGCATCAGCACCTTGCGGGGCCGCGTTTGTGCGGGCCGCTGATGGGCGTGCGAGTTGGACGCGGCCGGCACCTTGTTCTTGAGAGAGGCGGGCAGCAACGGGCGCACCATCTGTCCGAGCTTCATGGCGGGCGCGAAGAGCGAAGACGTCAGGCCCTCGCGCAGCAGCCAGCGCACGGCCTTTTCACCGGCGGGCCGAGCCACCTTCTGGTCCACGATGTGCCGGCCGATCTCCACCAGGTGACCGTAGTCGACACCCGACGGACAGGTGGTCTCGCAATTGCGGCAGGTGAGGCAGCGGTCCAGGTGCAGCTGCGTCTTGCGCGTGACCTCCGCACCTTCGAGCACCTGCTTCATCAGGTAGATGCGGCCACGCGGGCCATCGAGTTCATCACCCAGCAGCTGGTAGGTCGGGCAGGTGGCCGTGCAGAAGCCGCAGTGCACGCAGCTGCGCAGAATGGCTTCGGCCTCGTCGCCATCGCGGGTGCCTTTGAACTCGGGGGCCAGATGGGTTTGCATGCGAGTGGGGTCAGTTCAGCGCGCTGAAGATCAGAGGCCGGGGTAGAGCCGTCCGGGATTGAACACCCCATGCGGATCGAAGGCGGCCTTCATCTGCCGGTGCAGGCGGTCGAGCGGAGAGTGCAGCGGCGTGAAGACGCCTGGCGATTTGTCCTTGCCATGAAAGAGCGTGGCATGCCCGCCCACCGCCGCCGCGGCCTGGCGCACCTGCGCGGCAGGCGCGGCCGTGCACCACCAGCGTTGGCCGCCGTGCCACTCGATGAGTTGTTCACCCGACAGGCGCAGTGGAGGTGCCGTCTGGGGCACCGAGAGCCGCCACAACGACACCCCCCGCTCCACCGCCATCAAGGCCTTGGCGAAGTACTCGTCGGTGTGGTCTCGCATGCCGTGCCAGAACGGACTGCCGTGGGTGGCCTCGATGACTTGTCCGCCCATGGCCTTCATCGGCCCGAGCGCCGCTTGCACCGCGGCCAGCGCGCCGCGCAAGCGCAGCAGCAGGGTGTTGTCCCACCAGGCGCTGGCGTTGAGTGGCAGCGGCGCACCGCCCCATTCGTTCAGCTGCGCCAGGGCGCTGATTTCATCGAGCTCGAAGCGCACGGTGGCCGTGGCCGGCGCAACGGGCAGCACCTTGAGCGAGACCTCCAGCAGCACCCCGAGCGTGCCGAGCGAGCCCGCCATCACGCGAGACACGTCGTAGCCGGCGACGTTCTTGATCACCTGCCCGCCGAAACTCAGCACCTCGCCGTTGCCGTTGAGCACCGTCGCCCCAAGCACGTAGTCGCGCACCGCGCCCACCGAGGCGCGGGCCGGGCCGGAAAGGCCGGCGGCCACCATGCCACCGACCGTGCCACCGGGGCCGAAGTGCGGCGGCTCGAAGGGCAGGCACTGGCCGTGCTCGAGCAAGGCGGCCTCCAGTTCGGCCAGGGGCGTGCCCGCACGGACCGTCACCACCAGTTCGCTGGGTTGGTGGTTCGTGATGCCCCGAAAGGGCGTGAGGTCGAGGCGGCGTCCGGCAGGCGTTTCACCGTAGAAGCGTTTGGTGTTGCCCCCCTGGATGTCGAGGGCCTGGCCGTCGGTGCGCGCCGCGCGCACCTGGTCAATGAGGGCCTGCAGTGCAGGGGTCGTGTCCATCACGTCTAGAACCTCGGCAGGTCGGCAAAGGCCGTGAGCCCGCGGCGCACGTGCATCTTGCCGTACTCGGCGCAGCGCACAAGAGTGGGAATCACCTTGCCTGGGTTGAGTGTTTCGTCGGGATCGAAAGCGCGTTTGAGCGCCATCATCTGCTCACGCTCCTGCGCTGAGAACTGAACGCACATCGACGACAGCTTCTCCACGCCCACGCCGTGCTCGCCCGTGACGGTGCCGCCCATGGCGACGCTGGTCTCGAGGATGTCGGCGCCGAAGAGTTCACAGCGCCGGAGCTGGTCGGGGTCGTTCGCGTCGTACAGGATCAGCGGGTGCAGGTTGCCGTCGCCCGCGTGAAAGACGTTGGCGCAACGCAGGCCGTAGGTCGTCTCCATGCCGGCGATGGCGAGCAGGATGTCGGCCAGCCGGTGGCGCGGGATGGTGGAGTCCATGCACATGTAGTCGGGGCTGATGCGCCCGCTGGCCGGGAAGGCATTCTTGCGGCCGCTCCAGAAGGTGAGCCGCTGGGCTTCATCTTTGCTGACCTCGAGCCGTGTGGCGCCGCTGCTCACCAGCACCTCCATCATGCGGCCGATCTCCTCGGCCACTTCTTCGGGCGTGCCGTCGCTCTCGCACAGCAGGATGGCCTGGGCATCGAGGTCGTAGCCGGCGTGCACGAAGTCTTCGACGGCGGCGATCATGGGCTTGTCCATCATCTCGAGGCCGGCCGGGATGATGCCGGCCGCAATGACGTTGGCGACCGCGTCGCCCGCCTTGCGGATGTCGTCGAAGCTGGCCAGGATGCAGCGAGCGAGTTGGGGCTTGGGCACGAGTTTCACCGTCACTTCGGTCGTGACGGCCAGCATGCCCTCGCTCCCGACCACCACCGTGAGCAGGTCGAGCCCCGCCGCGTCCAGCGCCTCGGAGCCGAAGGTCACGGCCTCACCCTCGACCGTGAAGCCGCGCACCCGCAGCACGTTGTGCAGCGTGAGTCCGTACTTGAGGCAGTGCACGCCGCCGGAGTTCTCGGCCACGTTGCCGCCGATGGTGCAGGCGATCTGGCTGCTCGGGTCGGGCGCGTAGTAGAGGCCATGCGGTGCTGCGGCTTCGCTGATCGCGAGGTTGCGCACGCCGCACTGCACGGTGGCCGTGCGCGCCAGACCGTCGATCTTCAGGATGCGGTTGAACTTGGCCAGGCTCATCGTGACGCCCATCGGGTGCGGTAGCGCACCGCCACTCAATCCGGTGCCGGCGCCCCGCGCCACGACCGGCACCTGCATGCGGTGGCAGGTGGCGAGCACCGCCGCCACCTGTGCTTCGGTCTCGGGCAGCACCACCACCAGCGGCAGGGCGCGGTATGCGGTGAGGCCGTCGCACTCGTAGGGCACCGTGTCTTCGCGGTGCCAGAGCAATGCGTGCGCCGGCACCAGCGGCTGCAAGGCCGCGACCACGTTGGCCTGTCGCGCGCTGCGTTCTCCGGGGCTGATGTCGGACGGGACGGGGCTCATGCGGGGACGGCGGGACCCGTGAAGACCGTGAGCACGCCGGTGTAGCCGTACACGTGCCGGCGTGCGATCTCGCCGCCAGCAAAGTAGCCGACCAGGGGTACATCGCCCAGTGCATGGCGGATGAGTGCGAGCTCGGCCGAGGGCGCGCCGAAGTGCGTGCCGCCCCGGCCGGTGCAGCTCACGTACACAGCACCCGCCACTCGGCGCGCGGGATGCGGGGCGCGCTCGGCGTCGGTGGCGTTCAGGGCCAGCGCGGTCTCGCGGGCTTGTGTTTCAGGTTCGAGTTCTTCGCGGATTTCTGTGCAGATGCGCACGAGGTCGCGTCGTGCCGCCTCCAGGTCGCGGCGGCAGAACGCGAGCTGCATGCCGGCCTCGACACTGTCCGAGAGGGCCACGCCGCGCTGGTGGGGGTCGATGCCCATCAGGTGGCGCACGCGGGTGTCGGCACCGAACTGGCCGGGCCGTGACAGCAGGTCGTCACGGCCGTCGCTCAGGCCCACCAGTGTCTGGCGCAATTTGGGCAGGGCTTCCCGCGGCTCGTTTTCATCGACACCCAGGTCGCGCAGCAGGCAGTCGAGGGCAGGTTCGCCGTCGAGTTTCATCACCACGTTGCGCTGACATTCGGTGATGATGCGCATGGGCCCTACCGGCTGGCAACCTTGGGTCACCCGCGAGATCAGCTGCACCTTGTCACTGAACGCCACACCCGATAGCCCGCCCGCAAAGATCCCGTCGGCCACCTGCAGCGCCTGCGTGCGCGACGAGGCCAGGCCGCCAAACAGGTAGCCGGTGGCCGTGCGTTCGCTCATCTCCACGATGAGTTCGTTGAGGTCCGAGGTGGATGGGTCGGCATGCACCTGGGCCGTGCTCGCCTGGAAGGCCCCCAGCGGTTGCGCGCCGGAGAACACCTTGAACTCGCTTCGCGGCAGGTCGGACAGCATGAGCGCGAGGGCCGGTTCGTCGAGGTACTCGACCCCATTCGCCGCGATCCCCACCCCCACCGCACCCACCCACGAGGTGCCCGGCCAACGCCGTTGCAGTTCGGCCAGCAGCGCGTTGGCATGGGCCGCGTAGTGGTCGCTCAGGTAGACCCAGCCCAGCGTGGGTTCACCGGCATGCGCTTGCGAGGCATCGGCCCGCTGCGCTTCGATCTGCGCCGCGGCCAGGGCAACAGCCATGCGCCAGTCGGGGTGAGTGGCATGGGCGTGGGCGAACAACTTCATGGGCGATGTCGGGCCGCAAGCTCAGCGCTTGGCGGCCGTCCGTTTGGCCGCGGGTTTGGCCGCCGTCTTGGTGGCGGTCTTCGTCGCGGGTCGGACTGCCGACCGTGGTGCCGCCTTGGCGCGGGGCGTCACCGCCTTCTTCAGCGTCTTGCCCGCGGCGCTCACCGACTGCTTGATCACGGCACCGGCCAGGTTCTTCGCGGCGTCGGTGGCGGTGTCCTTCATGGCCGTGGCCGCGAGTTCGGTGAACTGCTTGGTGAGGGCGCCCCACCATTGCATGGGGTCGACGGCGGGCGGCGCGTCTGCTGCCGAATTGGCCGTGGCCTTCGGCTTGGGTGACTTGGGCGCTGGCGCAGCGGCCTGGGCCCGCTCGTTGTCGGGTTCGTCGGCGGGATCCTCCTCCGACTCGTCGTCAGGCTCGGCCGCAGGGGCTTCCATGCCGCCCATGCCTGGCACGCGGATCTTCAGCGAGTCGCGCAGGTCGCCCATCTGCACGTTCATGGTCTTCAGTGTGGACAGGGTCATGCGCTGCACCTCGAGCGCCTGGATGGTGGCACCCAGCAGGCGGGCGTTCTGTTCGAGCCAGAACTGCACGGTCTTGAGCTCCTCGATGCGCTTTTCGAGTTCTTCAGGATTCAGCGTAGGGGCCACCCACTGGCCCATGTTCGGCAACGCCGAGCTGGCGTTCTTGACCAGGCCTTGCAGAAAATCGAAACCCGGAACGAGTTTGCTGAAGTTGGAGCTGTCGGCCATGGCGGGGTCCTTCTTGGGTGAGGTTCGGGCTGGGCAACCCGTGTCCGGACCATTGTGCATGCGCCTGGGCCGATGCCGCAATGCGGCGATACGGCAGGTTGTGGCGCGACCGCTCGCTGAGGCTCAGCGCCCCGGCCGATCGAAGGCCACCCGCTCCACCACAAAACCCCGTGCGCGCATCAGCGAAGGCAGCCCGTGGGGCTCGGCCAGGTGCAGGCTGCCCACCGCCGCGAAGACCCGGCTGCCTCGACCATGCAGCTTGGCGATGCGATCGGCCATGACCGGGTTGCGGTCGCCGAGCAGCTTCTTGAGCTCGGCACGTTCGCTCGTCGTGCGGGCGCAGTCGCACCACTGCGGATAGCGTTCGAGCTCGGCCTCGTCGCCTGTTTCCCACAGGCGGGCGATGCGCAGCAGCACGGGGGTGGTCCGGTGGTGTTCGAGTTCGTTCAGCATGCTCTCCACGGATTCGCGCAGGGCCTTGTTGGAGCTGCTGATGAGCAAGGCCAGCTGAGCTTCCGCGGTTTCGAGCGACACGATGGGCTTGCCCAGCTGGCGGCCGTACGCTGCGACCACCCCATCCACCCCGTACTCGGGATGCAGACCTTCGCGGCGGGCCGCCGTCACGGTGAGTGCCGCGCCGACCATCTCGGGCGACAGCGCCTCCAGCAAATCGCTGGGCAGGCATTCGGCCGCCATCTGGTGAACCAGACGCGCTTGCAGGGCGGCCGGCAGGCGGCGGTCGGGGCGAGCGCGCGAGCCCCGCTGAATGCGCTGCGCGATGTCGGGGTCTTCCAGGTCGAGCTCGAGGGCCACGGTGTCGCTGGCCATCAGGGCGGCCCGCACCGTCGGCCCCGGGGTCAGCCACGCTTGTCGCCCCACGTGCATCGTGCCGTACAGGTAGGAGCTGTGCCCGCCACGCGTGACCTTCCACAGGAATCCGCCATCGCGGGCATCGCGCTGCAGGCGCGCCATGTCTTCGGCCGTTGGCGATTCAGCCTTGGGCGGGCAGCTGGCCGAGGGTGAGGTGGAAGGAGGGGTTGAGACGGCGGCCTGCGACCAGGCCGAATCGGGCGTTGAGAGGGCAGCGAGGCCTCCAGCCAGGCATGCAGCGAGGACGGTCGCACGGCGCGCCAAGCGGCCTGCTCGTGAGGTGAACAAGCGGGCGCGCAAGGGAGATTCAGGGTGACGTCGAGGAGGGCGACGTCGTGAGGTCCGGCGTGGCGGACGGCGAAGCAGACGGCGACGTCAGCGCGGAGTCCTCGCGCAGGTCGAAGGTCAACACGCCGTTGTGTTGCTTCCACCTGAGTTTGCCGAGCACGTCCATGCCGAGCAAGGGGCTGTCGCCCAGGCCGGGCAGGGCGACCACGCGGAGGTTCTCGACGCGCACCCCACCGCGCAGCGTGATGTCGGCGCGCATCACTTCGCCCGTTGCCAGGCCGCCGGCCGTCTGCGACATCACGGTGCCTTTGCCTTCCAGGCCGAGTTGGCTGGCGAGGCCCGACGACAAGGCCGTGCCGGTGGCGCCGGTGTCGATCAGGAACTCGACCGAATGCCCGTTGATGCTGCCGGGCCAGTGGTAGTGACCATCGGGGCCGCGCTGGATCTCGACGATGTCGCCAACGGCCGAGAAGCGGCTGCGCACCCGGCCTTTGTCGAAGTAGGCGAACACGAAATACACGAAGCAGCCCACGAGCAGCCACACCGTCACCATCTTCAGCGTGCGCGGGAATTCGTTCATGGGGGTCAGTCGGCTGCCGCGCCGGGCTGGGCCGTGATCTGCTGATCGATGGCGCCGAACACGGACTGGCCGTCCAGACCCTTCATCTCGATGCGGATGGTGTCGCCGAAGCGCATGAAGTCGGTCTTGGGCTCACCACCCTCGATGGTCTCTATCGCACGCTTCTCGGCAATGCAGCTGTAGCCACGCGACCAGTCCTTGTTGCTCACGGTGCCGCTGCCGATGATGCTGCCGGCGCGCACGTTGCGCGTCTTGGCCAGGTGGGCGATCAACTGGCCGAAGTGGAAGGTCATCTCGGGGCCAGCATCACACAGGCCCACCCGCTTGCCGTTCCAGGTGCTTTGCAGCGGCAGGTGCACGCGGCCGTTTTTCCACGCGACGCCGAGTTCATCGGGCGTCACGGCCACAGGACTGAAGGCGGTGGCGGGTTTGCTTTGAAAGAAGCCGAAGCCCTTGGCCAGTTCGGCCGGAATGAGGTGGCGCAGGCTCACGTCATTGGCCAGCAGCACGAGGCGGATGCCTTCGAGCGCGCGGGCCGGTGTGGTGCCCATGGGCACGTCGTCGGTGATCACGGCCACCTCGGCCTCGAAGTCGATGCCCATCTTTTCGCTTGGCACCACCACGTCATCGGTGGGGCCGAGGAAGTCGTCGCTGCCACCCTGGTACATCAGCGGGTCGGTGTACAAGCTCTCGGGCATCTCGGCCTGACGGGCCTTGCGCACCAACTCGACGTGGTTGATGAAGGCCGAGCCGTCGGCCCATTGGAACGCGCGCGGCAGGGGCGCCATGCACTGTTTGGGGTCGAACGGGAAGGCGTGGCGGGTGCGGCCCTGGTTGAGCGACGTCGACAGGTCCTCCAATTGGGGCGACAGGAAGCCCCAATCGTCGAGCACCTGCTGCAGCCGGGTGGCAATGCCAGTGGCGTAGTGGGCCGTGGCCAGGTCGCTGGAGACCACCACGAGTTGTCCATCGCGCGATCCGTCCCGGTAGCTTGCAAGTTTCATGGTGTTTTCGGTGGTCTTCGGTTTCCGGGTATTGTCAGTGCATGTCGATGTCACCTGAATCCTCATCTTTCCATGATCCGCTGGTCCGTGCCTCCCGTCGCCCCATGTGGTGGGCTGTGGCCACCGGCGTCACTGTGTTGCATGCTGGCTTGTTTGCCGGGGCTGCCGGCGCGGCGGCCTCGTCGTCGGCCCCTGAGGCGTTCCGTCCCGGCCCGATGACGGTGCGCACGCTGGCCCCGGCTGAACCGGTGCTGCTGGATGCCCCGCCTGTCACCGCGCCCCCCCGGGCTGCGCCTGCCCGGCCTGCCCGTGTGCTGCCCAAGGCGCAACACCCGGTGCCTGAAGTGAAGGCCGAGCCGCTGCAGCTGGCGCTGGCCGACACCTCGTCCACCCCCGCTGCGGGCCCGGCCCGGGCAGCGCTGGCTGCGCCTGCGGCCGACGTGCCGGTCTACCGCACTCGCATGCCGCCGCCCATCACGCTCGAATACGACATGCGCAAAGGCAGCTGGAGCGGCTCAGGCGAACTCGTCTGGCGCCCGACAGGCGCCCGCTACCAGGCCAAGCTCGAAGGGCGAGTGGCTGGCTTCAAGGTCATGACCTGGGCCAGCGAGGGCGGCCTCGACACCGCTGGCGTGGCCCCCGTGCGATTCACCGACCAACGCCGCGGCAAGTCCATGATGGCCGCCAACTTCCAGCGCCAGTCGGGGCGCATCACCTTTTCAGGGCCCTCGTCCGAGTTCGCCCTCGTGCCGGGTTCGCAAGACCGCCTGAGCTGGATGGTCCAGATTGCGGCCATTGCCGCGGCCGATCCACAAAAGGTGGCTTCGGCGCAGCGCGTGAGCTTTTTCGTGGCGGGGGCACGGGGCGATGCCGACGTCTGGTCGTTCCAGAGTCAGGGCACCGAAGACGTGATGGCGGGCGGGGGCACCGTGCAGGCCGTGCGCCTCTTGCGCGAGCCCCGCAAACCCAATGACACCCGGGTCGAAGTGTGGCTCGACCCCAAGCAGCACTACCTTCCCGTGCGGGCGCGGCTCACCAGCGACGGCGACACCTTGGAACTTTTGCTGCGTGAAACGCATCCACCTTCGTGAACAAACCGTCGCCAGC
>JBEGTX010000248.1:0-11638 GCA_041179165.1 Pseudomonadota bacterium | reverse complement strand
CGAATGAGCTCACGCAGCTGCTTGCCGTCTTCGCAGCGGCCCAGCAACTCTTGAAGCCCTTTGGCATAGCCGGGCCGCGGATTGCGCCGAAAGCAGCGCACAAAGGCCTCTGCGAACACATCGGCCGACCACTCGCCGTCGGACAGCAGAACCTCCGACACCGCAATGCTCATCTGCGTGTCATCGGTGTAGTGGCCGGCCTCGTAGCCGAGATCGTGGGCGACGTAGCAAGTGAGATCGTTGTACTGCGTGATCTTCTCGCGGCTGCTGAATTCGAAGCCGGCGCCGTAGGCATCTCCGATGGCAATTTCAAACAACATGCGCGTGTTCCTGAGGGGGTCGAAGTTTGATTCTGACTGGGACTGGCGCCTTCGATGCAGCGCCCCAGTCTTGGCGAGGCCCGTATTCAGCGAACGCCATCAGCGGGACTCACCGGCCTCTGTCGAGCGCACTCTTGCCCGGCTCAAGCGCCTCACCACACAGATCAACAGCGCCACCACGCCCATGCCGCCGAGCAGCCACGGGGCCGCGACCACCAGGAGGAGCAGCATCCATTGGGCATCTGTTCCGCCGGCGTGAAGCGACGCGTGAGCGGCCTGGCCCCACCCCAGGAATGCGGCCGATGTGACGGACTTCAGAATGTGACGGCGCATGGCGAGTACTCTCCCGGAATCCGCACACCACACGACTGGAACAGCAGCCGGAGGCGGAGCCTCTGTGCAGGGCGGTCTCAGACCGCAGTCGCCTTGCCCAACGCCGCCTCGATGTCCTTCGCGATCGACGCCGGCTTGTCGGTCGGCGCATAGCGTCCGATCACCTTGCCGTCGCGGCCGACCAGGAACTTGGTGAAGTTCCACTTGATGGCCTTGATGCCGAGCAAGCCCGGCTTCTCTGTGGTGAGCCATTTCCACAGGGGATGGGCGGCGTCGCCGTTGACGTCGACCTTGGCCATCATGGGGAAGCTCACCCCGTAGTTGATGCTGCAGAAGGACGAGATCTCGTCGTTGCTGCCGGGGTCCTGTCCTGCAAACTGGTTGCTCGGGAAGCCGATGACCGTGAGGCCTTTGTCGCCGTAGGTATTCCACAGGGTCTCGAGGCCTTCGAACTGGGGCGTGAAGCCGCAGGCGCTCGCCGTGTTGACGATGAGCAGCACGCGGCCGCGCTGCCCGGACAAGGCCACGGGCTTGCCGTCGATGCCGACGGCCTCGAAGTCGTAGATGGACGCTGGGGATGAAGCCATTCGGTCACTCCTGGACGGGATAAAGCGTGCATCCTACGCCGCTCCCGCGTTGGCGTGCACTCGGGTTCTTGACGAGGCCGGGCAGGGGGTTGAACATGGGGGCAAATTCTCCCGGAGACCCACCATGACCGAGCGCATCCCCATGCGCTACACCGTCGCGCTCGAAGGTTTCGGCAGCGCCGATCGCGCCGTGCTCGACCGGTTCTTCCTCATGGCGCCCGACCGCGCGCCCGCCTACGCCCCGGCCGACACCTTCGCCGAGGCCGACTTCGTCGTGGCCGACGCAGACCACGCCCCCACAGTCGCAGCCGTCACCGATGCCGGTCGGCTGCGCGATGTGGTGTTCGTGGGCCAGGCCAAACCTGCGGGCGCCGTGGCCTGCCTGCCGCGCCCGATCTCGCTCGTGAACCTGCTGAGCGAACTCGACCACCTGCTCGAGCAGCGCCTCGCTGCCTTCGACGAGCCGGTGGTGTCGGAATGGCTGATGGCCACGCCCGATCCTGTGGTCACCACGCCCGGCAACTTGTCGGATGAACCAACCACCGGGCTCGACGTGCTGGTGGTGGACGACAGCCGCATCGCACTCAAGTTCCTGCAGGTGCGCTTGCAGGGGCTGGGCTACCGGGTGCACCTGGCGCAGAACTCCGATGCGGCCCTCAAGCTGCTCGCGGCCCAGCCGTTCTCACTGGTGTTCCTCGACGTGGCGCTGGGTCTGGACAGCCCGCTCGACGGGCTGGCGCTGTGCCAGCACATCAAGCAACGCAAGTCGCACCCTGGCGACATCGCCCCTCGGGTGCTGATGGTGACGGGCCTGGCTTCGTCCACCGACCGCGTGCGCGGCGACCTGGCAGGCTGCGACGCCTACCTCACCAAGCCGCTGATGGAGCCCGCGTTTCTGGAGGCGCTGCACCTGGTCGATCCGAGCCTGGTGGTCTGAGGCGACGCTGAACCCCAGCGTCAATCAGAGGCCGGACCCCAGGCCGACATCAACGCCGCCACGACGATGCAGCCACCGCCCAGCAGCAAGGGCAGTGTGAGCCTGCCACCATCGAGCGCCAAGGCCGACACCGTCGCGAACAGCACCTCCGTGAGCATGACCACCGAGGTGATGTGGGCGGGCAGGCGCGACGCGCCGTACTGCAGTGCCATGTTGCTGACCAGGAAAAACGCGGCCAGCACCAGCGCACCCAGCATCCAGCCCGGTGCAGGGGCGGGCAGCCACGGGCCGGCGGAATGGATCGCGAGCAAGCTGGCCGCCACGGCCGACACCAGCGCCCCCCCGAGGAACATCGCCAAGGCGCGTGCGGCCTCGGGTTGATGGGCTTCGCGGCGCAACATCACGTTGTTGAGGGCGAAGGTGACACCTCCCACGACACCCAGCCAGTCGGGCAATGAGCGCGGCAACGGAAGGTGCTGGCTCCAGTGGCCTCCCGCCGCGACATCGGCAGGCCACAGCACGATGAGCGCACCGCTCAAGGCCAGGGCCACCCGCAGGCCGGCCGAGAGGTTCAGCCGCTCGTCGAGCAGCAAACGAGCGAGCAGCACCGACCACAGCGGCATCAGATAGAACAGCAGCACCACGCGCACCACGTCGCCCGCACTCACACCCCAGTTGAAGGCCGCGTTGGTGCAGCCCGCCGCGAGCAGGATCACCCACAGCGAGGGTGCACGCAGCACCTCGACCCATGACCTGGGGCGCCACACCAGCACCGCCACCACGGCCGCGGCATACACGGCCACCGTGGCCCACAGCGGATGAAGCCCGAGCGCCTGCAGCTGCCGAAAAGGCCACCACGAGACACCCCAGATGAAGGCGTTGAGGACCAGCGCGAGCGCCGGCCACAGCAGGGGTTGGGCGCTCACGGCAAGATGAGGTTCAGACAGACGAGGGCATCAGGCAGACACGCTGAGCCCCGCACCGATCAGTGCTGGTCGCTGCGCGCCAGCGCCAGCAGGTGATCGACCTCTTGCTTGTGGCGCACCAGGTTGCTGGCGTGCCACATCTGAATGAGCACCATGATGCCGGTGACGACCAGGCCGAGTGCGGCAATGGCCGTGAAAGCGCTGAGGCCGAACTTCACCATGCCGGTGTAGAAGGCGCTGAACACGAAGATGCAGGCCTGCTCGTTGAAGTTCTGCACGGCGATGGAGCGGCCCGCGCCCATCAAATTGTGCCCGCGGTGCTGCAGCAGAGCGTTCATCGGCACCACCAGGAAGCCGGCGATCATGCCCAGCAGCATCAGGAACGGCGCGGCCACCCACTCGCTCGGCACCTTGATACCGAACATCATGTCGAGCCCGACCATGCTGCCGCTGGTGTCGCTGCGGATGAGGTTCATGCCGATGAGCAGCACGCCCATCAGGATGCCCAGTGGAATGACCTTGGGCGCTTGGTCGAGGCGCACCTTCATGGACGCGGTGACGGCCCCGATGGCGATGCCGAGCGCCACGAAGCCGACCAGATTGGCCGCCTGGGTCGTGGTGTAGAACAGGGCGGCGGCAGCCCAGCTGAACACGATGACCCGCAGGTTGCCGGACACGCCCCAGAACAAGGTGGTGGTGGCCAGCGAGATCTGGCCCAGCTTGTCGGCCCAGAGACGGTAGTTGCAGCTGGAGAAGTCTTGCACCAGCACGCGGATGTTGCTGGACAGCGGCTGCAGCGGCGCGTCGGTGCGCGGGATGCGGATGTTGAACAGCGCCGCCAGCACGTACAGCACCACGAGGAACAGGATGGCCGCTTCGGGCGCGGTGTCGATGCCCGTGTTGAACATGGGCAGGTCGAAGGACAGCAACTTGGGCGCGAGCACCGGGCCGACCAGCTGGCCGCCCAGCACGATGCCGAAGATGATCGACAGGATGGTGAGGCCCTCGACCCATCCGTTGGCCTTGACCAGCTGCGAGTTGGGCAGCAGCTCGGTGAGGATGCCGTACTTGGCGGGCGAATAGGCCGCAGCACCGATGCCCACCACCACATACGACAGCAGCGGGTGGGCGCCGAACAGCATCATCAGACAGCCAACGACCTTCATGGCGTTGGCGTAGAACATGACCTTGCCCTTGGGCACGGCGTCGGCGAAGGCGCCGAGCAGCGGAGCGAGCACCACGTAGGGCAGGGCGAACATCGCGGCCAGGGCCGGCTTTTGCCAGCTGGCAGCCTGGCTGAGTTCGAGCATCGCAATGGCAGCAACCAACAGCGCCTGATCAGCCATCGAGCTGAAGAACTGCGCCGCCATGATGGTGTAGAAACCTTTTTTCATTCGCTCGTCGCTGCTGCCTGTTCGGCCGCCGGGGTTCGCCCCCGGTCAAATGTCATACGGCGTATTGCACCGCTGGTCCTGTGTTCCCCTGCGGCGGCGGTTATAGCATGCGGGGTCGGTTCACCTCCTGCCGCGTCTGTCGGAGCGGGAGGATGGACGCACTGGCAGAATTGACCCATGCCCCGTCCCATTGAAGCGCTGATCCACACCAGCGCGCTGACCCACAACCTGAACCGCGCCCGCGCGAGCGCCCCGGATGCCAAGGTGTGGGCGGTCGTGAAAGCCAATGCCTACGGGCACCGGATCGAGCTGGCCTACGAGGGCCTGCGCGGCGCCGACGGCTTTGCCCTGCTCGACCTGAACGAGGCCGAGCGCCTGCGTGCCCTCGGCTGGCGCGGCCCGATCCTGATGCTGGAGGGCTGTTTCGACCCGCGCGACCTCGAGCGCTGCTCGCGCCTGAACCTCTGGCACGTGATCCACCGCGAAGCCCAGATCGACTGGCTCGCCATTCACAAGACGACCTGGCCGCACCAGGTGTTCTTGAAGATGAACTCGGGCATGAACCGGCTCGGGTTCACGCCGGCTGCCTTTCGCTCGGCCTGGCAACGGCTGTCGGGCCTGACCCAGGTCGACAGCATCGCCCTGATGACCCACCTGGCCGATGCCGAGGTGGAGGGCGGCTTCCAGCGACAGCTCGACGTGTTCGATGCCGCCACGTCCGACCTGAGTGGCGAGCGCACGCTGTGCAACAGCGCGGCCACCTTGAGGTATGCGAGCCACCATGCGGGCCTTCGTGGCGACTGGGTGCGCCCGGGCATCATGCTGTACGGCTCCTCGCCCGACTACCCGCAGCACGACGTCGGCCACTGGCAGCTGCAGCCGGCCATGACGCTGCGCTCGCAGCTGATCTCGGTGCAGACCCTGCAGGCCGGCAATACCGTGGGCTATGGCAGCAGCTTCAGCGCCACCGCGCCGATGCGCATCGGTGTAGTGGCCTGCGGCTATGCCGACGGCTACCCGCGCTCGGCACCCACAGGCACGCCCGTGCTGGTGGACGGCGTGCGCACGCGGCTCGTGGGCCGGGTGTCGATGGACATGGTGACGGTCGACCTGACACCAGTGCCTGACGCCACAGTGGGCAGCGAAGTGACGGCCTGGGGCCAGGGGCCGAACGGCAGCACGCTGCCCATCGACGAGGTGGCGCATGCCGCCGGCACCGTGGGCTACGAGCTCATGTGCGCAGTGGCACGGCGTGTGCCGATGCGGGCAGAGCCGTGAGCGCGGCCGAGGTGTTCATCGACCCGGCCGAGGTGGAACTCACTGCCATCCGTGCCCAAGGGGCGGGCGGCCAGAACGTGAACAAAGTGTCGAGCGCCATCCACCTGCGCTTCGACATCGCGGCTTCATCCTTGTCCGATGAATTGAAGGAGCGCTTGCTCGCTTTGAGCGACCAGCGCATCACCAGTGAAGGTGTGGTGGTCATCAAGGCGCAGACCTCGCGCAGCCAGGACATGAACCGGCAAGACGCCCTGCAGCGCCTGCATGAGCTGGTCAACAGCGTGGCCGTGCCGCCCAAGGCCCGGCGAGCGACCAAACCGAGCTATGGGTCCAAGCAGCGCCGGCTGGAGGGCAAGAGCCAGCGTTCGCAGATCAAGGCCGGACGCAGCGGGAAGCTGCCGGACTGAGGCTTGGTTTTGAGGCGGGGAGGTCATCTCGTCTGCCGGGTGATGCTGTTGACGCGCCTGGTCCGAGCGCACACACCCCTCGGTCACCCCGGCGCAGGCCGGGGCCCACTCTTCCAGTGTGAAGCGGTGGTGCTCGCTGCGCGGTCCTGCTGTCTTTTTTGAAAGGCACAATCCAGCATGGCCAAAGAGAAATCTGTTTATACGTGCACCGAGTGCGGTGGCACGAGCCCCAAGTGGCTCGGCAAATGTCCGGCGTGCGGCGCGTGGAACACGCTCACTGAATCGGTTGCCGACACACCCGGCAAACACCGCTATCAATCACTGGCTGCCGCGCAACCGGTGACCACGCTGTCGGAGATCGAAGCCACCGACGTGGACCGCCAACCGACCGGCATCGACGAGCTCGACCGCGTGCTGGGCGGCGGCATTGTCGCGGGCGGCGTTGTGCTGATCGGGGGCGACCCGGGCATCGGCAAGTCCACCCTGCTGCTGCAGGCGCTCGATTCGCTGTCGAAGGCCATGCCAGCTTTGTATGTGACGGGCGAAGAGTCGGGTGCCCAGGTGGCCCTGCGCTCGCGCCGCCTGGGGCTCGATGGCTCCCAGGTGCGTGTGGTGGCCGAGATTCAGCTGGAGAAGATCGCCGCCACCATCGCTGCTGAGAAGCCCGCGGTGTGCGTGATCGACTCCATCCAGACCGTCTACAGCGACCAGCTCACCTCCGCCCCCGGCTCGGTGGCGCAGGTGCGCGAGTGCGCGGCGCAGCTCACGCGCATTGCCAAGAGCAGCGGCACGGCGATCATCCTCGTCGGCCATGTGACGAAGGAAGGCGCGCTCGCAGGGCCGCGCGTGCTGGAACACATCGTCGACACGGTGCTGTACTTCGAGGGCGACACGCATTCGAGCTTTCGCCTTGTGCGGGCCATCAAGAACCGCTTCGGTGCGGTGAACGAGATCGGCGTGTTCGCGATGACCGAGAAGGGCCTGAAGGGGGTCGCCAATCCGAGCGCCATCTTCTTGTCCACCCATGGTGAGCCGGTGGCGGGCACCTGTGTGCTGGTCACGCTCGAAGGCACACGGCCGCTGCTCGTGGAGATTCAGGCGCTGGTGGACTCGGGCGGCCCGAGCCCGCGACGCCTGAGCGTGGGCCTGGACCGCGACCGCCTGGCCATGATGCTGGCCGTGATGCACCGGCACGCCGGCATCGCCTGCATGGACCAGGACGTGTTCGTGAACGCGGTGGGCGGCGTGCGCATCAGCGAGCCCGCGGCCGACCTGGCCGTGATGCTGGCCATCCAGAGCAGCCTGCGTGGCAAACCGCTGCCGCAGGGCTTCATTGCCTTCGGCGAAGTGGGCCTGGCCGGCGAGGTGCGCCCTGCGCCGCGCGGCCAGGAGCGACTGAAAGAAGCAGCCAAGCTGGGATTCAGCGTGGCCATCGTACCCAAGGCAAATGCGCCCAAGAAACCGATCGAGGGGCTGACCATCCACCCGGTGGAGCGCATCGAGCAGGCGGTGGACATCGCTCGCGGGCTGTAGCTTCGGCGAGTGCCGCACCCGGCTTGCCCTTCCCACGGGCTCGCTGAATAGGAGTTGTTATCATTTAGGCTCCTTTCCCTGCAGTGCATCTCATGTCCACCCCCCGTTTGTCCGACCTTTCTGCGGGCCAGCACGCCACCGTTGCCGGTGTGAGCGTGGGCGCGCTTGGGGGTGATGCCCACACCTTGCACCGCCTGGGTGAGCTCGGTTTCCTGCCGGGCGAGCCGGTCCTGCTCTTGCGCCGCGGCCCGGGTGGGCGCGAGCCGCTGGCCGTGCAGGTGGGTGAAACGCTGTTCGCCTTGCGCCTTCTCGAAGCGCAGTGCGTCGAAGTGACGCTGCCATGAACGCCGCCATTCCCGTGCCGCTGCGCATCGCACTCGTCGGCAACCCCAACTGCGGCAAGACCGCCCTCTTCAACCTGTTGACGGGCGCGCGCCAGAAGGTGGCCAACTACGCCGGCGTGACGGTGGAGCGCAAGGTGGGCACGGCCAAGCTGCGCAGCGGCCGCACGGTGTCGGTCATCGACCTGCCCGGCGCCTACAGCCTCACGCCCGCCACCGCGGACGAAGAAGTCACGCGCGAGATGGTCATGGGCCAGCGTGCCGGCGAAGCCTCGCCCGATGCCCTCGTGGCCGTGGTCGATGCAACCAACCTGCCGATGAACCTGCGCCTTGTGCTGGAGCTGAAGGCGCTGGGCCGCCCGATGATCCTCTCGCTCAACATGGCCGACGTGGCCCGCAAGCAGGGGCTCGCGATCGATGTGCCGCGGCTGTCTGCCGAGCTCGGCATCCCGGTCGTGGAGACGGTCGCCGTGCAGTCGCATGGGCATGATGCGCTGCTGGCCCAGCTCGAGAACCTGGCGAGCTGGCCCGTGCCCGCCGCCTCGGCCATCCCCGCCGTGCAAGACACCGCCCAGCTGCAACGCGAGGTGCGCCGCATCCTCGCGCTGGCTGCGCCCGCTGCCAGCACCTTCAAGCGCTTCAACCACCGCATTGATGCAATCGTGATGCACCCGGTGTGGGGCCTCACGCTGCTGGCTGTGCTGCTGTTCCTGATGTTCCAGGCGGTGTTCGCCTGGGCCAACTTTCCCATGGACCTCATCAAGGGTGCGGTCGAATGGGGTGGCAAGGAAATCACTGCTGCCATGGACGATGGGCCACTGCGCAGCCTGCTGGTCGACGGTGTGCTGGCCGGCGTGGGTGGGGTGCTGGTGTTCCTGCCGCAGATCCTGATCCTGTTCTTCTTCATCCTGCTGCTCGAAGACTCAGGCTACCTGCCCCGCGCCGCGTTCCTGCTCGACACACTGATGGGCAAGGTCGGTCTGTCGGGCCGGGCCTTCATTCCGCTGCTGTCGAGTTTTGCCTGTGCCATTCCCGGCATCATGGCCGCGCGCACCATCCCCAACTGGCGCGACCGGCTGGCCACGATCATGATCGCGCCGCTGATGACCTGCTCAGCACGGCTGCCCGTGTACGCGCTGCTGATCTCGGCCTTCGTGCCGGCCCGCGACGTGGGGGTGTTCAACCTGCAAGGCCTCACCTTGTTCGGCCTGTACGTGTTCGGCGTGCTGTCGGCCATGGCGGTGTCGTGGGTGCTCAAGCGCACGTGGAGCAAAAGCAGCTACCAGCCGCTGATGCTGGAGCTGCCACCCTACCGTTGGCCCAGCGTGCGCAACCTCGTGCTCGGCCTGTGGGAGCGCGCCAAGATCTTCGTGACCCGTGTGGGCGGCATCATCTTCGCGCTCACCGTGGTGCTGTGGTTCCTGGCCACCTTCCCCGGCCCGCCTCCGGGCGCCACCGGCCCGGCCATCGAGTACAGCCTGGCCGGCCAGTTGGGCCAGCTGCTGCAGCATGTCTTCGCACCCATTGGCTTCAACTGGCAGATCTCGATTGCGCTGGTGCCCGGCCTGGCCGCGCGTGAGGTGGCCGTGGGCGCACTCGGCACGGTCTACGCCCTGTCGGCCGAAAGCGGCGACGTGGCTGACCTGCTGGGCCCGCAGATCGCCGCCACCTGGTCGCTCGCCACCGCCTACTCGCTGATCGCCTGGTATGTGTTTGCGCCGCAGTGCCTGTCCACGCTGGCCGTGGTGAAGCGCGAGACCAACTCGTGGCGCTACCCGCTGATCATGGCGGCCTACATGTTCGCCCTGGCCTACGCGGCCTCGTTCATCACCTACCGGGCCACGCTGTGGCTCACCAGCTGAGGAGAGATGCGATGCAAAGCCTGATCGTCGGCGTGATCGTGCTGGGTTGCTGTGTGTATGCGGTGTGGGCCCTGCTACCCGTGCCGGTACGCGGTGCCATGGCCCGTGGGCTGCTGCGGGCGACTTGGCCTGCCGGCATGCGCGGCTGGCTGGAGCGCACGGCTGCGGGCCCATCGGGATGTGGATGCAACGGCTGTGATCGCAGCGCGGCAGTCCCCCGGTCGCCGGAGCCTTCGGTTCAGCCAATCACCATCCATCGCGCGCCTCGGCGGTAGTTGTCCTATGCAGGAGAACTTTCTGCATGACACACCACTCATGAACCAGCTCCATACCGCCGCAAAGTACCTAGCCGAACGCGGGCTCACGGTCGAAGTCATTTCGTCCACGCAGTTGTCTGTTCGTCGACAAGGCGATCGCTCCCTGGACATCAGCCAATCGGAAACCGGCTACACGGTGAGTTCATGGGAATGCACACCCGGACCTGGCGATGATGATTTCATCGTCACGCTTCGCACTTTGGAAGAGGCATTGCTGGTCGCCTGGAACTACTGCTTCGCTCAAAGCATCGAGATTTCGGGCTGGAAAGTGCCACTTCACCGGCGCCCCGATTGGAGCCTTCCCAAACTTCAATACCGACTTGCCAACGCCGCCCTCGTCAGCACCGCACAGCTGGATGTCGTTCGGGACACACGCCGTCGGAGGGCCCTCGCCGATCCAGCTCAGAGAGAAGTCGGCTTGGCCCTTGCCGAACGCACACAGTTCTTGTTGGCTGGAGTACATGCAGGTTCGGGGGACAAGCTCTATCTCAGGCGCGACATGGAAGAGGCATATGTCGTGAAGAACGAAGGATGATTGCCCTTCGCTGCCCGTTTGCCTCAAGTCCTTCACCGCACGAAGGCCACCCCTGCTGACTAGGATGATCTTTCATCCACTCCAGCAAGGTGCATGTCATGGCGACCCCAGCAAGCCCCAACTTCCTTCCCTTCACCGATGCGGTGGAGCAGCTGCAAGACGATGAAGCGAACAACATCGAGTTGATCGTGGCCTCGATGGCGCGCGTCAACCGCAGGGTGTTCGACAAGCACCGCCACGGCCAGCGCGATGCGCATGCCAAGAGCCACGGCATCTTGCGCGGCGAGTTGGTGGTGCATGACAACCTGCCCGACCACCTGCGCCAAGGTGTGTTCGCCGAGCCGCGGCGTTACGACGTGATCGCGCGGCTGTCCACGGCCCCGGGCGATCTGCAAAACGACAAGGTGCCGTCACCACGCGGCCTGGCGCTCAAGCTGCTGGGCGTCGACGGCCCGCGCCTGGTGTCGGGCGGCCCGGCGGGCGATGGCGCGCGCACCCAAGACTTCCTGCTCGTGAACCACCCGGTCATTCCCTTCGGCCACGTGAAGGCCTACCTGCAGATGCAGGAGATCCTCGAGCGCCATGGCGACGTGCCCGACATCGCGCTGCGCCTGCTGGGCGGCCTGGCCCAAGGGGCGAGCAAGGCGCTGAGCGCCCTCGGCATCGAGAACCCGACGGTGGACGCCATTGGCGCCCCCGACCACCACCTCCTCGGGGAGACCTTCCACAGCATGGCGGCGCTGCGCTTCGGAAACTTCATCGCCAAGATCAGCGCCGCGCCCTTGTCCGACAACGTGCGCGCGCTCACCGGCAAAGAGGTCGAGCACGGCGACAGCGAGTCGGCCCTGCGCGACCTGGTCGTGGCGCA
>JBEGTX010000247.1:0-6661 GCA_041179165.1 Pseudomonadota bacterium | reverse complement strand
CACCGCGGCATCACCGCGTCAGCCAAGACGGCATCCGATCAGGCCGTTGCGCCGTCAGCTTTCCCATGACCGGCAGCCGAGCCGCGTGGCGGCAGCAGGTGGTCGATCTTCCCGTCGCCATAGGTTCGCAGCACCTGCGAGATGACGACCTGATAACCGGCGAGCCACTGGCCTTGTGCGGCCTTGGCTGCGAGATGCTTGGGGTGTTGCATCAGCTGCTGCAGGGCCTCGAGCGAGCTCCAGTAGTACACGGTGGACACGAGCCCTGAGGTCGCGTTCGACCAGCTTTCTTCGCCCAGGTAGCCTGGGAGTTGGCGCGCCATCTCGGCGATCTCCTGGTCCAGCTGGTGGTAGGCGTCGTTGAACTGCCCGGCGGCGAAGATGAAGGTGGAGGCGTACATGGCAGTCAGGATCAATGAGAGGCAAAGAGAGGCAAAGAGAGGCAACGACATCCGCGGAGAACAGGGCAGGGCGTGGATGCGTGGGTGCCAGGACATTCTGCGGCAGCCGAGGGCGTTCGGTGCATCGAGGCTTTCCCCCTTGTGAGGGAGACATGCCATGATGAATATCATTTCAATGGAGGGGCGAAGTTCCTCCAGGTCTGCCCTGTCGCTGCTTCTAGTGCAACGAGCGAGGGTGCCCGCGCCGGCACGTCCGGCTGTCAAGCCATGAGTGCATCGAATCCGGTATCGCCCCTCGGCTTCTGGTCGACGGACACCTTGGCGGCACGCAGCGCACACGCCGAAGCATCTTCCGGTGAAAGAAACGCGAGGGTCAAGAATTCCTGCCAGCAGGTGTGCAGGCAACCTTCGGAGTGCACGGAAAAACTCACCGCGTACACGAGGGGACCGTCGGGATGAGGCAGGTTCGACTCGGTGCACCGCACCGTGATGGCGTGGCCCTTGTACCTGCATTCGTGAGCGTCTTGCATCGAGAACCTTCCTGTTGCGTGCCGACGAGCTGGCATTCACCACGATGCGCCCTGGCGAACAGCGTCGCTGTGGGACATCGCGCTGATCGTGCGGCCTGCAATGGACTGCGCCTGTAGGCCTTGCGGCCGTTCACCATCGGTGGGCGAGCCCCTGAAACGCCCGTCCGCCGTCGAACGCCGGGCTGACGCTGTAGGACAGACCCGCGGGCTCCCCCGCGGGGCCGTCGGCCAACGGTTCTGGCCGCAGCCGCGACCCCTTGGCACAAGCGGATGCAAACTTGCCGTCCGCTGCGCATCACTTGCCATGCGGCAGTGGTAGCCTGCTGCCTGCAAACGCCCGGACCCCAGCGCGGTCGGGCCCACCACACACAACAGGGAGCGGGCCAGCATGATGCTGACCATGGAGGAGGTACTGGCCTTGGCGCCCGACGACGCGTCGGCCAAGGCGGCACGTGGGCTGGCGAAGCCCACGCAGTGGCCGCTTCTCGGGTCGGACGACGCGGCCGCCTGGGGCGAATGCCAGGGCAGTGGCGCCAAGCCGTACCAGACGCAGGTCGACCTCAGCGGCCCCGCGTTCAAGTGCAGCTGCCCCAGCCGCAAGTTCCCCTGCAAGCACGGCCTGGCGCTGCTGATGATGCGCGCCCAAGAGCCGCAGCTGTTCACGGTAGCGAGCTCGCCGGCATGGGTCAGCGAATGGCTGGCGTCTCGCACCGAGAAGGCACAGAAGAAAGAAGAGCGCCAGGTCGAAAAAGCCGCCACGCCAGTCGACCCGCTGCAGGCCGCCAAGCGCGAGGGCCAACGCTGGCAACGCATCGAAGGCGCTGCCAGCGAACTGACGCGCTGGCTGGCCGACCAGATCGCGCGCGGGCTCGGGTCACTCAACGCCGAGGCCCTGCAGTCCTGGTCCACGATGGCTGCGCGCATGGTCGATGCCCAAGCGCCGGGGCTCGGCTTTCGTGTGCGCGAGGCGGCGGTGGGCATCCATCGCGGAGCCGACTGGCCCGAGCAGACGCTGCAGCGATTCGGCATGCTGCACCTCCTCTGCGAAGCCGTGCAGCGGCGCGAACGGCTGACACCCGCGGTGCAGGCCGACCTTCGTGCAGCGGTGGGCTGGCCGCATGACAGGGCCGAGGTCTTGTCCTCCAGTGCTGCGCTGGCCGACCGCTGGACGGTGCTCGGCGTGGCGACGGAAGAGCGCGACGACAAGCTGACTGAACGCCGCGTGTGGCTGCACGGCCAGCAGAGCGGGCGGCGGGCCCTGGTGCTCGACCACGCTTTCGGAGGCCGCGGATTCGAGCAGGCCTGGGTACCGGGCTGCACTGTGGACACAGCGCTGTCGTTTTTCCCGGGGGCGGCTGCACTGCGCGCGCTCAGCGCCGACGCGCCTGCGATCGCCGGCCCTGCGCACTGGCCTCACGCTCCATTGAGCACCGAGTGGGACGGCATCGCTGGCCGAGTCTCGGCCTGCCCCTGGACGGCGCTTCATCCGCTGGTTGTCCGCCAAGCCGTGGTGGTTCGCACAGATGGCCGACTGCTCGCCGTTGCCGAGGGGCGCGCGCTGAGCCTTGTGGTGGGCGATGCCGATCAGTGGCAACTGCTCGCTTCCACAGGCGGCCATGTCTGCGAGCTCATGGGCGAGTGGGACGGCCAGGTGCTGAAGCCCTTGACTGCGTGGGCCGAAGGCCAACCGTCGCCGCTGTGGCAAAGGAGCGCGGCATGAGCGCCGTCTGGTCGCCGTTGCTCCCCTTGGCCATGGTCGGCACCGACCGCCATGCCTCGGCGCTGCCGGCCTGGCCGGGCGACGTCGGGCAGCTGGTGGCACAGGTGGGCAGCAGCGGCGACAGCGCGGCCTCGGGGGCCCTGCGGGTTGCCGCCGTGCTCGCAACCTGCGCGTTGGCGGGTGCCCAAGGCGGCGAGTGGACAACGCCGCTGCCCGCCGGTGCCAGCCACGATTCGCTGCTCGAGCTGCCCGAGGGTCCCATCCGGGCGGCCGTGTCCTGGGCCTTGCAAGACGGCCCGCTTCGCCTGCAGCACGCCGTCTTCACGACTCTTGCGCAAGGCGGGTACCGTCTGCCCCTCAATCTGCTGGCGCAGGCGCTCGACCTGGGCCGCCGCACCGTGTTGTTCCGTCCACTTCTGCTGTCGGTATTGGGCGAACGCGGCCTGTGGCTCGCGTCGCACCGTGACGAATGGCGTTACGCTGCCGGCGTCAGTGCCGAGGAGCCCGACGATGCGCGCTGGAACGAAGGCAGCTTCGAACAGCGTCGTGCGTTCTTGCAACGTGAACGCGCAGCCGATCCGCAGGCTGCGCGTGAGCGCCTGGCGCAAGGGCTCGATGAACTGTCGGCCAAGGAGCGCGCCGATCTCGTGGCCGTGCTGGCAGAAGGCCTCGGTCCAGACGACGAGCCCCTGCTCGACAAGCTGCTCGCCGACCGCAGCCGAGAGGTCCGACAGGCTGCCTGCGTGCAGCTGCTGCGCCTGCCCGAGGCGGCGCACACGCAGCGCGCCATCGGCCGGCTGGCGCCTTTGCTGGCCTCGGAGCGCGTGCTGCTGCGCCAGCAGTGGAAGATCGATGCACCACCGGCTGCAACGCCTGATTGGAAAGCCGACAACCTCGACCCCGCCCGGCCCAAGTACGAGTCGCTCGGTGAACGCGCCTGGTGGCTTCATCAACTCGTCCGCCAAGTGCCGCTCGCGTGGTGGACGCAACACACCGGCCTGAGCGCCGCGGAGCTGCTGCGATGGGCCGCCGGCACCGACTGGACCGAAGCGCTGCTGCGGGGCTGGCGCGATGTGCTGCTTGCCGCGCCCGATACCGCCTGGTGCGAAGCCTTTCTCGACCCCTGGCCGGCCACCGTGCTGCGCGACGACCCGGCATCGGTGTTGGCTTTGCTGCCGCCCGCCCTGCGTGAGCGCCACTGGCAGCGTCAGCTGGTCGACGGCAGTGTGGCCTTCCACGTGATGGTGCCGCAGATGCTGCACGCTTGTCGCGCGGGCGAGACGCTGTCGCTGCCCCTGTCAGTGACGCTGGTCGACGTGATCTGCCAGCGTGCTGAAAGCGGTGTGCTCAGCGACGACCATGCCTTGCGTTCAGTGCTGCTCGAACTCTGCGCCACGCTGCATGCCGACGTGCTCGATCGCATGGCTCGCTTGCCTCGCCATGCAGACGAAACCGCCTCTTTTGCCGACACCTTGCACGCGGTGACCCATGTCATCGGTGTGAGGCAGGCCCTCTTTCAGCTCACGACAAAGCTCACGCCAGAGCGCATGATTCCGGAGACCCCATGACCGATCCCATCCAGCACGTGATGCGTCAGCACGCGGAGCATCAGTTCGCCGAAGAGTTGGCCGAACTGGCCAAGGCCGACGACCGCCCGCGCCCCGAGAACTGGGCCTTGTCGCCCTGGGCCGTGGTGCGCTACCTGATGGGGGGCAAGCTCGACAACGGCTTCGAGCTCAGCGCCAAGTACATCGGCAGCGCGCGGCTGATGGAAATCGCCGTGGCCACGCTCGCCACAGACCGTGCCTTGCTGCTCTACGGCGTGCCGGGCACGGCCAAGTCGTGGGTGTCGGAGCACCTGGCTGCGGCCATCAGCGGCAACTCCACGCTGCTCATCCAGGGCACGGCCGGCACCAGCGAAGAACAGCTGCGCTACGGCTGGAACTACGCCCAGCTGCTGGCCAACGGGCCGTCCGAGAAGGCCCTCGTGCCGAGCCCGATGATGCAGGCCATGCGCAACGGCAAGATCGCGCGGGTCGAAGAACTCACCCGCATCCCCGCCGACGTGCAGGACAGCCTCATCACCGTGCTGTCCGAAAAGACATTGCCCATCCCCGAGCTCGGCAGCGAGGTCCAGGCCGTGCGGGGCTTCTCGGTCATCGCTACGGCCAACAACCGTGACAAGGGCGTGAACGAGTTGTCGGCCGCACTCAAGCGCCGCTTCAACACGGTGGTGCTGCCCGTGCCGGCCAGTGAAGACGACGAGGTCGCCATTGTCGTGAAGCGGGTGGGCGAGATGGGCCGTGCATTGCAGCTGCCCGCCGAGCCACCGGCCCTGAAGGAGGTGCGGCGCATCGTGCAGATCTTCCGCGAGTTGCGCAACGGCAAGACCGAAGACGGCAAGACCCAGATCAAGTCGCCCAGCTCCACGTTGTCGACGGCCGAGGTCATCTCCGTGATCAACAGCGGGCTGGCGCTCGCCGGCCATTTCGGCGACGGCGTGCTGCGAGCCCACGACATGGCCTCGGGGCTCATCGGCGCCGTGGTGAAGGACCCCGTGCAAGACACGGTCGT
This sequence comes from Pseudomonadota bacterium, assembly GCA_041179165.1. Taxonomy (GTDB): domain Bacteria; phylum Pseudomonadota; class Gammaproteobacteria; order Burkholderiales; family Burkholderiaceae_C; genus Rhizobacter. Next base: position 1,436 of record JBEGTX010000247.1, on the reverse strand, counting down.
CTGGAACGAGTACCTCGAGACGGTGATGAAAGAACGCGCCGACTGGAAGGACCTGTACCGCGCCTTCCGCGACATGGGCTGAACCTTGCACAACACCATGCCGCTTCGCTGCGGCACACCTCTGTGATCCAGCACCGCACCTCCTGAAGCCCGACCGTCCGATGGCAGCACCTCATTTCTTCGGCATCCGCCACCACGGCCCCGGCTGTGCGCGCAGCCTCGTGCGGGCGTTCGAGGCGCTGCGGCCCGACTGCGTGCTCATCGAAGGCCCGCCCGAAGGCCAGGACCTGGTGAAGGCCGTGCGGGCCGAAGGCATGAACCCGCCGGTGGCCTTGCTCAGCTACTGCCCCGATGAACCGGGGCTCGCGGTCTACCACCCTTTCGCCGAGTTCTCACCCGAGTGGCAGGCCTTGCGCTGGGCCGTGGGCGCCCAGGCGGCCGTGCGCTTCATCGACCTGCCGCTGGTGCATGGGCTGGCGCTCGACAAAGCGCAGCGTGAGGAGGCCAGGGCCGAGCAAGAGGCGGCGAACAACGCGCCACTCGAATCGGCAGACACCGCCGATGAAGCCGCGCAAGCAAGTGCTGAAGGTGACGCCGACGCACCACTCGAAACCCACGACCCCCTGCATTGGCTCGCCCACGCCGCAGGCTATGCCGACGGCGAATCGTGGTGGAACCACATGGTCGAAGAGCGAGGCGATGGCGAGCAGCTTTTCGCGGCCATCGCCGAGGCCATGACCACGCTGCGCGCTGAAGCCGGGGACCGGAAGCGCCGCCCCGCCGAGGCCTATCGCGAGGTGCTGCGCGAGGCGCACATGCGCCAGTGCATCCGCGCTGCCCAGAAAGAAGGCTTCGAGCGCATCGCCGTGGTGTGTGGTGCCTGGCACCTCGGCGGCCTGCTGGCCGAGACCACCCTCAAGGCCGACCAGGCTGTGCTCAAGGGCCTGCCCAAGGTCAAGGTCCAATCGACCTGGGTGCCGTGGACCTACAGGCACCTGGCGCGGGCCAGCGGCTACGGCGCGGGCATTGCATCCCCCGGCTGGTACGAACACCTGTGGAAGAGCCATGAGAGCCCGCACCCGAGGGCCATCGGCTGGCTGGCCCGCGTGGCCCGCCTGATGCGCGAGCGCGACCTTGATTGCTCGTCGGCCCACCTGATCGAGGCAGCGCGCCTCGCCGATGCGCTGGCCGCGCTGCGCGATCGCCCCGCACCCGGCCTCGACGAACTGCACGAAGCCACACGCACCGTGCTCACGCTGGGCGACGACGCGATCCTCGGCTTCATCCACGACGCGCTGGTGGTGGGTGACCGGTTCGGCAGCGTGCCGCCTGACGTGCCCACCGTGCCGCTGCAGCGCGATGTCGAGCAGATCCAGAAAACACTCCGCCTCAAGCCCGAGGCGCTGCAGAAGACGCTCGACCTCGACCTGCGCAAC
>JBEGTX010000246.1:0-21993 GCA_041179165.1 Pseudomonadota bacterium | reverse complement strand
GGACAGTTTTTGCCGGATTTGCAGGCCCATAGCCCCGCTATGGGACAAAAAGACGGTGAAAAATGGACCGCTGCGGTCGATTTGCAGCCGACGCTTTCCAAGTCCGACAGGCTCCTAGGCTGCCAAGAGCCGGGGAGCGGTGGCACACGCCCCGCAAAGCGATGAAAAACCGGCAACACCACCAGCGCCACGAGGTCGGTGAAATCGACGACCCGGACGAGTTGCATCAGGCCGAGCGTGTTCCACCAGCTGATAAAGGCAGTCGACAGCGGGCTCTTCCACCACAGGAAAAACACCGACACACCCATGAAGATCGCCCATCCGCGCTTCGGCCAGGCGGCCGACAGCAGCATGCCCACCACGGCAATGCCCGCAAAGTCCGACAGCTTGCCGGTGACAAGGCCGGGCCAGGCGGCCTTGATCCACAGGTCATTGGCCATCAGCAGCGCCAGGGCCAGCAAGAAGGGCCAGGTGGTGAACAGCGGCAGAAGACGTTGGCGCACAGCGGGCTCCATGGGCCTTGAAGGGCCGTCCATCAGGATGAAGACTTGACGATAGCGCACACCGCGCGGCATGCAGCTTCAGCGGCGCGCTCAGCGATAGCGACGCATCGCCCGGATGAGCGACATCTGCGGTGACGCGTCGCTCGCGTCGACATCGAAGGGCAAGGCCGTCTGCTTGACCTTGCCGAGGATCTTGCCCACGTAGGCGAGTGTCTCGGCATAAGGCGGCACACCGCGGTAGCGGTTCACCGTGCCCTCGCCTGAGTTGTAGGCCGCAGCCACCAAGGCCACATCGCCCTCGTAGTAGGCCAGCAGCCAGCGCAGGTAAGCCACGCCGCCACGGATGTTCTGGGCGGGGTCGTAGGGACGCCGCACGTTGAAACGGGCGGCAGTTTCGGGGATGAGCTGCATCAGGCCCTGCGCATTGCGCGGCGACAGCGCGGCCACGTTGAAGTTGGACTCGGCCTCGATGATGGCCAGCACGAGCTGCGGCGCCACCTTCATTTCCTCGGCCGCGGCCTTGGCGAGCTGCACGATGTGCGGCGGCGCGTGCGACGGCACCTCGAGCGGCAAGGGCTTGACGGTGGCCGGCAGCTTTGCGGACACCGTGGCCACCGGATCGCGCATGCACTCGGGCAGCTCGCTGCTGGGCCCGCCCACGGTGCTCAGCATGCGGACAGCCTGCGGCAGGCCTTGTTCGGCCGCAGCATGAAAGAAAAAAGCGGCCGTGGCATCGCTTCGCTCCACGCTGCGGCCCTGGGCGTACATCCAACCGAGGTTGTACTGCGACTGCGCATCGCCCATGCGGGCGGCTTTGCAGTACAGCGAGGCGGCACGATCGCCATCACGGGGCACGCCCTCGCCGTTCTCGTAGGCCTGGGCCTCTTCACGGATCAGCATGGCCAGCGTGTTTCCTTCGGTCAGCGGCTGCGCCACGGCGGCGCCCAGGGCCAGACCGAGGCCACACAACACGACAAACAGAGACCGCAAGACCATGGGTGTGAATCACCGCAAAGAGGTGTCGGGGGCGTGTGCACCCGCCAAGCCGGACCACATGCCGGCGAAGCCTCAAGTGAACCAGTGAAGCTTGCCCGGCAACACCCCCCGTTTGGTGGTTTGCAGAGGGGCCTTGCGAGGGATGGGCGGCCCCATCGGGCTGGCCGCCCAAGCGCCGACTGGCGGGCACTCACTCGCGTGAGCGCCTTACAGGATCAGGTCGAGGCGTCCCTGAATGCGCGAAGCACGGAGTTGATTCGCGTCTGGTAGCCCGGCCCTTGGGCCTTGAACCACTCGAGCACGTCTTGATCGACCCGCAAGGAAATGGACGTCTTGCTCGCGAGGGGTTGCAGCCCCCGCCGCACGATGCCTCGCACCACGTGGCGCACATCCGCTTCCGGGTGCTCTGCGGTGGAGACACCCTCTGCATCTGCGTTGTGGAGGCGCGCCCAATCAGTCTTGGATGGCATGAAAGTAGATTTGCGTTTCGCGACGGGTTGCTTTTCTGAACGAGATGATGCGGATTTCATGGGCACTCTCCGTGTGAACTGCAGAGACAGGGGCGCCAGCCAACAGGCCGAGGGTGACAAAACGCTGCTCGATGTACGAGAACCGACTGTCTTCAAAAGTGTACGTCGCGCCCTCGAACATCAGCAGCGCATCCTCGAAGTCGAGGCCGTGGGCCTTCAGATTTGCAATGCGCTTTGCTTCTGACCAGGTGAATTCCATCCACCCAATGTATATACGCAGTGTAGTGGCGTCAATTCAGGCAGGCAAGAGATGTGGGGGCGAAATCCAGGGGTCTCTGAAGCTGTTCGCGATCATTTGTCCACACCAAGGCGCTCCAGCGATACCGCTGAGTCCGAGTGAATTCAACGGTCCGGAGCAGGCGCCAGCCCAGGTCCACGCGACGACGGCAGGCGATGGCGGGGATCAGCGCCGCCGCCGCACAACGCGCGGCGCACGCCGTCTTCGAGGTGCTTGCGGTCCAGCGGCTTGACCCAATACTCGTAGGCACCCAGGCTCATGGCCTTGATGATGTCCATGGACAGGGTGTCAGCCGTGAGCAGGGCCACCTTGAGGCCGTTGGAGATTTCCATCATCAGCGCGCGCACGACCTCTAGGCCGCCGAAGTCGGGCAGGTGCATGTCGAGCAGCACGAGGTCGGGCTTTTCGGAGCGTGCCATGCGCACGCCCTCGGCACCGGTGCTCGCCTTGACGAGCGTGATGCCGGGCATGCTGGCGAGCTGGGCCTCCATCAGCAGCTGGTTCATTTCCTGGTCCTCGATGTAGAGGATCTTGCCGTGCGGCTGGATGAGCACGGGCTCGCCGGTTGAACCCGCATGGAAATCGGGCGAGGAGGATGAAGAGAAATTGGCACTCATGGTGGGACTCCCTTGCAGTGGGCCCGGTAAGGCGCTGGTGCAGGTTCTCGGTAATGTCTGTTTATCTCGCATCCGCACGATCAGCGTCAAGACCCAAAAGTAGAGACAGGCGTGAAAGGGTCATCAGAAAATGTATTGACATCGCGTCAAGGCGCGCGTCAGTTCGGAGAGGCCTGCAGCGTGCCTGCATGAAGGCCCTGCCGTGCATGAAAATGGCGAGATGACCTCGAACGCCAACCTCTTCACCCTGCTGCGCGGGGGCTTCCCCGCCGACCTGGACCACACCGCCATCGAGGTCGCCGATGGCGACCGTCTGCGCTACAGCTGGCGCGACCTGGAACAAGGCAGCGCCCGCATGGCCAACCTGCTGGCCGCCCTGACCCTGCCAGCCGGCAGCCGGGTGGCCGTGCAGACCGACAAATGCGTGGAAGGCCTGATGCTCTACCTGGCCGTGCTGCGCGCAGGGCTCATCTACCTGCCGCTGAACCCGGCCTACCAAGCGGGCGAGATGACGGGGTTCATCCAGGATGCCGAGCCGGCGGTGGTCGTGTGCAGCGGCGCAAATTTCGGCTGGGTCAGCAAGCTGGCCTTCACTCAAGGGTCGGGCCACGTCTTCACGCTGAACACCGACCGCACCGGCAGCCTGCTGGAGCGGGCCGCCCACCATGCCGATGAGCACGAGCCTGTGCTGCGATCGGCCAGCGATGTCGGCGTGATCCTTTACACGAGCGGCACCACCGGCCGCAGCAAGGGGGCGCAGCTGACCCACGGCAACATGGGCAGCAACGCTCTGACGCTGAAGTCAGCCTGGGCATGGACAGACGACGACGTGCTCATCCACGCGCTGCCGATCTTCCACATCCACGGCCTGTTCGTGGCCCTGCACGGGGCCTTGCTGGCTGGCGCCAAGCTCATCTGGTTCGGCCGCTTCGAGCCCGCCGCCGTGGTGGCCCGCCTGCCCGATGCCACGCTGTTCATGGGGGTGCCCACGCTTTACGTGCGCCTGCTCGACGAACCCGGCCTCACGGCCGAGGCCTGCCGGCAGATGCGCGTGTTCATCTCGGGCTCCGCCCCGCTGCTGCCTGACACCTTCTCCGCCTGGCAGCAGCGCACTGGCCACACGCTGCTCGAACGCTACGGCATGAGCGAGACTGTGATGCTCACTTCCAACCCCTACCGGGCGGAAGACGGACCGCGCGTCGCGGGCACCGTGGGCCGGGCGTTGCCGGGTGTGCAGGTGCGGGTGGCGAACGCCTCGGACGACGGCATCGGAGGTATCGAGGTGCGCGGGCCGAACGTGTTCGCCGGCTACTGGCGGCTGCCAGAGAAGACGTCCGAAGAATTCACTGCCGATGGCTGGTTCAAGACAGGCGACGTGGGCCGCCTCGATGACAAGGGCTACCTGCACATCGTCGGCCGCAGCAAGGACCTCGTCATCACCGGCGGATTCAACGTGTACCCGGCCGAAGTCGAAGCGATGTTGAACGACCAGCCAGGCGTGAGCGAGAGCGCCGTGGTCGGCGTGCCGCATCCGGACTTCGGCGAAGCCGTGATCGCCGTGGTGGTGGCGAAGCCGGGCGCCACACTCACCGCAGAAGCCCTGCGCGGCGCACTCAAGCCGCTGCTCGCAAACTTCAAGCAGCCCAAGCATGTGGCACTGATGAGTGAACTGCCCCGCAACAGCATGGGCAAGGTGCAGAAGAACGAGTTGCGCAAGCAATTCGCGACACTCTTCGCCTGAAAAGCGAAAGGCCTCGTGTCCTCTCCAGGGAGACACGAGGCCTGTTGTCAGACGACGCAGGCTGAGCCGAACCGAAGCTCAGCGCTTCGAGGGCCTGCCTGGGTCGACCGGAGGGTCAGAACGCGAACTGGAATCCGCCCAGGAACAAGTCGCCGTTGGCGCCGCCGATGTTCTCGACTTCCAGACGCAGGGCAGCGTTCGACGTGAAATTCCACAGCAGGCCGGCACCGATGCCAGCGCGCAGGCCGGCTTCTTTCTCGTCCACGCCTGGGCCGGTGGCCTTGGAGCTGTAGTAGTGAACGCCGAGCTTGCCGAACGCCGAGAAGTAGTTGTTCAAGGGGAAGCGGGCCGTGGCCATGCCGCCGAAGGCCCAGGCTGAACGCTCGTAAGGGGCTTGCGTGACCAGCGAGCGGGCATACGTTTCAGAGCCGAAGCTCGTGAGCGCGGCTTCCCAGCCGAAGATGTTGGTGATCGGTGCGCCGCCGTACAGGCGCAGGCCGGTGCCGTAGCCATCGGTCGAGCCTGCAGCCACGCCGAGGTACGGGTTCTTCACCGTGAAGTCGATGGCGTGGGCGGCACCCATGGCGCCGGTCAGGGCGATGGCGGCCAAGGCGGCGCGCAGGTGTTGGGTGATGGCGTGTTGGTAATTCATGTGTTCTCCGAACTCGGGCGGGACGGGCTGCCCCCATGGCAGACCATCACCAGGCAGCTTAACAACGCCCGCTTCAAAACGGGTCGTTTGCACAAGCAACCAGGCTCCTCGGTGCGCAGCGTGCGTTGGAAGCGAGCCACTCGTCGTAAGCAGACGCGTCCAGCGGTGTCGCCCCGCAACACTTAGGGCCGTCGGCGAACTGCCAACAAATTCACGAACCGTGCGCTTTCTCGTGACGGCCTCCCCGTGGCTGCGGGCTGCGCCGCCTCGCCATCGCCAAAGTGACAATTCGTGCCTCAAACATGAGGTAACAACCTGATTTGCCTGACAACACTCAGGCGCGATGAAATCGGTCCACAGCAAAATCAAAGGGGGGACCGATGTTGGCCTCGACGATGCAAGACCACCAGACCGAAGGCTCAACCGCCTTCGCCGACGACACCGCAGCAGCCCAGTCGCATGCAGCCACCGAGACGCCGACCGAGACGCCCACGGTGGCGCGCACCGCGGCCACGCTCGGCGCAGCGCTCGCAGCCTCGGCCGCCCTGGCCGCTTGCGGCGGCGGCACCGGCACCCCCGGCCCGACCTCCAGCGAAACCACCACCAACACCGCCGGCCGTGGTGGCAGCGAGCCGCCACCCCCGACCCCTGCCGAACAGATGACCGCCATCGACGCGGCTCGCTTCCTGTCGCAGGCTACCTTTGGCCAGCGCTCGGCCGAAGAGGTCACCGCGCTGCAAGAAACCGGCTACCGCCGCTGGCTGTGGCAACAATTCAATGCACCCACCCAGGTGCACACCTCCTACCTCGAGTGGCAAGCCCAGCTGCAAGCCGACGGCCGTGTCACCGACGACATGAGCTACGAGTCGATCTGGCAGCACTGGCTCCATGGCGATGACCAGCTGCGCGCCCGGGTGGCCTTTGCACTGAGCCAGATCATCGTGGTGTCCAACAGCTCGCAAGCCCTGCGCGCGTTCGGTATTGCCTCGTACATGGACTTGCTCAACCGCGAGGCCTTCGGCAACTACCGCACGCTGCTGCGCGACGTGACGCTCCATCCCACGATGGGCTACTTCCTCAACATGATCGAGAGCCAGAAGGCGGTGCCCGCACGCGGCATTCGCCCGAACGAAAACTATGCGCGGGAAATCCTGCAGCTGTTCTCGGTCGGCCTGGTCAGGCTCAACATCGATGGCACGCCTCAACTCGATGGCGCCGGCGTGCCGATCCCCACCTACGACGAGACGGTCGTGCTGGCCCTGGCCCGCGCATTCACCGGCTGGTCGTCGGGCATGGGCAAGCGGTTCTCCGATGTCGACGTCAACGTGAACGCCAACTGGTACACGCCGATGAAGTCGTACCCGGAGTACCACGCCACCGACTCCAAGATGCTGCTCGACGGCTTCGTGATCCCGGCCGGCGGCACGCCGGAGTCGGACATCGAAGCGGCCATCGACAACATCTTCAACCACCCCAACGTGGGCCCGTTCGTCTGCAAGCAGCTGATCCAGCGGCTGGTCACGAGCAACCCCTCGCCCGCCTATGTGGCACGGGTCGCCACCACCTTCAACAACGACGGCTCCGGTGTCCGCGGCAACCTGCGCGCGGTGGTCACGGCCATCCTCACCGACACCGAAGCACGCACGCCCTCGCTGGCCGCGGGCGGACGATTCGGCAAGCAGCGCGAACCCGCCATCCGGTTCGCCAACCTCATGCGCGCCCTGAACGCCAAGAGCGCCAACGGCCGCAACGACATCCACGAACTCGACAACGGCGACAACTCGCTCGGCCAGAGCCCGATGCTCGCCCCCACGGTGTTCAACTTCTTCCTGCCCTCGTTCTCGCAAGCCGGCCCCATCATGCAGGCCGGCCTGGTGGCCCCCGAGTTCCAGATCACCACCGAGACCACGGTTGTCGGCAGCCTGAACTTCTTCGCCAGCGTCATCAAGAACGGTGGGTTCGGCAACGGGGCATCGCGCCTGAAGCTCGACTTCGAGCCCTTGAAGGCCCTGGCCTCCGACCCGGCGGTCCTGGTCGACAAGCTCAACGTGCTGTTCTTCAACTGCCAGATGAGCGCGGTCACCCGCACGCGCCTGGTCACTCTCATCGCGGCGCTGCCAGCCGCACAAACTGAAAACCGGGTGAAGTCGGCGCTGATCGTCGTTTTCGTGTCCCCCGATTTCGTGATCCAGACTTGAGCGAGACGTCCATGAAAAAGACCCACACCGCCTGCAGCGACGCCTATCCGCTGGACCACTCCGACCTGATGCCGCATCTGCCCGATGCGCAGCGCCGTCAGCTGCTCAAGCTGATGGGCGCGACCGGCGCCATCGGCGCGGCCTCCGGCCTGCTCGCGCCACTCACGGCCATTGCGCAAACGACCACCGGCACCGACTACAAGGCCATGGTCTGCCTGTTCATGTATGGCGGCAATGACGCCAACAACATGGTCGTGCCGCGTGACACCGCCGGCTACGCGCTCTACCGCACCGGCCGCACCAACCTTGCGCTGCAACAGCAAACGCTGCTGCCGCTGAGCACCACGCCTGCCGCCACCCCCGAAACCGACACGGCCCCCTACGGCCTGCATCCGGCCATGACCGGCCTCGCCGGGCTGTACACGCAGCGCAAGATGGCCGTGATCGCCAACGTCGGGCCCCTGATGGTGCCCACCACCAAGGCGCAGTGGAACGCCCGCTCGGTGCCGCTGCCTGAAGGCCTGTTCTCCCACTCCGACCAGCAAGACGCCTGGCAAAGCGCCATCTACGACGGCGGCATGACCAAGGCCGGTTGGGGCGGCCGCATGATGGAGCGCCTGGTGGCTCAAGGCAGCCCGAACCGCGGCTACTGCTGCATCTCGCTCGCTGGCGGCAACCTGTGGGAGACCGGCGACGTGTCCCTGCTCGGCTACAAGGTGTCTTCGTCGGGCAACTTCGGGTTCAACTTCTTCAACCCCACAGGCACCGACCCGCTGTCCACCGCCATCCAGCAAACCCTGACCGACCAGCGCAGCCACCTGTTCCATCAGGCCTGGCTGACCACCATGGGCCGCTCGATCGACGTCCAGAAGACGCTGAACACCGCGCTGAACGGCTCCACGGTGACCACGCCCTTCCCCAACAGCGGCCTGGGCAACCAGCTGCGCACCGTGGCCCGCCTCGTGGCGGCACGCGGCGCCATCGGCCTGACACGCCAGGTGTTCTTCGTGTCCATCGGCGGTTTCGACACCCACGGCGACGACCAGCTGCAACAGCAGCAACGCCTGTTCGGCGAGATCAGCGCTGCCGTCACTGCCTTCGAAGCCGCAACCACGGAATTGGGCGTGTCCGACAAGGTCACCCTCTTCACCGCCTCCGATTTCGGCCGCACCTTCGCCTCCAACGGCCAGGGTTCTGACCACGGCTGGGGCAGCCACCAGTTCGTGGTGGGCGGTGCCGTGCGCGGCGGTGCCATGTACGGCAGCATGCCCGATCACACCCTCAACGGCCCGAGCGACACCGGCACCGGCCGCTGGATTCCGACCACTGCGTCGGACCAGATGTCGAGCACCCTGGCGCGCTGGTTCGGGGCCGACACCTCGGTCATCAACACCGTGCTGCCGCGCATCCCGAACTTCAACGCCGACCTCGGTTTCATGGTCTGATCCGCCGACCCCGTCGATCGTTCAGCCACACGCCCGTTTTTCAGAGATCGAACTCTCATGCAGATGACCTCTTCTTCCGACCGCTCGTTCGCATCCTCCTCGCCTGCCAAGGCTCGGCTGGCCCTGCTCTGCATGGCCGTCTCGGCCCTGCCCGGCCTGGCCCACGCCGCCCCTGATGCAGCGCGCGGCCGCGACCTGTACAACGACACAGCCAACGTCGAAGGGGTGGCCGACAGCATCGCCAGCGTGTGCACGAACTGCCACGGTGCCGTACAGAACCGCCGCGCCCACATCGCCGGAAGCAACACCTCGTACCTGAGCTACGACACCGCGCTCAACCGCTTCGGCTCGGCCCTCAACTCCATCCCGGGCATGAGCCAGTTCCGCGCACTGACCACCGAGCAGATCGAGGACATCGCTGCCTACATCTCCGATGTGCCTTACGTCACCATCGGCACCGAGGTGCAGCCCGGCACGTCGGTGTTCGCATCGTCGGCCGTGGGCACGTCGGTGACCAAGAACGTGACCATCACACATTCGCAGACCGCCGGCACCGGCGTGAACCTGCGCATCTCGTCCACCAACATCGGTACGCCGGCCGGTGGCTTCACCCGCACCAACGGCTGCGCCAACGTCGTGCTCACGGCGGGCACGAGCTGCACCTTCTCGGTCACCTACCTGCCGACCAGCACCACCACGACCAATGTGGGCCTGCTGATCAGCCTGGTCGAAGGCACCTCCACTGTCGTGTCACGCAACATCACGCTGCAAGGCACGGCTGCGGGTGCGCCCGCACCTGCACCTGCGCCATCCCCTGCTCCGGCTCCCGGGCCGGCAGGAGACTCTGGCGGCGGCGCGCTCGGCTGGAGCTGGCTGGTGGGCCTGAGCCTGGGCACGGCTGCGTTGGCCTCGCGCCGCCGGGCCAAGTCAAGCTCGCTCTGACCTTGGTGAGGTAAGCGCCGAGGTGCACAAAACCTCGACCATGATCTGTGCGGCCGCCATCGAGCGGCCGCTCTGCCGTCTGGCCGGAGTGCCCTCATCCCCGCCACCCGCCATCCCGCTCACGTTCCGGACCCGTCCATGCGCTCACGTTCATCCAAAGCCTTCGTCCATTTCCTGCTGGTGAGTGCCGCGCTGCTGAGCGGCTGCGGCGGTGGCAGCGACACGGCCTCCACGCCAGCGCCCGGCGCCGGGCTCACGCCCCCTGCGACACCCACGCCGCCCCCCGCACCACCTGCGCCAGCCCCCACGCCCCCTGCGCCGCCCCCCGCGCCAGGCGTGAGCGCTGCCTGCGCCGGCTTCTATCCAAGCGGCTTCCTGCTCGACACCACGCGCACCGCCATCAGCACGGCCACGCCGGCCCGCCCCGCCAAGGGCGTGGCCTTTGCCGACCCCACGTACCACACCTGCATCACGCGGGCCACGGCCCACACGGCCGATGGTGTCTCGGGCTTCGTGCGCAACGACTACTCGCGCCGCCAGGCCTTCAACGCCGACAGCACGCAGTTCATCGCCTACGCGTTGAATGGCGCCTGGCACCTCTACAACGGCGCCAACTTCAGCCGCATCAAGTCATTGGGCGGCCCCTCGGAAATCGGCGGCGATGCCGAATTGCAGTGGCACCCCAGCAACCCCGACCTGCTGTACTACGTGCCCACCAACGGGTACGGCATGCAGCTCAAGGAGCTGACGGTCTCCACCAACACCTCGCGCGTGGTGGGCAACTTCGCTGCCCGCCTGAGGGCGCGCTGGCCCACCGCCACCTTCGCCTGGACCAAGTCCGAAGGCTCGCCATCGAAAGACGGGCGCTACTGGTGCATGATGGCCGAAGGCCCGAACTTCGAGAGCCTGGGCGTGTTCACCTGGGACCGCAACACCGACACCATTCTCGGGATGATGAACACCAACGGTGAACGTCCTGACCACGTGAGCATGAGTCCGAGCGGCAACTACTGCGTGCTCTCGGGCGACACCGCGCGCGGCACGGTCGCCTACTCGCGCGACTTCTCGACCTCGCGGACCTTGCTCACCAAGTCAGAGCACTCCGACATCGCGCTCGATGAAGCCGGCGACGACATCTACGTCTCCATCGACTACAGCAGCGCAGGCAACGGCAATGTGTTCATGCTGAACGTTCGCACCGGCGTGCGCACCGACCTGTTCACCACCTATGTGAGCGGCTCCACCACTGCCGTGCACTTCTCGGGCAAGGCCTACGACAAGCCGGGCTGGGTCGTGATGTCGACCTATGGCGACACCGTCTCCAACCAATGGCTGCACAAGAAGGTGTTTGCGATTCAGCTCAAGGCCAACCCCAAGGTCTACAACCTCGGCCTCACACGCGCCCGCGAACTGAGCGGCGACGACGCTTACTGGTCGGAACCCCACGCCACGGTGAACCGCAGCTTCACCAAGATCTTGTTCAACTCGACCTGGGGCGGCACCACGCTCGACACGCTCGATGCGTACCAGATCGAGATTCCGGCCGATGCCCTGAAGCCTTGAAGCCTTGAAGGTGTGCAGGCACGTCGAACACTGATCCGGAACAAACTCGGTCAGTGGAAACAAAAGGGCCCGTCGATGACGGGCCCTTTTTCCTTTTGCCGTGTGCTCGACACGGCCCCGAACAGCGAGGCGCCTCACGGCGCCCCGGCCGTTCAGTCGTTGGCGTAGATGTCCACGTCCTTGGTTTCCTTCACGAACAGCATGCCCACCACGAAGGTGATGCAGGCGAAGATGATCGGGTACCAGAGGCCGTTGTACATGTTGCCCGTCTGCGCCACGATGGCCAGCCCGGTGGCTGGCAGCAGGCCGCCGAACCAGCCGTTGCCGATGTGGTACGGCAGGCTCATCGAGGTGTAGCGGATGCGGGTCGGGAACATCTCCACCAGCATGGCTGCAATCGGGCCGTAGACCATGGTCACGTAGATCACCAGCAGGGTGAGGATGGCCACGATCAGCGGCTTGTTCATCTCTTCGTTGTTGGCCTTCACGTCAACCTGTTTGGGCTTGCCATCGGCACCGATCACTTCCTTCGTGCCCACAGGGTATTGATGGGCCTTCAGCGCACCGATGACTTCCTTCTTGAAGGCGGCGTCCTTGGCCTTGGCCTCATCCGCAGACAAGCCCTTGGCCGTGTACGACGCAATGGTGGTGTCGCCGATGGTGATCTTGGCGGGGCCTGTGCCTTCTACGTTGGTGTAGCTCACCGCGTTGGCCGCCAGCACCTGCTTGGCCACGTCACACGAGCTGGTGAACTTGACCACACCCGTCGGGTTGAACTGGAACGAACACTCCGCCGGGTCGGCCGTCACTGTCACCTTGTTGGCAGCCTGTGCGCGGGCCAGGGCCGGGTTGGCGGCTTCGGTGAGGGCGCTGAAGAGCGGGAAGTAGGTGGCTGCGGCAATCAGACAGCCCGCCATGATGATGGGCTTGCGGCCGATCTTGTCGGACAGCGCGCCGAACAGGATGAAGAACGGTGTGCCGAGAATCAGCGCAATGCCGATCAAGATGTTGGCGGTGGCGTTCTCCACGCGCAGCGGCCCGGTCAGGAAGAACAGCGCATAGAACTGCCCCGTGTACCAGACGACGGCCTGGCCCATCGTGAGACCGACGAGCGCCAGGATCACGATCTTCATGTTCTTCCATTGGCCGAACGATTCGGTCAGCGGCGCCTTGGAGGTCTTGCCCTCTTCCTTCATCTTCTTGAAGGCAGGCGACTCGTTCATCGACAGCCGGATCCACACGCTCACGCCGAGCAGGATGATGGACACCAGGAACGGAACACGCCAGCCCCAGGCGGCGAAGGCCTCTTCGCCGATGACCGTGCGGGTGGCCAGAATCACCACCAGCGAGAGCAGCAGCCCGACCGTGGCCGTCGTCTGAATCCACGAGGTGTAGAAGCCGCGTTTGCCGTGCGGCGCGTGCTCGGCGACGTAGGTGGCAGCACCACCGTACTCACCGCCGAGGGCCAGGCCCTGCAGCATGCGCAGGCCGATCAGGATGATCGGCGCTGCCACCCCGATGGAGGCGTAGTTGGGCAAGATCCCGACGATGAACGTCGACAAGCCCATGATGAGGATGGTGACCAGGAAGGTGTACTTGCGCCCGATCATGTCGCCGAGACGTCCGAACACCAGCGCGCCGAACGGTCGCACGATGAACCCTGCCGCAAAGGCCAGCAGCGAGAAGATCACCTGCGACGCGGGGTCGAGGTTGCTGAAGAACTGCTTGCCGATGATGACGGCCAGGGTGCCGTAGAGGTAGAAGTCGTACCACTCGAACACCGTGCCGAGACTCGACGCGAAGATGACTTTCTTCTCTTCGCGGGTCATCGGCGACGGCGCCTTGATTACGCTTGCAGTTGCCATGTTGAAGCTCCATTATTTGAACTGGGCCCGGCCGAGTGGTCGGGACCCTGGCATCTTCAGCGGGGCGACTGACCGCGGACTGACGGCAAACTGACCGCTGCCTGACAAACCCCGTGGGAACCCGCGGGTGTATTTTCAAATGATGAGAGTGAGGCCTGTCAGCGACTAGGTGCTTTCGCTAGGAGGTGTCAGCGTGCGTGTTCAGAGCGCGCCTGAAACGCTGCATCGAACGGCCGCAGGACGACCGATCCAGACGCGCCCGAACGGCCGCGCCGATCGCATCGAAAGAAGCTCAGACCGAGCCGGCAGCCCAACTGGCAGACAGCGCTGCGAGGCCGGCCTCGCCCACGAACAGCTGCCCGTCGACAGCCAGCGTGGCACCGCCGCCGACGCCCAAGGCCACGGCGGCATCGGTGGCTGCGCGCAGTTCCTGAATGACGTCGTGCCCCTGCGGATCACGCGCAGGAGCAAGCGCCAGCTGCGCGGCGGCCACATCGCCGGACAGCGCCAAGGCCAGCAAGCGCTCGCAGGTCCACCGATTGGGCAGACCGCCGGCCGGCGCGCAGGCCAGCGCAAGCTGCTGCATGAGGATCATCGACGGATGGGTTTGCGCACCCAGAGAGTACAAGGGCTGGTAGCTCACGGCGACGCTCGCCCCCTGCAGGCGCTGCGGCAGCTGATCGAACACCGCGCGCACCTCGGGCGAGACGGCGTCGAAATAGAAGGTCAGCAGCTTCATGCTCATGATCGGAACTCCGGTTCGGGGACAGCGGCGATCGGTCGAGTCTGAGGCATCGAGACCGCACGCTCTGCCAAACGAACCAGCAGCGCGCGCCGCGCGCCGTCGTCCATCGACGACCACGCGGCGATTTCTTCGCGGGTGCGCTGGCAGCCGGCACACAGCCCGCTCACCGCATCCATACGGCAGACATCGGTGCACGGCGACGTGACGGCTTGCACCACATCGGCAAACGGCGCAGCCGTCAATGCCGCGAGTGCTGCCGGCGCCAGGGCCACCACGGCATGCGGGTGGCCGGCAGCCGCCCACACTTCGTCGAAGCGCTGCAGCGTTTGATCGATGAAAACGACCGGCGGCAGGCGGTGCGCGAACGGCGCCACACCCCCGATGGAAAAGCCCGTTCGGTCCTTGACGAAGGCCGCATCGGCCCGGCCCAGCGGCCCGGTGAGGGCCGCGAGCTTGCGCTCGTCCACGCGCTTGTCACCCGAGGCCACCACCAGCACGGCGCGCCCGTCGGAGAGCCGGCGGAAGATGATGCTCTTGGCGATCTGTCCGAGCTGCACACCGAGCACCTCAGCGGCTTCACGCGCCGTGCGCGCAGCCGAGGCCAGCATGACCGGCGGCTTGGCATGCCCACGCGATGCGAGCCAGGCCGTCACATGGGCCACGGCCTCGGTGACCACGGGAGGATGCGACGCGCTCATGCCGTGTCCTTGGCGCGGCGGGTGAGCAGTGCACGCGCCGCACGCGACACCGGTGCACGGCCCAGCACGTCGGAGATGAAGGCCCCGGCATCGACCAGCAAGTGCAGATCGATGCCGCTGTCGATGCCCAGGCCGTCGAGCATGAACACGACGTCTTCGGTCGCCACGTTGCCCGTGGCCCCGCGTGCGAACGGGCAGCCGCCCAGGCCCGCCACGCTGGCATCGAAGGTGTGCACCCCCATCTCGAGGCTGGCGTAGATGTTGGCCAGCGCCTGGCCGTAGGTGTCGTGGAAATGGCCGCTCACTTCAACCAGCGGGTAGTGGCGCAGCGCGCGTTCGAGCGCAGCCTGCACGTGACGGGGCGTGCCCACGCCGATGGTGTCGGCCACGCCGCAGTGGTCCACGCCGATGTCCTTGAAGGCGCGCACCACCCGCTCGACCTCGTCGGCCGTGACCTCGCCCTGGTAGGGGCAGCCGAGCGCACACGAGATGGCACCGCGCACCTTGATGCCCTGCTCGTGCGCCGCGGCCACCACCGGCCGGAAGCGCTCGATGCTTTCATCGATGCTGCAGTTGATGTTGCGCTGGCTGAAGGCCTCGCTCGCTGCGGCGAACACCACGATTTCATCGGGCTTCGTGGGCAGCGCGGCCTCCAACCCCTTGAGGTTGGGCACGAGCACCGAGTAGCGCACACCAGGCTGGCGCATCAGCCCGCCCATGACCTGCACGTTGTCGGCCATCTGCGGCACCCACTTGGGGCTCACGAAGCTGGTGACCTCGATCTCGCGCAGGCCTGCGCCCTGCAAGCGATGCACCAATTCCACCTTGTGCGGGCTCGGCACGGCCTGTGCTTCGTTCTGCAGACCGTCTCGCGGCCCGACTTCCACCAGCGTCACTCGATTCGGAAGCATGACATTTTGCTCACTTTGGTCATGTGCGCTCGACGAACCCCGCTTTGGGGGTATCCATGCCGGGCGCACACAGCGAAGATACCTGATCCGTTGGAAAACCATGTCAACACAAGCACGTCTTCGCATCGCCGCGCGCATTCACTATGCGCTCAAACACCTTCTCGGTGAAGGCATCGACGTGGCCGCCATGTTGAGCTCGCCCGCCCAAGCGCGCGAGGTGCTGTTCGTCTGCCAGGCCTCAGGCCAGCCCGAACTCATGGCGCTCGCTCACCAGTACAACGTGGCCTGCCAACTGGCTGCACTCGGCAAGGCTGGCGCGCGCACCGAAGCACCGCAAGACGCCGCCTGGTCGGCCAACACCTCCGGGTTTGGTGTCACGCAATCGGCCGAGTCGGTGCTCGAAAGCCGCCATGGCGACCTCGATGCCGCCGCACCACGCAAGTCGTGGCTGCTTAAGACCGGCTGGCTGCGCCGCGACGGCGCGAAGTAACCCGCCTCGGCGGTTTGTCCGCCAATTCAAATCGACGGCGTTGCGCGCCGCACCCGCATCCATTCGCTGCTGCCAGGCACGAACAGCAACACCGGCACCACCAGCAGGCTCAGGTGCACAGCCACCATCATCCACGGCATCGCGTGGGGTTGGCCGTCGGGCACACCCAGCAGCGGCAGCACAGAGATGAGGTCGACGAAAGCCAGCCACAGCACGATCCAGCGGGCCTCGTTGGAACCCTGTGCGATCGCCTTGACCAGCCAGAAGGCCACGAGCACTGCGCCCACGCCCAGCCACGGCATCACCGAGACCATGGCCTGCACGTCCTTGCTGTCTTCCATTCCCGCCGGCATCAGCGTGGGCATGAGTTCGGGCAGGTAGAAGGTGAGCGCGACCGCGGTGCCGATGGCGCTGCACATCATCAGCACAAAGGCGATCACCACGCTGACCGGCATGGTCGGCACAGGCGCAGGGGATGCCGACGGTGTGGCTGACGGCAAGACCGGGGCGCTGCTGAACCAGTTGCCGATCGTCGAAGTGAAGAGCACCACCGTGCACCACAGGTAGACCACCATCAACATCAGGCGGACCGTGCCCAGCGGTGACCCGGTGCCAAACAGCATGATGAGGCTGAGCACCGAGCCCAGCCCACCGAAGCCCATGGCCACCAGCCACAGGTAGCGGCCCCAGGCTTTGCGAAAGACCATGCAGGTGATCAGCGCGAGCTGGATTGCCAGACCGCTCAAGGCCTCACTCTGGCCCCCGCGGATGAGGGCATCGGTCTGCGACTCGGTCATGGCATTGCCCGAATCGACCAGGATGTCGACCACCATGCCCGCCTGGCTCCAATCGAGCACGGCGCCTGACACCGCGCACGCCAGCAGCACCGCCAGAGCGACCATCAGGTTCAAAGGCCGCGGCTCGGAAACCCCGGCGCGGCGCAGCGTATCGATCCAACCCGGTGAAGACGGTGAGGACATGCCTTCAGCCCAACAGGCAGGCGTCGCCCACCTTTACCACACCACCCGCCGACAACTTGCGAGACAGGCTGCCGTAGACGCCGATGCAGGGAAACTTGCCGGCCTCGGGAATGTCGACACGATTGGCCTTCACCAAGGCCTTCAGGATCTGCGGGTCGGACGGCAGGTGCGGCTGCGCCATCGTGACCATGATGCAGCGCATGGTGGGCATCAGCATGCGCATGGCGAGCGCCGGGCCCACGCGCAGCGTGCGGCCGGGCCAGTCGTTCTCCACGAAGCTCGCAGTCCCGTCGGCAACGGGTGAACGCACGGTGATGTTGGGACGGAAGCGCGTGGCATCGATCTGGCTGCCGGGTGCCGCATCGCGCAGCGCTTGCAGCGACGTGTCGGTCACCACGTGGAAGGCCGACATGTCGAAGAAGGTGCCGGCCGGCGCGAAGCGCGACACGGCCTCCTGGGTCATGGTGTCGCGGTGGCCTTCGGGCGACAGGTTTTCGATGTCGGGCCAGTAGTCGTCGTAGGTCGCCTGCGGTTGGGCCTGGCTGGCCAAGTGCACCGGACGCCCGAGGAACTCCGACAGCAGGGAGCTGGCCTGCGGGTCGTCACTCATGAAGACGATGCCGCCAGGCAGTTCGATGCGCACAGGCGGCAACGGCTGGCCAGGCTCCGGGTCCTGGACAAACTGTGCCTGGCACTCGAAGAGGCGACTCCAGAGCTTCGGATGCTTGGCGCTGCCCACCTTGCCCGTGACGCTGTCGACGACGGCCCAGGCGCGATCGCCCAGCAGGCCGCGTTCATCGGCCCAGGACGAGGTCACGGCCTCGCCGCGCATGGACTTGACGGGATAGCGCCACAGCGCCTCGACGGTGCCGACGGGGGTTCCTGCGAGATCAGACATGTCAGGCCTTTGCGGTGGGGCGGGTGCGTTCGATGGCCTGCTGCCAGGCGCCCCGACCGAACACCACGAAGCGGAACTCGGCGCCTTCGCGCATCGTCACCGCCAGCGAGTTGGGAAACAGCGGGATGAGGTTGAGGAACTTCGTCCACGTCTTCTCGGTGGACTGCACCTGCGCGAGCTCGAGTTCTTGCGGCCCTTGCTGAATGTTGAAGCGATGCGACTCGAACACGAGGCGCTCGCTGGTCAGGTACAGGTGACCGCCGACGGTCTCCAGATTGCGCTGCAGGTTGGCGCCGCCTTGTCTGACGAGGGTTTCGCCGGGGCGAAGCGGGGTTTTCATGGGTCGTTCCAGAAACAGGATGAGCAGGCGACGCGAGGCCGACACCATCCGGAATCTTAATAGCTGCGGGGGCGCTCTGGCGGTCCGGGCACCACCCCGGCTTGGGGGTGCTGCGTTGTCGGTCACCCCGAATCAGGGCGAGTCGGCGATTTCCAGCAGCGCGGCACCTTCGGCCACCGCCTCGCCCGCTGCACACAGCACGGCGGTCACTGTGCCGTCTTTCGGGGCGAGCACCGTGTGCTCCATCTTCATGGCCTCGAGCACGGCCAGCGGCTGGCCAGCGGTCACAGCCTGTCCCACGGCCACCAGCACGGCCACGACCTTCCCGGGCATCGGCGCGGAGAGCCCGCCCGCCGGTGCAGTGCCTCGCTCACCAAGCGCAGGGTCGGGGCGTTCGACCTCGGCCCGCGCGCTGTCGGTCTCATTGAAAACCGTCCAGCGCGGCCCGCTGCCGTACACCCAAAGCCGCAGGCGTTGCCCGTCGAGCAGCAGCTCGTAGTGCGGCCCCAGGCCCGTGGACTCGATGGACAGAGGCCAGCGGCGGCCCGCCACGCACAGCACGAGCTGCGGCGTGCGGCCGCGCTCCACCGTGACCGTGTGCGGCTCGCCATCGACGCGCAGCACCAGCCGCTGCTGGCTCATGCCGTGCAGGCGCCAGCCATCGCGCTGCGCCCACGGATCGCGGCCCCCACCCCCACCCTCACCCTCAGCCGTCCGGGCCTGCGCCAGCACCGCCGCCACCGCATGAACGACCGGCAACACCGGCGCGGTGAAACACGCGGTGCGCTCACGCTCGATGAGGGTCGTGTCGAGATCGGCTTCGGCAAACGAACGGCTGGCAGCCACGCGGCGCAGGAAGGCCACGTTGGTGTGCAAACCGACGATGCGCGTTCGCGCCAGTGCCTGGTCGAGCCGCGCCAGCGCCTGAGCGCGGTCGGCGCCCCACACGATGAGCTTGGCGATCATCGGGTCGTAGAAAGGCGTGATGCTGTCGCCTTGCTGCACGCCGGTGTCCAGCCTCACGGCACCGCGTTCGAACGACAGGGCCTCGGGGGTGTCCATCACCTGCAGCCGGCCGGTCGAGGGCAAGAAGCCCTGCTCCGGGTGTTCGGCACACAGGCGCGCCTCGATGGCGTGGCCGTGAAGTTGCAGCTCGTGCTGCTGCCGCGGCAACGGCTCGCCCGCCGCCACGCGCAGCTGCCACTCGACCAGGTCCACATCCGTGACGGCTTCGGTGACCGGGTGCTCTACCTGCAGCCGCGTGTTCATCTCCATGAAATAGAACTTCAGGCCACCCTCCCCCGAGGGCTCGGCGATGAACTCCACCGTGCCTGCGCCGACATAGCCCACCGCCTTGGCGGCGGCAACCGCAGCAGCCCCCATCTGCTGGCGCAGGGTTTCGCTCAGGCCGGGAGCGGGGGATTCCTCCAGCACCTTCTGATGGCGGCGCTGCACCGAGCAGTCGCGCTCGAAGAGGTGCACGCACTGCCCGAGGCTGTCGGCAAACACCTGGATCTCGATGTGGCGCGGGCGGGTGAGGTAGCGCTCGATGAGCATATCGTCGTTGCCGAACGCGCTGCGCGCCTCGCGCTGGCAGCCGGCCAGCGCGGCCGCGAAGTCGGCCGCCTGTGTGACCACGCGCATGCCCTTGCCGCCTCCGCCTGCACTGGCCTTGAGCAGCACCGGAAACCCGATGGCCTGGGCCTGCTGCTGCAGCACCTCGGGCCGTTGATCGCTGCCGTGGTAGCCGGGCACCAGCGGCACGCCCGCCTCGCCCATCAGGCGCTTGGCCTCGGCCTTCAGGCCCATGGCGCGAATGGCCGCAGCGGGCGGGCCGATGAACACGAGACCCGCGGACGCGCAGGCTTCGGCGAAGCCGGCGTTTTCACTGAGAAAGCCGTAGCCGGGGTGGACCGCCTGGGCACCCGTGGCCAGGGCCGCCGCGATGATCTTGTCGGCCGACAGGTAGCTCTCGGCCGGGGCCGCGGGGCCGAGCCGAACGGCCTCGTCGCAGGCCTTCACGTGCAGGGCGTTGGTGTCGGCATCGCTGTACACCGCGACCGTGCGCACGCCGAGGCGGCGCGCAGTCGCGGCCACGCGGCAAGCAATCTCGCCCCGGTTGGCGATGAGGATCTTCTTGAACATCAGGCGGCTCCCTTCCAGCCCGGCGGCCGCTTCTGCAAGAAGGCCTGCAGGCCCTCGCGGGCTTCATCGCTGGCGCGGATGTCGGCGATGCGGCGTGCCGTGTCGGCGCGCAAACGCTCGTCGATGGGCTGCCCCGCGAGGTCTTGCACCAGGTGCTTGGCCGCACGCGTGGCCACGGGGCCGTTGGCCAGCCAGGCACTCACGATGCCGTTCACGCAAGCATCGAGCTCATCGGCGGGACACACCTCGTGCACCAGGCCCGCGAGCTGGGCTTGGGCAGCGGTGAAGCGCTCGGCGGTCGTGAAGTAACGGCGTGAGGCGGTCTCGCCCAGCGCACGCACCACGTACGGCCCGATGGTGGCCGGCACCAGGCCGAGCCGGGTCTCGCTCAGGCAGAACGACACGCTGTCGGCCGCCACGCGCACATCGCACACGGCGGCCAGCCCCACGCCCCCGGCATAGCAGTCGCCTTGAATGCGGCAAACGATCGGCACCGGGCAGCGGTAGAGCGTCCACAGCATGTCGGCCAGCGCCTGCGCATCGGCCTGGTTCTGCGCCCAGGTGTAGTCGGCCATGGCCCGCATCCAGGCCAGGTCGGCGCCCGCACAGAACGCACTGCCATGGGCGCCCAGCACGATGGCACGCAGGCTGAGGTCTGCACCGAGGGCGGTGAAGGTGGCCGTGAGTTCGGCCACGACCTCGTCGTTGAAGGCGTTGCGCACCTCCGGCCGATTCAGGAACACCGAGGCCACTGCACCTTGGCGGCGAACATCGAGTGAGCTCATGGGGCGGTGCTTTCCGAAAAGGCGACGTGCGCGATCACATGCGGAACGTGCCGAAGGTGGTAGGGCCGATGGGCGCGTTGAGGCTGGCACTCAGCCCGAGCGCCAGCACTCGGCGGGTGTCGGCCGGGTCGATGAGGCCGTCGTCCCACAGGCGCGCGGTGGCGTAGAACGCGCTGGCCTGCCGATCGAACTGGTCGAGCACGGGTTGTTTGAAGTCGGCTTCTTCCTGGGCGCTCCACTGGCCGCCGCGGGCCTCGATGCCATCGCGGCGCACGGTGGCCAGCACACTGGCCGCCTGCTCGCCGCCCATGACCGAGATGCGCGCGTTGGGCCACATCCACAGGAAACGCGGATCGAAAGCCCGGCCGCACATGCCGTAGTTGCCGGCGCCAAAGCTGCCGCCAATGACCACCGTGAACTTCGGCACCTGCGCATTGGCCACCGCCATCACCATCTTGGCCCCGTGTTTGGCGATGCCTTCGTTCTCGGGCTTGCGGCCCACCATGAAGCCGCTGATGTTCTGCAGGAACACGAGCGGCGTGCGGCGCGGGCAGCACAGCTCGATGAAGTGGGCGGCCTTCTGCGCCGACTCTGAAAACAGCACACCGTTGTTGGCGATGAGGCCGACGGGCATGCCCTCGATGTGCGCAAACCCCGTGACAAGCGTGGTGCCGAAGCGCGCCTTGAACTCGTCGAACTCGCTGCCGTCGA
>JBEGTX010000245.1:0-3850 GCA_041179165.1 Pseudomonadota bacterium | reverse complement strand
TGCAAGCGAAGGTCGTTCACCGAATCGGCGTTGCGCAAGGCGTCTTCGTACTTGATGTCCTCGGCCTCATAGGCATCGAACAGCGCCTGGTCAAAGGTCTGCATGCCCAGGTTGCGGCTCTTCTTCATGATTTCCTTGATCTCGGGGACTTCGCCCTTGAAGATCAGGTCGGCGACGAGCGGCGTGTTGATCATGATCTCGACCGCCGCGATGCGCCCGCGCCCTTCCTGGCGCGGCAGCAGGCGCTGCGACACCAGGCTCTTCAGGTTGAGCGACAAGTCCATCAGCAACTGAGCGCGCCTCTCTTCAGGGAAGAAGTTGATGATGCGGTCGAGCGCCTGGTTGGCACTGTTGGCGTGCAGCGTGGCCATGCACAGGTGGCCGGTCTCGGCGAAGGCCACGGCATGCTCCATGGTTTCGCGGTCGCGGATTTCGCCCATCAGGATCACGTCAGGGGCCTGGCGCAGCGTGTTCTTGAGAGCCTGCCCCCAGCCTTCGGTGTCGAGCCCGACCTCGCGCTGCGTCACGATGCAGTTCTTGTGCGGATGCACGAACTCCACCGGGTCTTCGATGGTGATGATGTGGCCGAACGAGTTCTCGTTGCGGTGGTCCACCATGGCCGCCAGCGAGGTGCTCTTGCCCGAGCCGGTGGCGCCCACGAAGATGACCAGACCGCGTTTGGTCATGGTCACGTCTTTGAGGATATGCGGCAGGTTGAGGCTGTCGATCGTGGGCAGCGTTTGCGGGATGGTCCGCAGCACCAGGCCCACATGGCCTTGCTGCACGAACGCGTTCACCCGAAAGCGGCCGATGCCCTGGGGCGAGATGGCGAAGTTGCATTCCTTGGTGCGCTCGAACTCCGCGGCCTGCTTGTCGTTCATGACCGAGCGGGTGAGGGCCAGCGTGTGCTGGCTGGTGAGCGGCTGCGGCGACACCTTGGTGACCTTGCCGTCCACCTTGATGGCGGGCGGGAAGTCGGCGGTGAGGAAGAGGTCCGACCCGCTGCGCGACACCATGAGGCGCAGCAGATCGTTCACGAATTTGGAGGCCTGGTCTCTTTCCATGGTCTTCCCTAGGATGCTTTGAGGTGGACGTGCAATGACAAATGTACGGCTGCGAGCGTTCAGCTGCTCGACAACAATGCGCTCAGCCGGGCGCTGACCTGGCGCAGCCGCAAGGACAGCCGCCGCGACAACGAGGCCAGCAAGGCCAGGCCGAGCCGGGGTTCGGCGGTGATCATCTCATCGAGCCGCTGCGCTTCGACAACAGCGAGCGTACACGGCGTGAGGGTGGTGCAGGCGGAAAACCGCGCGCCTGCATCGAGCAGCGACATCTCGCCCAGCATGTCGCCGGCACGGGCCTCGGCCAGCCGGGCGCGGCCTCCCCAGGGCTGGACGCGGTCGACCGCCAAGGTACCGTCGAGCACGATGAGCATGTAGTCGCCTTGCTCGTCCTGGCTGATGACCTCTTGATTGGCGGGCACGGTGACGAAATGCAGGTACTGGCTCAGGCGCAGCAGCTCAGCGGGGCTCAACGCGGCCACGTAGCGGTCGGCGCCCCAGAGGGTTGCAAACAGCGGCTCGGCCACCGCGCGGTCGAGCGGCTTGGCGCTCACGGCCACCGAGCGCGCGGCCCAGGTCGCCAACGCCTGGCCTTCGTCGGCGCGTTCAAGGAACTGCGTGGAAAAGAACCCTGAGTCGTTGCCCTGGGCGCTGTCGGTCGCAGACGGCGGGACCGCCGCGTCAGCCGACCCGCGTGTCAGTCGGTTGAACAGTTTCTTGAGGGCCATGTCTCGTGCGCGTGGACCTCGTCCATCAACCGGGGAAGTTTTCGGGGAACTTCGCCTTGCCGCGTGCTTCGGCTGGAGAAATGATGTTGCGCCGCACCAGATCGGAGAGGTTCTGGTCGAGCGTTTGCATGCCCATGTTGTTGCCCGTCTGGATGGACGAGTACATCTGGGCGATCTTGTTTTCGCGGATCAGGTTGCGAATGGCCGCCGTGCCCAGCATGATTTCATGCGAGGCCACGCGGCCGCTGCCGTCCTTGAGCTTGCACAGCGTTTGCGAGATCACGGCCACCAGCGACTCCGACAGCATGGCGCGGACCATTTCCTTTTCGGCCGCGGGGAACACGTCCACGATGCGGTCGACTGTTTTGGCGGCACTCGACGTGTGCAGCGTGCCGAACACCAAGTGGCCGGTTTCTGCCGCGGTGAGCGCCAGGCGGATGGTCTCCAGGTCGCGCATTTCGCCCACCAGAATGGCATCCGGGTCTTCGCGCAGTGCAGAGCGCAGCGCGTTGGAGAAGCTCAGCGTGTGCGGCCCCACCTCGCGCTGGTTGATCAGACACTTCTTGGACTCGTGCACGAACTCGATCGGGTCTTCGACCGTGAGCACGTGGCCGTACTCGTTTTCGTTCAGGTGGTTGACCATGGCGGCCAGCGTGGTCGACTTGCCCGAGCCCGTGGGGCCGGTCACCAGCACCATGCCACGCGGCTTGAGCGCGAGGTCGGCAAAAATCTTGGGCGTGTTGAGCTGCTCGAGCGTGAGGATCTTGGATGGAATGGTCCGGAACACCGCACCCGCGCCGCGGTTCTGGTTGAACGCATTCACGCGGAAGCGGGCCAGGCCCTGGATCTCGAATGAGAAGTCGACCTCGAGCGTCTCTTCGTAGTTCTTGCGCTGCGAGTCGTTCATGATGTCGTAGACCATTTCGTGCACATGCTTGTGCTCGAGTGGGTCGACATTGATGCGGCGCACGTCGCCGTGCACACGGATCATCGGCGGCAAGCCGGCCGAGAGGTGCAAGTCGGAGGCCTTATTCTTGACCGAAAACGCCAGCAGTTGAGTGATGTCCATGTGTCTTCGATGAGTCTTCGACCGGGTTTGAATGCGTGCCCGCCGCATTCGCGGCACCCCCACGGAAACCCTCGGTTTCTTGCGTGAGTCTCGCGTGAGATAGGCTCGGTGATTATGGCGACGATTGCTTCGAACATACAACAAGTGCGGGAACGTATCGCCGCGGCCTGTGCTGCGGCGCAACGCCCCGTGGAAACCGTCACGCTGCTAAACGTAAGCAAAACTTACGGGCCTGAGGCTGTGCGAGAGGCCGTGGCCGCCGGCGAGCACCGGTTCGGCGAGAACTACGTGCAGGAGGGCCTCGACAAGATCGAGAGCCTGCGCGACCTGCGTGACCGCCTCGAATGGCACCTCATCGGCCCGCTGCAGAGCAACAAGACACGCGGGGTCGCGGCGCAGTTCGACTGGGTGCACTCGGTCGACCGCCTGAAAATCGCCCAGCGGCTGTCAGACCAGCGCCCTGCCGGCCTCGCGCCGTTGCAGGTCTGCCTGCAGGTCAACACCAGTGGCGAGTCGAGCAAGAGCGGGCTGTTGCCCGCCGAGCTGCCCGACGTGGCGCGGGCGGTGGCGGCGCTGCCGAATCTGAAGCTGCGCGGCCTGATGGCGCTGCCCGAGCAGACCGACGACCCTGCCGAGCAGCGCGCTTCGCACGCCGCGCTGCGGCTTCTGCTGGAACAGCTGCGGGCCGACGGGCTGCCCGTGGACACGCTGTCGATGGGCATGAGCGCCGACCTTGAAGCGGCCGTCCTCGAAGGGGCCACCATGGTGCGCATCGGCACGGCCATTTTTGGCGCTAGGATTCCGACACTTCGTTCGTCCTGACCCCCCTTTCAACCCCCTACATCACCCCCGAATCAGCAGCCCGCTCACCCGCCCAGAGGCCAACGCAACAGCGAGGCCGACCCATCAAGCAACCACGCGAGATCCGGCTCTGCCGGTCGACCCGTGGGCGCCCCTTGGGGGCTGAGCCCGGACTTGAACAGTCCAGTGGA
>JBEGTX010000244.1:0-9177 GCA_041179165.1 Pseudomonadota bacterium | reverse complement strand
GGGTCCATTTTTCACCGTCTTTTTGTCCCATAGCGGGGCTATGGGCCTGCAAATCCGGCAAAAACTGTCCTCGCTGGGGCCGATTTTCGCTTTCGACGTTCCAAGTCCGACAGGCTCCTAGAAAACCTGGAGGATCCGCTTGACTTGATCAGGGGGGTGCCGCTCGCAGCGGACTGGCCCGATCATGTGCAGTTCCACATGGACCCCAATTTTCCGAAGGCAGTGCAGCTGGCGGATTGGATTCAGAATCTTCCGAACGGCTTGGTCGCATCGGCCCGACTCAAAGCGTTCATTGAGGCGCAGCACCCATTGGGCGTGGAGTACCTGCCCATCGAGATCATCGACTGCAAGGGCAAGGTGGCCAGCCGCGACTACTTCTTGCTCAATCCCAGCCTGCAAGATGCACTTGATCTGTCGAACTCCGTCGTCGATTGGAATCCGATCGATCCTGATCTCATTTGTTCGTGCACGACCATGGTCTTTGATGCCTCGCGCATCGATCCCCGCGCCACGCTGTTCCGTTTGAAGCACTATCCCAGCAAAATCGTGTTTCACCGGCGTCTGGCCGAAGCCATCAAGAACGCAGGCTTCACGGGTATCAAGTTCATTGAACTCGAAGACGTTGAATACTGATCGAAAAACAGCTTCTCGAATTGGAAACCACCTTGAACAGCAACGATTTTGTGATGTGCATCGGAAAAGCAAGTGACTCCGAAGAGGTTCAGCGGGCATTTGCAACCATGGGCTTTGCCCAGAATCTGGAGATGCCCAGTGACGACATCGATGCGCGCGCTGAGGCGCCCGGGCTGGGCTTGTCGCTGATCTTCAAGCAGGAAGGCCCCCAGTCAAGTCGGCTTGTTGTCACCGCAGTCAAGTTCCTTTCCAACAAGGAAGAGGGATTTTCCAGCTTTCCTGGCGAACTGCCTTCGGGGCTGTCATTTTCAGACGTGCGCGCAGACGCCCTCGCCAAACTTGGCGAACCGCTTGAGCCCATGCCCGAGTTTCGACGCGACATCTGGCGCTGGAATCATCTTCAGTTGGCCACGAGATACACCAAGGCTGCGCCCGGTCACATCAGTGTGGTGACGATCGAGCTGCCCTTTGAAGAGTGACTCCTTGTTGTCCTGCAGTTGACGGCAGTTGCTGGGGGGTAGGCGATTCTCCGCTGACCATGGTGAAGTTTTCCGCGTCAGGTTCCGAGCCGATTGATTCAGGTGCCGCTGGAGATTCAGGCCCGTGACCCGTTCCACGCCGCTGTACGCACGAGGGCATCGTGGCGGTGGAGACCGACATGACCGACATCGGCACGGGCAGCTACACGGTGATCGCGCAGACTGCCGCGGAGACGATGGGCGTGGGTCTCGACAAGGAGGTGGTTCGCCTGGGTGACTCCACGTTCCTCGTGTCGGCCGGATCGGGCGGGCAGTGGGGTGGCAACTGTTCGACGGCCGGTGTGTTTGCGGCCTGCACCACGGCTGCCGATCGATGGTGGTAACTGGGCGAGGGCGAGGGCGAGGGCGAGGTGCGATGTCAGGGCCTCAGCCTGCGGCGTTTCCGAGAGGTGCGGTCTGTGACACGTCGATCCAGCGAAAGGTCAGGTTGATCCTCGGCCCGCAGGGCGCGCGTTCCTTGTCGATACCGTGCCGCCAGTTCGCCTGCATCGCGCCCTTCATCACCAGCAAGCTGCCCGAGGGGAGCGGAATGCGCACGCGCTTGAGCTCGGGGCGTGTCTTGTGCTTCAGGATGAAAGTGCGTGCCTCGCCCAGGCTCAGCGAGGCGATCACGGGCGCGTGCCCCAGCTCCGGCTCGTCGTCGCTGTGCATCCCCATGCTGTCCCTTTGGTCGCGGTAGAGATTGAGCAGCACGCTGTTGAAGCGGGCCTCGGCGCATTGCGCCACGGCCGCTTTCAGTTCGAGCAGCAGGGGCGTCCAGGGCAGCGGGTCCAGGACGAGCCCCGAGTAGGCGTACCGCGTTCCGGCGTCACCGAACCACGCGCTCAATCGGGGCTGCGGGTGCGGCTTGCCGAAGAGGGTGATGGTTTCGGCACGCCAGGGAGTGTCGCGATTCAGCGCGTTGAAGCATTCATCGGCCGATTTCGGCAGCGGCAGATGCGGCATGAACAAAACCTGCGCATCAGGAATCGGCAGCAACCGTGGTGACGAGTCGCCCGGAGACTCACCTGAAAACAGGTCTGCCATCACCGCTTGCTCACACGCTCCACAAGAACGCAGGTGACACGTGGGCCGGCTCGCCTTCACGCAGTGTCTGTGCAGTTTGCCGGCAGGCCGTGACGATGCGGGTCTTCAAGTCCTCGTCGTCGAGCGTGGCCGTGATGGCAAGGGCCCCCACCATCATCGCCATGGTGGCGAACGGCGTGTCGTCATCACGGTCCGGGGCGCTGTGCTCGTTGACCAATCGGTCGCTGAGTGTCTTCAGGGCGTCGCTGTAGGCTTCGCGCACCTCCGGTTTCCTGCAGGCCACGTCCAGTGCCAGAAACGACAACGCATCGCGTGCGGCGGGGCCGTCGGGTTGGGTGCCGAAGGTGGACGCCAACCAGTCGTCTGAACTCACGGTGGTCGAGCCTGCGCTCTCGGATGCCGTGTCGCGCAGCACGTCTCCGGCCAGCCGGAGCGACTGGCTGTACAGCTCGCTCTTGCTGCTGAAGTGTGCGTAGAACCCACCGCGCGTGAGGCCGCACCCGCGCATGACGTCGTCGATCGACGTGGCGTTGTAGCCCTGTTTGGGAAACAGCGCCGCGGCACTTTGCAGAATCAACTGGCGTGTGCGCGCCTTCTGGTCTTTGGGGTGGGGCATCGTTGCTCCGTGGCAGCTGCAGGAAACCGGGGGCGTGAGCGCGCCCCATGGCTTGAAGGTTACGGCAGTTCGCGTGAATGTGTTCGATCGGGCGTGAAATACAGCGGAGCAACTGGATGAGACGATGCACGGGTCGGCGGCCATGACGCCGTCCGTGGGTCAAGTCAAAAGAGCTGCAGTCAACTGTCTGTTGTTCGCACGCCGTGGACCAGATGTCATCCATTCGATTGACCGCTTGTCAGGTGGACAGGACACTCGCTCGACCTCACACCCTCAGGCTCACTGGCAGCAGGCGACACCACCATGAACCACAAGATGCCACCAGGGCAGATCGCCCGCAAAGACTTTCCGCGATTCGGTCTCACGCCGTATGCCGAGCGCTTTCCACGCGACCTGACGAAGGTCGAGCTGCAGTTGGGGGGCGATGCGGTGGTGGATGACGCCGCACCACTCACGCTCGATGGCTTGCCGCGGGTGCGGCAGTGCAGCGACTTTCACTGCGTCACCACCTGGAGCTGCCTGCAGCTGGCATGGAGTGGCGTCCGCTTCGCCGAGTTCTATCGCACGTGCGTCGTGCCTCGGCTGAGGGATGGGGCCGAGCCGACGTGGGTCGTGCTCCGAGGGCAGGATGGCTATCGCACCGTGATGCCGCTGGGCGATCTGATGGCAGACGATGTGCTGCTCGCTGACCAGCTTGAAGGCGGGCCCCTGTCACCGGACCATGGTGCACCCTCGCGGCTCATCGCGCCTTCTCACTACGGCTACAAGTCGGTCAAACACCTCGCGAGGCTGGAGCTCTGGACACACCAACCGAAGCTGCGTGCTGCGGCCTTGGCGTTCATGGACCACCCCCGCGCCAGGGTGGCCTTCGAGGAGCGCGGCCGGTGGATCCCCGGCTGGGTGTTGCGGCGGCTGTATCGGCCATTGATTGGAAAAACGGTGTTGCTGTTTCAGCGCGCCGCCAAGGCCCATGCCGAGAAGCAGCGCGCTGGGGGGTGAAAGCAGTCCCATCGTTTTGGCGCGATGTCGAATGTTCTTGAACATATGGTCCGTCTCGCTACGCTGAGGCTTCACCCGTGATCCGCTGGCTTGCAAGCCG
Source organism: Pseudomonadota bacterium (assembly GCA_041179165.1). Lineage (GTDB taxonomy): Bacteria > Pseudomonadota > Gammaproteobacteria > Burkholderiales > Burkholderiaceae_C > Rhizobacter. The sequence goes on along the minus strand of JBEGTX010000244.1, from coordinate 5,264 downwards.
TGCGGCCGCGGCCCGACATTCCCAGGTTCAGACCACCATGCTCGTTCCCGCTTCCCGGCTGCTTGTCCGCGTGCTTCCGGCGCCACTGGCCAATCGACTCATCCGGTTTCTGGGCGCACGCTCACAACGCCCGAAGACCTACGCCGCCCAGCAGGAGGCCCTGGCATTGGCCGCCCCCGTGCGCTACGGACTGGACGGCCGCAACGTGGCATGGAGCTGGGGCGAGGGGCCGTTGATCGTTTTCGTGCACGGCTGGAACGGCAGTGCGGCGCAGCTCGCGCCGTTGGCATTGCGCATGGCCCAGCGCGGCTACCGCTGCGTGGCCATCGATGTCACAGGCCATGGCAGTTCTCACGGCAACCGCACGGGCTGGCGCCATTTCATCGACGACGTGGCGGCGCTCACCGCCACGCTGAACGAAGAGGTCCATGCGTACGTGGGCCATTCCGCTGGCGGGCTGGGCATGATGGCAGCGCGTGAGCTCAAGAAGCTGCGCGCCCGCTTCTATGTGTGCATCTGCGCGCCGTCTCATCCGTTCCCGCCCATTCGAGCCGTGCAGCAGCGGCTCGACCCGGCGCCGCATCTGCTCGCCGATTACAAGGCCTTCATCGCGGGGCAGTTCGGCACGAGCTGGGACGAGCTTGAAGCCGGCCAGGCGTTTGCCGGTGCAGGCGCCGATCTGATGCTCTTCTATGACAGAGCCGACCGGTTCGTCGACCACACGGAGGGGGACCGCCTGGTCGCGCTGTGCCGCGGCGCGCGCCTTTTCAAGACGGCGGACCATGGTCACAGCAAGGTGCTCGGTTCGATCGAACTGGAAGAAGCGCTCAGTGCCTTTTTGGTCGGCCAGGGCGCACATGCATGAGTGCACATGCTTCCAACCGCGCCGTCTTGTGTCCGAAACCTCGGCGAACGGACTGAGCGCTGAGGGACGGACCTCGCGGGCGACGCTGGCCCGCAGTGCATTCACTGCACGGTCAGTCCAGCGATCGAGTCGGACGTCGGCCGAGATGGACGCTCAGTGAGCACCCGAGGCCGCACCGCTGCCCAGCCAGTCGAGCACGGCCGCATTGAACTCCTTCGCCCGCGTCACCATCATCCAGTGGCCGGCCTCGATGCCGACGATGCGGCAGTCGCCTCGCGCCTCGAGGTCGGCGATCCACTCGGCCGAGTGGAACATCATGGTCTTGCGTGTGCCCCAGATAAAGAGCGTGGGCCACGCCGGCCGGGCGGGCAGGGCGTTCTTGAATCCGCCCCGCGCGCCGAGGCGGCGCATCGCATAGGGCGCGTTCATCGACGAGCTGATGAGTGACACGTCCGTGGGCGCGCGCTGCAGCTGGGCCATGCCGCGTGTCATGCGGTCGCCCCCCACATACCAGGCCAAGGCGAGCTTCAACTGGTAGGTCGCCACCCGCCAGCGCTGGCGCCATGTCTGCCCCGCGCTGACAGCCGGTGAGCCGCTGTCGCCCACGTCGGCCGCCACCACACGCGACACGCGCTGCGCATGCCGCAGTGCGTACTGCAGCCCGAACACGCAGCCCCAGTCGTGCAGCATCAGCACCACGGGTCTGCCGGGCGATACGGTGTCGACCACCTCCGCAAAAAACGCCACCATGCCGTCGAGCGTGGGGGCGGGCCGGGGATGGTCGATGTCGAAGCCGGGCAGCGTGAAGCGCACGCAGCGGCGGGTGGGAGAGAGCGCGGCCACCTGGGCGTCCCACAGGCGCCAGGTGTCGGGCCAGCCGTGGATCATGACCACGGCTTCACCATCGGCCGGGCCTTCGATGTGGATGTCGATGCCGTCAATCTGGAGGGCGGGGGTGTCCATGTTCATGGGGGCTTCACAGTGAAAAATGCGCTGCGATTCGCCTCAGGCAGCGCGTCCGGTCGCTGATTGTCACCTTTGATCGCGGGCCTGACGGTCTGCCGTTCCAGCGGGTGCGCCGAGGTCGGATATGGCCGCAGTGGTACAACTGCGTCTGGCGGTCGCTTCGGCGCCGGGCGTGAGTCCGGGTGAAGCGGCTGTTTCCTTTGACATCAAACTAGAGATCAGCATGAGCGCAGACAAAGACCGAGCCATTCGCCGAGTGAAGCAAAAGCGTGCGAAGGACAACAAGAAGGCAGCCCGGCAACAGTATGAAGCCGCTGCTGCAGCACCTGCCACGGCCAAGGCGCCGAAGCAAAAAGCAGCTTGATGGCTGTGACCGTCTCGCGCCGCCGTCCTCCCGGACCGGTCGGCGTGCAGACGGTGCCAAGCTTGGGTCAAGCTTGACGAAGATCGCGATGCACACGGGTGACGGGAGTCCCTGGTGTGGCACGCCTGCTGCCGGCTGCCGCAGGCGGCTGAGGTCCGCCTCTGGCCATTGCCGAGGTGACGGACTCGAGCGCTCCGGCGTCTCTGCCGACATCATTCTGATCAGCACGCTGCGTGTGATGTCGTGGCTTCTGCGACAGATCCCCTGGCGGACCGACGTGTGCGCGCATGCCGCCTGTCCTGACACCTGCACCGCCTGTCTGCGATTGGAAACAACCCGCAGCGCGGCGAATGGGCCCCTGGGATCACGCCAGCCCCCGGGCAGACCCCGCAATCGGCGTGAGCCTGCGCTCCCGCCGGTAGATGTTGGGGCTACAACTTCTTACGGGTGGAATGGGGTGGCGGCAAATAATGCGCCGCGCACCGGCCATGAGGGCTCACGTGCAGGCCGCCCACAAGGGCGCTCACCCGGAGAATGTCATGACCCCCCATCGTCCGCTGCTGTTGGCATTGTTCTGCTCCACTGTGTTTGCGCTCGCCGCCTGCGGTGGGGGCAGCGACAACGCGGCAGCGCCGATTGCTCAGGCACCGGCACCGGTTCCGACGCCCAATCCTGCACCTGCACCTGCACCTGCACCTGCACCGAGCCCTGCTCCGTCCCCCGCGCCATCTCCATCAGCTGGCCCCACCTATTACTTCGCTGATTGCCAGACCGGTGCCATCACAGGCTGTGTGGCGGGCAACAACAGCAACGCAGGCACCTCCATGGCCGCGCCCAAGCGTGACCTCACCGGTTTCAACCTGCAGGCGCTTCCTGCCGGGACGCAGCTGCTGTTCGCACGCGGCGGGGTGTGGACACAATTCAACTTCCAGGTCTCCAATCCGAATGTCACGCTCGCCTCGCCCATGGTGTTCGACGCCTATGTGCCGAGCTGGGGTACCGCCAACTCACCCGTTCCGTGGGTGAAGGCTGGCGGCACTTTCTATGCCTTCCAGTTCGGCACCTACAACGACGGCATCCTGGATGGCGGCTACACCGTCCGCAATTTTAAGGTCGATGGCTTGAATGCCACCGACTCCTGGGGCTTCTACCTGCGCGAGGACCTCCGCGGCGTGCTGATCGAGAACGTCGAGATCACTGGTTTTCACCTCGGCGTGCATTCCACAGGCGGCGGCAACGTGGGCACCTCACTGACCCTGCGCAACGTCAACATTCATCACAACATGGGGATGGGATTCCTCGGTGAGGCGGTTCAGCTGCTGATCGAGGACTCCACGTTCACCGGCAACAACTTTTCCGGCAGCATCTTCAACCACGCCATCTACCTGGGCGGGCACGGACGCAACGCCACGATCCGCAACAACACCTTCCTCAACAATTCCACCGTGAACGGTGTGTGCCGTGGCGGCAACCTCACCGTGCACGGCCAGTGGGACGGCCTGCTCATCGAGGGCAACACCATTCAGCAGGACGAGTCCGTCTCAGGGTGCTGGGGTGTCTCCGTCAACCCAGGCTACGACACGGCGGAGTATTTCCGCAACGTCGTGATCCGCAACAACCGCGTCATCAACCTGGGTGGATGCGCCATGTGCATCACCTCGGCGCCGGGGGTTGTTGTCGAGAACAACCTGATCGTCAACACCCGGGCCACCTCTCAGTCAGGCATCATCATTGGCGCGCCGAATGTGGGGTCGGGTGACGATGCGAGCGGGGGCAGCATCGTGCGCAACAACACGATCTATTTCGCTGGAAACGCCGGAAGTCTGGCCATCGGCTTCGTCAACGGATCAGGTGCGAACAACCAGGTGGTGTCCAACCTCATTGCCTTTGGACCCGGCACCAGCAACGGCTCTTGCTTCCTGAACACGGGGTTGGCGAACTTCACGGCCTTCGACAACAACCTGTGCCACAACGTGGGCAGCAACCCGACATGGAGCGGGAGCTTTGCTACATTGGCTGCGGCGCGCATTGGCGGGTTCGACGCTGCGGGCATGGCGGCCGACCCCCAATTCGTGTCAGCGCCCTCGGCGGCCAACAGCTGGAACGATGCCATTCAAACGGGCAGCCCTGCACGGGGCGCGGGCCATGCCACGCGCAGCAGCGCCACCGACCGACTCGGTGTGGCGCGCACCACACCCTCGATCGGCTCCCGTCAGTAAGCTGCAGCAGCTGCGGCCGCCTCAGCCGAGGCGGCACGGCTGGCTGCGCGGTGCTTCGCGTACTGCGCAATCACGGCGAGGTGGGTATCGCGCTGGCGGTCCACGGGAGTGGCGGCCAGTGCCACCACTGACGCATGCCCGCGCTCGGTCTGGGCCAGCACCGCAATTGACTCCTGCAGGGCGCTTTCTTCCACGCGTGTTGGGTCGAGCTGCAGGCTCTCGCAGATCTGGCGCAGCAGGGCGATGTCTTCCGCGTTGGGTGCTGAGGCGCTGACGCGGTGTTCAAGCAGCAGCCCGGGGTGCTGCTCGACCAGGGCCAGCAAGGCGCGAAATTCGGAAAGACGTTCGGCGATGTTCATAGGACTCCGTGCGTTCGAGGGGTAGCTCAATCGGCTCAGCGCACAGGGCCTGGTGTGCCCCGCTGGTGTCATCTTCGCCGCTCCACGTTGAGCGCCGTGTAGGAGAACACCTTGAATGTCGTTGGCGTCATGCCGTTTCCGGCATGTCCTTATCCTGTGCTGAACGGAAACTCGCGATTCAGTCGCAAGGTGTACGAGGCAAAGGCGAAGCAAGGCCGACCCATCCGGCAACTCGCGAAGGAACCGGTCTCCCGGCCCGATGCGAGGCGCCCCCTCGGGGGGCTGAGCCCGGACTCGAACAGTCCAGTGGGCTGTTCATGCCTGGCGAGGGGCTGAGCCTCCTGCTCAGCGTGGCCTGCAAGGCAGGACGGAAGGGACGTGGGGGCTACATCCCGGCGATACTGTGGGCATGGATTCCACCCCCGAATTGCTCGCCGGCACCTGCCGGCAATTTCTCTTCAGCCCCGATGGCGACATCGAGGGCCTGCTGC
>JBEGTX010000243.1:0-5397 GCA_041179165.1 Pseudomonadota bacterium | reverse complement strand
GGGTCCATTTTTCACCGTCTTTTTGTCCCATAGCGGGGCTATGGGCCTGCAAATCCGGCAAAAACTGTCCTCGCTGGGGCCGATTTTCGCTTTCGACGTTCCAAGTCCGACAGGCTCCTAGGAACGATCAATACAAGGGTCTTCCAACATCTTGCGGGGCACGCAGCACGGATGTGCCGTGCTGTGTGCCCTTCATGCGCCCTCAGCGCATCTGCGCAGCGCGCGCCTTTTCGGTGTAGGCCTGGTAGGCGGGCAATGACACGGCGGCCAGAATGCCCAGGAGGGCGATCACCGGCAGCATCCATGCCAACACCTTGACGCCAGCCGTGTTCGGCGGAGGCGGCGGACCATAGAGGTTGTCGCCAGGTGTTCCCGCCTTGAAAATCCAGATGAAGTTGACGATAGGAATGAGCGACAGGATGCAGGTCCAGCCCGTCCAGTTCATGTCGTGGGAGCGCTGGATGGAAATGAGGACCATGAACACGAGGTAGGGAAGCTGGACCAGCAGGCCGGCGATGGGCCCCATCCCCGCGGTCACGATGTTGGCCACGACCCCTGCAATGAGCGCGCCACCGATGTTGTAGGCGAGGAAGCGCAGACGGCCGATGCGACCGGTGGCCGACCACATCTTGATGGGCTGTGTCTCGCCGCTTTGGGACTGCACGTCTTCGACGGCCGCGTTGGGTGGCAGGTACGGGTTGCTGGTTGTCATGAAGGCTCCTTGGGTGACGGGGTGATCGGATGACAGAAAAGCTTGATCAGGGCGCGCACTACAGCAGGCCCGCACGTTTGACCGCGTGGTATCGATTGACCAGGGACACCGCCAGCGCCGCAGGCTCGACATCGATGGACAGCGCGTCGTGGCCCACCACGCGGTTGAAGCCGTCGCGCCGAGATTGATTGAACCAGTGTGCGGCGGCCACTTCCACCGCCTGGTGCGGCTGCACCAGGGGCTGCTCGGTCAGCTCGCGCAGCACCCGCTCGCGCAGGCTGGCCACCATCACCAGGTGGCGGCTGCGCAGCAGCTTCACGGCGGGCATCAGCTCGGCCGCGTCTTCGTCGCGGAAGTTGGTGAGCATGATGACCAGCGCGCGTTTGCGGTGAACGCGCAGCAGCGCCTGAGCGGCCTGCACATAGTCGGAGTGGGTGCCACCCGGCTCGATGTCGTAGAGGCGTCCCATCAGGGCATTCAGTGCCGCAGCGCCTTTGCGCGGTGCGAAGTGACGCTGCTGATCGGGGGGCATGCCGAAGGTCATCACGCCGACTTCATCGCCTTCTTTGAGGGCCACGTGGCTGAGCAGCATGAGGGCGTTCAAGGCCTGGTCGAAGTGGCTGCCGTCGACGCTCGACGCGTCTTCGTCGGCACGCATGCGCCGGCCGCAGTCGAGCATGAAGATCACGCACTGGTCACGCTCGTCCTGGAACTCGCGCACCACGGCCTTGTTGTGGCGCAGTGTGGCCTTCCAGTCGATGTGGCGCACCGGGTCTCCCGGCCGGTATTCCGACAGCTGCTTGAAGTCGGTGCCGGCGCCGCGCTGCGGATAGCTCTTGATGCCGATCTGCGAGAGGCGACGGTCGCCTGCGAGCCAGGCATACCGCGCCACCGCCGCAAAGTTGGGGTAGACGTGCAGCGGCTGGGTGTGGCCGAGGGTGCGCTGCAACTCGAAGCTGCCGCCGCGTGTGCGCAGCCGCAACTGCGTGGTTCCCAGATGAACGAGGCCACGCTGGCGCGGGGTGACGGTGTACTGCAACTCAACGCGCTTGTGCGCCGGCACGGCGACCTGCTGCGGCAGGCCTTCGAACGACAAGCGTGCATCGATTTCGTCGAACACGCCCACGTCGAAGGCCTGGGCCGTGTCGTTGACGAGCGTGAGGGTCAGCACGCGCGGCACCCCCAGCGCCAGCGCATCGGGCAGTGTGCGCAGCACCTGCAATGGCGCGCGGCGCCAAGCGCGCAGGCTGAGCGCGAGGTCGGCGGCCATCCAGGCCAGGCCCAGTGCGGCCAGCACACCGACGGCCAGGGCCACGTGATGCAGAGACACCCCGGCGACGAGCGCCGCGGCGCTCAGCAATGCGGCGGCGGCCGTGACCCACACGGTGGCTCTGCTGGGAAGGATGCGCACCAGCGGCTCCGCCTTACAGACGCGGTGCGTCGATGCTGTCGAGCAGTGCGGCCAGCATCTCGTCGATGACGCGGCCTTCGAGTTGCGCATCGGGGGCCAGCATCACGCGGTGGCGCAGCGCCGGCAGCGCATGCTGCTTGACGTCATCGGGTGTGACGAAGTCGCGGTTCTGCATCAGGGCCGTCGCGCGGGCGGCGCGCACCAGGCCGATGGTGCCGCGGGGGCCCGCGCCCGACGACAGCCCCGGCCAATTGCGCGTGGCCCGCACGATGCGCACGGCGTAGTCGAGCACCTTGTCGTCCACACGCACCAGCGACGCCATGCGTTGCAGCGACAGCACGATGCGCTCATCCAGGCGGGCCGTCACGCCCTCGAGCGGGAACTGGTCGCCGGTCTGCAATTCGGTGGTGCGCTTGAGGATGGCGAGCTCTTCGTCCAAGGTCGGGTAGCCGATGGAGATCTTGAACAGGAAGCGGTCGAGCTGCGCTTCGGGCAAGGGGTAGGTGCCTTCGGTATCGATCGGGTTCTGCGTGGCCAGCACGATGAACGGGCGGGGCAGGGGCAGGGCCTGGCCTTCGAGGGTCACCTGGTACTCCTGCATGGCCTCGAGCAAGGCGCTCTGGGTCTTGGCGGGCGCGCGGTTGATTTCATCGGCCAGCAGCAGGTTGGTGAAGACTGGACCACGGTGCAATCGCAGCGCACCGAGCCCTGCACCGCTGCCGGGTTCGAGCACGCTGTGCCCGGTGATGTCGGATGGCATCAGGTCGGGCGTGAACTGCACGCGCGCATGGCTCAGCGACATGGCCTTGGCCAGTGAGCGTGCGAGCAGCGTCTTGCCGAGACCGGGCACCCCCTCGATCAACACGTGGCCTGCGGCCACCAGGGCGATGAGGATCTGATCGACCACGACCTGCTGGCCGACGACGGCGCGGCCGACTTCCGTGCGCAGTTCGGTGAGCAGTTCGGACGCGCGTTGGAGGTCGGCGGGTTTGATCAGCATGGCGTTTCCTTAAGCCTTGGGATTGCGGGGCGATTGCAGCAGCAACCGCCGTGCGGTTTCGAAGAGTTCGAGCGCCGAAGCCAGGTCGGCGGGGGGGAGCGGCTTGGCTGGATCGAGTGCCGCGCCCAGGTCGCGGGCGTCGATGCCGGTGGCGCCGGCCAGCGCGTTCAGGCGTTCGTGGCGGTCCATCTCGCGGTAGTTGCGCAGGCGGGCTGCGCCGGCTTCATCGAGCGCACGCCATTGGGCAGCCACCAGCGCGGGGGCGCCGGAGCGGCGCAGGAAGCGGGCGGTCCCGGTGATCTGCTCGGCCATCGAGCGGCGGCCGTGCGGCGGGATGCCCGCCAATGCACCGAAGCGAATGCCACCGCGCCACAACGCGAACACCAGGGCCGTCAGGCCCAGCAGCACGACCACCCAGGCGCGCTGCCACAACCAGAGCAGCAGGCTCGGACGGGCTTCTTCGGCCACGAGCCAGAGCTGACTGCCGCGGCGGATCTGCAGGGCGGCCACGGCCACGAGCACGTGGTCGTCGTCCTTCAGGATGGATTCGTTGTGTAGCAGGCCCCACGGCCCCGAGAGGGTCACGCTGCCCTTTTCGAACGATGCGCGCAGCAGGATCGGCCCTTGCACTCCGTTCAGCGCCCAGAGCACCTTCGCGGGGGGCTTGGCACTCAGTGTGGATTGCTCCGTGCGCAGCCCACACAACTGGAAGCTGCGGTCGCCATCGGGGAAGGCGGGTGGCAATGAAGCCCATTCGGTCACGGTGTGGCAGTTCGCGCGGGCAGGTGCTTTGCTGTCGCACGACCGTTGCGGCGCGGCGCGGTCTGCATCCGGCCGGCCACTGCCCTTGCCGCACGCTGAGCCGGCGTGACTGTTGTCCGCCGCTGCGGGCGCTTGCGCGTTCTCGGCGGGGGCTTCGTTGTCGGCGTCGTCGTCGCCGCCGTCCGCCGGTTCGATGGCGGCGGGCTGCTCGACGTCGGCGTTGTCCTCGTCCTCGTCATCCCGGCTGACAGGCATCCACGATCGCAGCGGATCGTCGAGGGCTGCGCTGGTGTGCATCACCAGGTGCCCGCCCTGCGCCACCCACTGCCGGAGCTTCTCCGCCCGCTCGGGGAACATGTCCCAGTGCCAGGAGGTCAGCAGCAGCGTGGCGCCTGGCGGGGGCATGTTGCTCAGGTCGGTGGCGGTGGTGACCTCGGCACCCAACTGCTTCGCCACCAGGCCGATGACGTAGAGATTGTTCTTGGCGGCCTCACCCTTGGCCGGGGTGCGCACGTCGACTTCGGTCCACTCGGTGACCGACGCCACCCAGAAGCCCGCGGCCACCAGCAGCAAGACAACGAGCAAACGAATCCCATGCGACAGCATCACGGCGCCCCCTCCTGGCGTGCCGCGGGTGGCGGAGCCAGGTGCAGATCGAACTCGTCGCACAGAGACAGGACCTGGGCCGACTCCGGCAGGCGCGCACCATACACGGCCAGTTGCCAGGCCTGAACCAGCCGCGCGAAAAACGCGCTCGGCCCGACGGGCAGGCGTTGAGCAGCGAGGACCAGGCATTCGCCTTCGGTGCTGGCCGCGCGAACGGGCAGTGCGTGCTCATGGACGAGACGCGACAGCGCACCGCGGTACAGCAGCGAGAGGGCGGGTCGGTGTTCGCCGCGCTCCCACAGCGCTCGCGCGGCAGCGCCGATGCGCTCGGGCAGGCTCTCGGGCCGGATGTCGAGGTCGCGAACATGGCTCGGCAGATTCATGGCGGACCGCAGTGTGGAGCCCCCGGCGCGCACCTTGATCCAGTGGCGAAGCTTGACGACCACGAAGGCCAACAACAGCGCACCGAGCACCCAGGCCAACACGCGCCCGGTGTCGCTCACCCACAGCGCAAATCCCTTCCACCATTCGGGCGCCGGAGCGGTGTCGCGCTCGGGCGACTTGTCCTGGTCCTTGAACCGCAGGGTTTTTTGTTTGTGGGTGCCAGGCAGGTCGGGGTTCGCGCGCACGGCGGTCAGCCCCTCCATCACCTGCTGGCGCGTGGGCGCGCTCGCGGGCGCGGCCGTTTGCGCCGTGGCGCCACCGGGCAGCCAGGCTGCGCACAGCACCAGCGTGCACAGGCGCAGCTGACACAGAAACTGGCGCTGAAAGTGACGCTGCGGGAGGAGCCTAGGAGCCTGTCGGACTTGGAACGTCGAAAGCGAAAATCGGCCCCAGCGAGGACAGTTTTTGCCGGATTTGCAGGCCCATAGCCCCGCTATGGGACAAAAAGACGGTGAAAAATGG
>JBEGTX010000242.1:0-2826 GCA_041179165.1 Pseudomonadota bacterium | reverse complement strand
AGGCTCAGCTCTTCGCCAGGCATGAACAGTCCACTGGACTGTTCAAGTCCGGGCTCAGCCCCCAAGGGGCGCCCACGGGTCGACCGGCAGAGCCGGATCTCGCGTGGTTGCTTGATGGGTCGGCCTCGCTTCGCTTTCGCCTCTCGTTCGATGCGATGCGCCCACTCCAATGACGCATTGCTTCGTGTTCAGTTGGGGTAAGCGCGCAGGGTCGCGCCTGCGCCTTTGATGAAGAATGACGCGAAACACCCGAGGAGGACCGCATGCAGTATTTCGTCACCGGAGCCACTGGTTTCATCGGCAAACGACTGGTCAAGACGCTGCTGCAGCGGCGGGGTGCGACGGTCCACTTCCTGTTGCGACGTGAAAGCGCGGGCAAGCTCGAGGAGCTGCTGGCCTTCTGGGGTAGTACAGCCGCGAAGGCCGTGCCGGTGTATGGCGACCTCACCGCCAAGAAGCTCGGTGTGTCGGCCGACGACGTGCGCCGCCTCAAGGGCAAGATCGACCACGCCTACCACCTGGCGGCGGTGTACGACCTGGCCGCCGATGAGGCCTCGCAGGTCGAGGTCAACATCGAAGGCACACGCAACACGGTCGACTTTCTCAAGGCGATCGACGCCGGCCATCTGCACCACGTGAGCAGCATCGCCGCAGCGGGCCTGTACGAGGGTGTGTTCCGTGAAGACATGTTCGACGAAGCCGAGGGCCTCGACCACCCGTACTTCATGACCAAGCACGAGAGCGAGAAGATCGTGCGCAAGGAGGCCAAGCTGCCATGGACCGTGTACCGCCCCGCGATGGTGGCCGGTGATTCGTCCACCGGCGAGATGGACAAGATCGACGGGCCGTACTATTTCTTCAAGCTCATCCAGCGCATGCGCCAGCTGTTGCCGCCCTGGATGCCCAGCATCGGCCTGGAAGGCGGGCGCGTGAACATCGTGCCGGTGGACTTCGTCGTGGCCGCGCTCGACCACATCAGCCACCAGAAGGGTGAGCTGGCCCGCAAGTGCTTCCACCTGGTCGACCCGCAGGGCTACCGCGTGGGCGACGTGCTCGACATCTTCAGCAAGGCCGCGCATGCGCCCAAGATGAACCTGTTCGTGAATGCGGCGCTGCTGGGCTTCATTCCGAAAGCCGTGAAGAAAGGCCTCATGGCCCTGGCGCCGGTGCGCCGCGTGCGCAATGCGGTCATGAAAGACCTCGGCCTGCCCGAAGACATCTTCACCTTCATCAACTACCCCACGCGCTTTGATTGCCGCGAGACCCAGGCGGCACTCAAGGGCTCAGGCATTGCGTGCCCGCGCCTGGAAGACTATGCGTGGCGTCTGTGGGACTATTGGGAGCGGCACCTCGACCCGGCCCTGCTCATCGACCGCAGCTTGCGCGGCACGGTGGCGGGCAAGGTGGTGCTGGTCACCGGCGGATCGTCCGGCATCGGCCTGGCCGCGGCCATTCGCTTTGCCGAAGCTGGGGCCATCACGCTGATCTGTGCGCGTGACGAAGACAAACTGGCCGAGGCCAAGAAGGAGATCCTCGCCGCTGCGGGCAAACAGGCCATCGTGCACACCTTCTCGGTGGACATCGCCGAGGAAACCAGCTGCCAGCAGATGCTCGACTGGATCGCCACCGAACACGGCGGCGTCGACTTCCTCATCAACAACGCGGGCCGCTCCATTCGCCGCGCCATCGAGTCGAGCTACGACCGCTTCCACGATTACGAGCGCACGATGCAGCTCAACTACTTTGGCTGCCTGCGCGTCACGCTCGGCTTGTTGCCCGGCATGGCGGCCAAGCGGCGCGGACATGTGGTGAACATCAGCTCGATCGGCGTGCTCACCAACGCGCCGCGCTTTTCGGCCTATGTGGCCAGCAAGGCTGCGCTGGACGCGTGGACGCGCTGCGCCTCCAGCGAATACGCCGACACCGGGATCACCTTCACCACCATCAACATGCCACTGGTGCGCACGCCCATGATTGCGCCCACGGCCATCTACAACAACGTGCCCACGCTCGCACCAGAAGAGGCCGCCGAGATGATTGCGCAAGCCTGTGTGAACAAACCCGTGCGCATCGCCACGCGCCTCGGTGTGGCCGGAGAGGTGATGCATGCGCTGCTGCCACGGGTGGCGCAGATCGTGATGAACACGAGCTTCCGCATGTTCCCCGACTCTACGGCGGCCAAGGGCGAGAAGGGCGGCAAGGGCGGGCTGTCGCCTGAGGCCATGGCCTTGCAGCAGATGATGCGCGGCATTCATTTCTGAAGCCGTTTTAGAAAATGGTGTGGGACCTCGCTGACACCACAACGCGTGTTCGGCGGGGCGACAGGGCGAAGGGCGCGAATTACGCTCACCAATCGGGCACGTTGCCTGCATGGAGACACGGATGCGCAATCCCTGGACCACCAAAAATCCCTTCATGAGTGCATGGCTGAGTGCGGCCAACCAGGCCACCAACTCGGCCCGTGGCGCGATCGCTGCAGAGTCCAAGCGGCAGACCAAAACGGCCGTCAGCGACATCTCGCAAGCGGCCACCAAAGCGGTGCTTGACTTCTGGAGCGGCGGCTTGGCCGCGTCGCGGCCGGTTGCTGAGCCAAAGCGCAAGCCGCGCGCGAAGAAACGCTAGGAGCCTGTCGAACTTGGAACGTCGAAAGCGAAAATCGGCCCCAGCGAGGACAGTTTTTGCCGGATTTGCAGGCCCATAGCCCCGCTATGGGACAAAAAGACGGTGAAAAATGGACCGCTGCGGTCGATTTGCCGCCGACGCTTTCCAAGTCCGACAGGCTTCTAGAAACAAAGATGTTTTCTCGCTCCGCCCCTGCGGCCTGTG
>JBEGTX010000241.1:0-7939 GCA_041179165.1 Pseudomonadota bacterium | reverse complement strand
CACCGATTCGAGCAGCGCCGCGAACTGCGGCGAGGCCAGCAAGGCGGTCATGTAGGCGCCCACCGCGTAGAACGCGATGTAGCCCAGATCCAGCAGGCCGGCGAAGCCGACCACGATGTTCAGGCCCAGCGCCAGCATGATGTACAGCAGCGCCATGTCGAGAATGCGCATCGGGCCGTCGCCCAGCAGCTGCAGACCCAACGGGCCCAGCAGGAGCAAGGCCGCGGCGGCGATCAGAAAACCAGGGTTGCGCAGGTTGAAGCGGGGGTTGAAGCGGGGAACTTCGAATCGCATCGTCAGGCCCGGTCCGCCACACGCTCGCCCAGCAGGCCCTGAGGCCGCAGCGTGAGAATCAGGATCAGCACAATGAACGCGAACACGTCCTTGTAGTCACTGCCGATCAACCCGCCCGTGAGCTTGGCGCTGTAGCCCGCTGCCAGGTTTTCGATCAAGCCCAGCAGCACGCCGCCCAGCATGGCCCCGGGCAGGTTGCCGATGCCGCCGAACACCGCGGCGGTGAAGGCCTTGAGCCCAGGCAGAAAGCCCATGGTGTGCTGCACGATGCCGAAGTTGGCGGCATACATCACACCGGCCAGCGCCGCGAGCGCCGCACCGATGATGAAGGTGGCCGAGATGACGTGGTCGGGGTTCACGCCCATGAGTGCGGCCGAGCGCGGGTTCTCGGCCGTGGCCCGCATCGCGCGCCCGAGCCGTGTGGTGTTGACCAGCAGCATCAGGCCGGCCAGCGTGAGCACCGTCACCACGAGAATGATGATCTGCACCGTGTTGATCACGGCACCACCGATGTAGAAGAGCTCTTGCGGCAGCAGGATGGGAAACGGCTTGGGGCTCGGCTTCCAGAAGATCACGGCCAGCGTTTGCAGCAGCAGCGACACGCCCATGGCGGTGATGAGCGGGGCCAGGCGGGGCGCGTTGCGCAGCGGCTTGTAGGCGAACTTCTCGATCAGGAAGTTGAGTGCCGAGCACACGACGACCGCGGCGATCAGCGAAATGAGCAGCAGCAGCCAGCCCGGCCAACCGGTTTGCTGCAGCAGCCCCACCACCGTCCAGCTGGTGAGCGCGCCCACCATCAGCACCTCGCCGTGTGCAAAGTTAATCAGGTTGATGACGCCGTACACCATGGTGTAGCCCAGCGCCAGCAGCGCGTACAGGCTGCCCTGCACGAGGCCGTTGATGATCTGCTGAATGAGAATGTCGGTATCCATGGGGAATGAGTCTCCGGCGAACGGGTGGGGCCATGGCAGCCTGTCAGGCCCAGGTTGCACGACTCATGCCTGGCGAGACGGCGAAAGCGAGGGCGGCTCGCGGACCCCGCGATTCTAGTGGGCGCTCGCGCTCATCTCTCTCCGAACAAACCTCTACGACCGCGCGCCAGCCAGCGCGCCAGATTCCTCGTCACGCCAGCCGCCCGCCAGCCCCTCGTCGGGAGGACGGCATGACCCACACGGTGTCGCCTGGCGATACCGCCGACACACCCCTCCAACGAGTGAGTCTGGGCGGCCCGTCCAACCGCTATCCTTGGCGCCACCACAGCAGTCCGGACTTCCGGCCGCTGCCGGCCCGCCGCCACCACGGCAGACCCGCACCCGGCCGCCCTTCATGGCTTTCTCCATCTACCAGCTCAAACCCAAGTTCCAGCAGTGCCTGATGCCCGTCGTGCGGGTGCTGCACCGCGGCGGTGTCACCGCCAACCAGGTCACCGTGCTGGCCTGCGCCGTGTCTGTCGGCCTCGGCCTCGCGCTCTTTCTGCTGCCGGTGCCCACCCTCGCCTTTGCGCTGCTGCCCTTGTGGCTCTTTCTGCGGATGGCCCTCAATGCCATCGACGGTATGCTGGCGCGCGACTTCAACCAGCGTTCCACGCTCGGCGCGTACCTTAACGAGTTGACCGACGTGGTGTCCGACGCCGCGCTGTACCTGCCCTTTGCCAAGCTGGCCGGCTTCGACCCGCTGTGGATCGGCGTGCTGATCCTGCTGGCCGCCTTGTCCGAAATGGCCGGCGTGCTGGGCCAGACCGTGGGTGCCTCGCGGCGCTACGACGGCCCCTTCGGCAAAAGCGACCGCGCCTTCGTGTTCGGCGCCCTCGGCCTGGCCGTGGCGCTGTGGCACCCGCTGCCCTCTTGGGTGGCCTGGACCGTTCCACTGGCTGCTGCCCTCACTGCCCTCACCGTGGCCAACCGCGTTCGCGCCGGCCTGAAAGAAGTCCAATGACCACCAACGCCCTGACCCAACGCCCGCTAGACGAACACAGCTTCGAGACCCACGACGGTGTCGCGCTGTTCTACCGCCGCTGGCCAGCCCCGAGCGGCCAGCGCCGCGGCACCCTCGTGCTCTTCCACCGCGGACACGAACACGCCGGGCGCATGGCCCATCTGGTGGACGAACTCAATCTGCCCGACTTCGACGTCGTGGCCTGGGACGCCCGCGGCCACGGCCGCTCGCCGGGCGCCCGCGGCTTCAGCCCGAGCTTCGGCACCTCAGTGCGCGACATCCAGACCTTCATGGACCACCTCGGCACCGCCCACGGTGTGAAGATCGAAGAGGTGTTCGTGATTGCGCAGAGCGTGGGCGCAGTGCTCGTCTCGACCTGGCTGCACGACTACGCACCGCGCGTGCGCGGCGTCACGCTTGCCTCGCCGGCCTTCAAGGTGAAGCTCTACGTGCCGTTCGCACGTGCCGGCATCCAGCTGATGACCAAGCTGCGCGGCAACTTCTTCGTGAACAGCTACGTGAAGGCCAAGTTCCTCACGCACGACCCGGAGCGCATCAAGAGCTACGACACCGACCCGCTCATCTCCCGCCCCATCTCGGCCAACATCCTGCTCGGCCTGTACGAAGCTGCCGAGCGTGTGGTGGCCGATGCCGCTGCCATCACCGTGCCGGTGCAGCTGCTGATCTCAGGCGCCGACTGGGTGGTGCACGACAAACCCCAGCGGCAGTTCTTCGAGCGGCTCACGAGCCCCGTGAAAGAGCTGCACGACCTGCCGGGCTTCTATCACGACACCCTGGGCGAGCGCGACCGCGCACCGGCCGTGGCGAAGATCCGCGCCTTCATCGAACGCCTGTTCGCCGGCGCACCGCAACCGGTGAACGTGCGTGACGCCCACCAACGCGGCTTCACCTTCGAGGAGTCGAAAGAACTCGGCCGGCCGCTGCCTTGGTGGACACCGCGCGGTCTGTACTGGGCCTCCACGCGGGCGTCGCTCAAATTGTCGGCGCCGCTGTCGCAAGGCCTGCAACTCGGCCACGCGACCGGCTTCGATTCGGGCAGCACACTCGACTACGTGTACCGCAACCGCCCGACGGGCCTGGGCCCCATCGGCCGCGCCATCGACGGCACCTACCTGAGCTCCATCGGCTGGCGCGGCATCCGCCAGCGCAAGCTGCATGTCGAAGAGCTGCTGCAGCTGGCCATGGCGCGAGTGCATGCCCAGGGCATGCCCGTGCACCTGATGGACATCGCCGCCGGCCACGGCCGCTACGTGCTCGACGCCGTGGCGCAAAGCGCACAGCAACCCGACTCGGTGCTGCTGCGCGACTACAGCGACATCAACGTGCGAGACGGCGCCACGCTCATCGCCGCGCGCGGGCTCACCCAGATCGCCCGCTTCGTGAAGGCCGATGCCTTCAACCGCGCCAGCCTGGCATCGGTCACACCGGCGCCCACCGTGTGCGTGGTGTCGGGGCTGTACGAACTCTTCCCCGACAACGCGCAACTCGAGCAGTCGCTCGGCGGTTTGGCCGATGCCATGCCCGACGGCGCCTGCCTGGTCTACACCGGCCAGCCCTGGCACCCCCAGCTGGAGCTGATCGCCCGCGCGCTCACCAGCCACCGGGCGGGCCAGGCCTGGGTGATGCGCCGCCGCACACAACTCGAGATGGACCAGCTCGTCGCCGCGGCCGGTTTTCGCAAGATCACGCAGCGTGTCGATGAGTGGGGCATTTTCACGGTCTCTCTGGCCGTGCGCGTGAAGGCCTGAACCCCATGCGCCTGCCGCCGTTCTGGAAGCAAGGCCTGCTGTGGCTGCTGGTGCTGGGGCCGCTGTTTTTCCTGACCTACGGTTTTGCCAACCACCGGGCTGCCGCACTCACCGCGGTGCCGAGCATCGTGTTCGACTGGGAGCGGCACATCCCGCTCGTCCCCTGGACCATCCTGCCCTACTGGTCGATTGACCTGTTCTACGGGCTGTCGCTGCTGGTTTGCGCCACGCGCCTCGAGCTGGCTCGCCAGGCGCGCCGGCTGCTCATGGCGCAGATCATCTGCATCTCCGGCTTCCTGCTGTTTCCGCTGCGCTTCTCGACACCACGTCCGCAGCTCGACGGCTGGGCGGGCAAGTTGTTCGATGCGCTGGCCGGGTTCGACCTGCCCTTCAACCAGGCGCCGTCGCTGCACATCGTGCTGCTGCTCATCCTGTGGGACTTCTTCCGCCGCAAGGCGCATGGAGCGGCGCGGGTCGCCGTTCATGTGTGGAGCGTGCTCATCGGCATCTCCGTGCTGACCACCTTCCAGCACCACTTCATCGATGTGCCCACCGGCCTGCTGGCGGGTGCGCTGTGCCTGTGGCTGTGGCCGCTCGAAGGAGAGCGTCCGATGTGGCAATGGACCCGCTCGGCGCAGCGCCGCAAGCTCGCGTTTTTCTACGGCGCGGGCGCCCTGGTGCTGGCCTTGCTCGCCGGCATCGGCCGCGCGTGGTGGTGGCTGTACTGGCCTGCGGTGTCGCTGGCCATGGTGTCGCTCTGCTACGCGGCGCTCGGCGCTGAAGGCTTTCAGAAGCGCGCCACCGGCCGCCACAGCGTGGCCACACGCATGCTGATGTGGCCGTATCGGCTGGGCGCCTGGCTCAATGCGCGTCTCTGGACACGCGGCCTTCCCCGCAGCGTCGCCCTGCAAGACACGGTGTGGATCGGCCGGCTGCCCTTGCCGTGGGAGCCGGACCACGGGCGGTTCAAGCAGGTGATCGACCTTACCAGCGAGCTCTCGCTCCACCATCCCGGCGCCACCTCGCATGGCTGGCTTGACCTCACCGAACCCACACCAGCTCAATTGCGCCAAGCCGCGCAGGCGGTGGAACGGGCGCGCCTGCAAGGCCCGGTGCTCGTGTGCTGTGCGCTCGGCTTTTCACGCAGCGCCGCGGTGGCGCTCACCTGGCTGTGCCGACACGGTGGGCAGCCTTCTGTGGCGGCTGCAGTAAGCGTGCTGCAACGTGTGCGGCCGTCGGTGGTGCTGCCACCCTCGCTGCTGTCTGTTGTGGAAGCGGCCGTTGCAGCCAGCCCGGCCGGTGCCGACAATGCTGCGCCATGAGTACCCCTATCCCTGACTCCAGCTCCACCCCCACACCGCTCTCGCGCGAAGACCGCCATGCCTGCGCGGTCTGCGCCGATTGGCTCGCAACAGGAAGCGTCTGGTCTGGCCTCGCCATGGCATCGCTGATCGGCTTCTTTGTCGTCGGCGGCCTGGCGTCCGCGTTCGACGGCCTGAAGTGCATGCCTTGCTTGCTGATCGCGATCGCGGCGCTGGCCCTCGTGGAGCGGGTGCTGGCGGTGCGTGTGGCATTCGATGCCAAGCTGTTCAAACGCCTGGCGCAGCACGACGGCATGGCGCTCGCCGGGCTCGACCAGGGCCTGCAGGCGGTGATGTCCGTGCCCGCCAGCAAGGCAGGCAGGCCCGTTGCGGCCCGCATCCGTGGCGCGCAGCGCCTGTACAGGTACCAGGTGGCGGCCTCGCTGCTGCTGATGGCGCTGGTCCTCTCGCTCGTGGCCTTCGTGCACCTGCTCTGACACGCAACGCGGCAGGCCATCGCTGGGAGCCACCCAAAACACGGCATGATGTGGTTTTCAGGAGCACCATGTCACTCATCCGACTGGTCCGACGCGCACCTGGCTGGGCCGTCGGCGAAATGATCAAGTTCTTCGCACGCGCGCTGACGGGTGTGCGCCCGCTCTGGCGCGGCGCCCTGCCCACTCCCACCCAGCGCGTGTACTTCGGCAACCACGGCAGCCATGGCGACTTCGTCCTCATCTGGACCACGCTGCCCGGTGTGCTGCGGCGCCAGACGCGCCCCGTCGCGGGCCAGGACTACTGGTCGGCCTCGGTGCTGCGCCGCTTCATCGGCATCCAGGTGTTCAATGCCCTGCTGATCAACCGCGCGCCGGCAGCCGGCGAGCCTTCACCCGTCGACGACATGGCCGAAGCGCTGCGCCGCGGCGAGTCGCTCATCATCTTTCCCGAAGGCACGCGCAACACCGGCGAGACCCCGCTGCTGCCCTTCAAGAGCGGCCTTTTTCACCTGAGCCGCCGCTGCCCGCAGGTGGAGTTCGTGCCGGTGTGGATCGACAACATCCGCCGCGTGATCCCCAAGGGCCAATGGCTGCCGGTGCCCATGGTGTGCAGCGTGAGCTACGGTGCTCCCATGGTTCTCGACCCTGAAGAAGAAAAAGACGCCTTCACCCGCCGCGCCGAAGCGGCCGTGCTGGCCCTGCGCCCGCAAGAGAGCATCAACACATGATGAAAGAAGCTTCGTTCCAACAGAGCACGCAGATGCTCTTCATGGCGGTGCTGGGCGTGCTGCTGTTCGCCTCCATCGTGGGCGGCCTGCTCAAGTGGCGTGTGGCCCATGGCGAGCCGCACGGTGTCATCGACAACCTCAACAGCCGCATCAAGGCCTGGTGGGTGATGGTGCTGCTGGTGAGCCTGTCGTTCGTGTTCGGCAAGACCGGTGTGATCTTTTTGTTCGCATTCATGTCGTTCGCCGCACTGCGCGAGTACATCACCCTCACCTACACGCGCTCCGGCGACCACATGGCGCTGGCGCTCATGTTCTACGTGGCGCTGCCACTGCAGTACTACCTGATCTGGATCGAGTGGTACGGGCTGTACTCCATCTTCATTCCCGTGCACGTGTTCCTGGTGCTGCCCATTCTGGCCAGCTTGAGCGGCGACACCAACCGCTTTCTGGAGCGCACGGCCAAGATGCAATGGGGTCTGATGATCTGCGTCTTCTGCCTGTCGCACCTGCCCGCCCTGCTCACCCTCGAGATCCCCGGCTTCGAAGGCCGCAACCTCTTGCTCATCGCCTACCTGATTGCCGTGGTGCAGGGCAGCGACGTGCTGCAGTATGTGTGGGGCAAGCTCTTCGGCCGCCGCAAGATCGCCCCCGAGCTGTCGCCATCCAAGACCCTCGAAGGCCTGATCGGCGGCGTGGCCTCGGCCACCTTGCTCGGCGCCAGCCTCTACTGGATCACGCCGTTCACCCCGTGGCAATCGGCCCTCGTGGCACTCGCCATCTGCCTGATGGGTTTTCTGGGTGGGCTGGTGATGTCGGCCATCAAGCGCGACCGCGGTGTCAAGGACTGGGGCGCGATGATCGAAGGCCATGGCGGCATGCTGGACCGGTTGGACTCGGTGGTGTTCGCCGCGCCGATGTTTTTCCACGTGGTCCGCTACTGGTGGGTGAATTAGGCCCCCCAGTCGTGCTCCGCACTCCTGCTTTGCCAGCCGCGCTGAGCCATAGGCTCAGCTCTTCACCAGGCATGAACAGTCCACTGGACTGTTCAAGTCCGGGCTCAGCCCCCAAGGGGCGCCCGCCTGGCGGCCTGGCAGAGCCAGATCCGCGGGCTCTGGGCAATGCGCTTCGCTCTGGACACATGCCAACTTTCGATCTTCAAACAGCGAAAATCCGGGACCTGCTTCGCGAGCGCTGCGGCGCGATGCGCGAATAGAGCGATGTCTGCACGCGTTTCCGTGAGCCGAGGCGAAGCGAGGCCCGGCTGGCGTTGCAGGTGTTGCTCTGGCTGGTGTCAGCGGCCATTGAGCGTCGGCTGAGGCGCCCGGTCTTCGAGGGGGGCGCGAAGCGCTTCGAATCATGCTTCGCGTGGTTGTCTGAACGCAGCGACCGAAGGGAGCGCAGTGAGTTCCACACGA
>JBEGTX010000240.1:0-2833 GCA_041179165.1 Pseudomonadota bacterium | reverse complement strand
ACGTGTCCGCCAGATAGATGTCTGCAAAGGGGCGCAGCCAGTTGCTTGCCAGGGCGTTGCCATTGGCTGCGACGGGGTGCGAGAGGTACTCGACGCCTGTGGCAGTCATCGTGACGCCAGGACGTGTCACCACCCAGAAGTTTGCAATGGCGCTGTTGGCCTGCCGGGCATCGAGGTTCAGCGACCGCGTGGGGAAAACGTAGTCGACAGTGGGGTTGTCGGTGGTGACGTGGCGGATCGAGATGTTTTCGATGAGGCGATAGGTGCTTCCATCGGTGTGTTCGAACTCGACCTCGATCGGGTAGTCCTTGACGACGGTGCCGGGCGCCTGCGGATGAAACGTGAGCGTCAGGAGGTGCGGCGTGCTGCTCTGGGTGAACAGTGTCGGGGCGTCCAGTTTGACTCCGGGAATGCTGGTGCCCATGCTGAAACCCTTCAGCCGGTTCAAGGGACTCGCCGTCAGTGTTCGCGTGAATGCAGGCTCACCGAAAATTGCGCTGACATCGAACGAGGTCTGGCTCAGTGCCAGCCCAGGACGCACCGCCACCTGGTAAGGAATCTGGACGGGCGAACCGCGGAGTTCCGTGTTGCAGCCGAGATCGAGACAGGCATGCACGGTCACGTTGCCGGATAAATCACCGACCGTGTTCAGCGGCTTGCCTGTGAGAACGATCTGCATATCGCCTTGTGCATTGGGGCCGGACAAGGACGTTGCAGCCTGAAAAAGGTTTGAGGGGTCTTCGAGCACCACGTAAATCGTTTTGCCATTCAATGCGGGCAACTCACCCGTGACCTTGGCAGACAGGGTGAGGTCAGCGATGGACCTTCCCGTTGCCACCGTTGCCTGAATGCTCGGGACGGTCGTCAGACCGACGGTGACGTTCACGTTGGCAGCGACATCGTCGCCACCATTACCACCACCACACGCGCTCATCAATGCAATGGCGCACAACCCAATCAGCTTCCGCATTCCCGTCCTTCGAATCACCTGCAAAGATCGATTGATTCTAGATTGCGGTGGCCTTGGCGGGACGGTTGATGAATCCCCCCCAGAAGAAGGTGTGACGATACGGAGACGTGGTTGCAGCGAAGCGACTCAGCGCTGAAAGATTCCGGGGTTGTGACGCCGCCAGAGGTCGAGTTCGATGTCGCTCGGAAGGCCGTGTCCATCGTGTTTCGGGTGGCTCACGCAGTCGGTGACGGTCGCCACCATGCGTTCGATCGAGTGATAGTGCACGGCCACGCCTTGCATGACCGAGATGATCGGGCGCTGGAGCCGGGGCTCCAGCGATTGGTTGCCACAGGGCATCACCAACCACCCGCCATTGAACGCCGCGAACGGAAAGCAGTTGCGAAGCAGCTCGCTGTCGCCTGGATTCGCACCATAGGTGCTCATCATTCTGATGTACTCGGCCTTGGCCTCGTCGGGCGTGGAGAAGGCGCAGTCGCGAAATGAAAACGGAAAGTCCTTGGGGGCCTTCGAGATCTGCTGGCCGCCACGCCAGGCGTACAAGGCCAGCATCTCCTTTGGAAGCGGTGCAGCAAGCCAGCTGCTGCAGCGATTGTTGAACTCGTCGTCTGACAGCCCTGGCTGCAGTGTCTCTGACACGTTGAACCCCTTGGCCTCATAAGCCAAGCGAAGCGCTTCGAGCCCAGTGTGAAGGCGCTCGGCAGAGAACTCGGGGACCGGCGGGAGTGGCGGCGGGTCCGCACGCTTCTTGTCGCCACACGCCGCCAGCGGCGCGGCGGCGAGTGCGCTGGCGGTGAGCGAAAAGGTGCGTCGGTTCATGGCTGTGTCGATCCTTGTCTGAGGGATGTCATGGCGTTGACAGTCCACTGTGAATGGTCGCATCTCCGTCATTGATGAACACCTTCTGCACGATCGAGTTGATTCGCCACGGAGGGTCCCCCGCCCGTTCGGCACCCATCAGGTACAGACAGTGTGTGTTGAAGGCGCCGCCGTCGACATCGCGACGATGGATGGCCATCGAAACCTTCAGCGCCGCTGTGCTGCCGCAAAGCTTGATCTCCACATTGCCCGACAGATGATGGGTTTGAAGGTCGCTCAGTGCCGAACGGCGGAGCGCCACGAAACGGGTGTTGCTCATGCGTTCAGGAGGCGTGCCACGCAGGTCGCTGTAGTCGGTGTGCAGTTCAGGCATGAGGCACTGTTCCAGCGCGGCCCAGTCCTTGGTGTCGAAGCTGTTGGCGAACCGGGCCACGAGCTGCTGCAATTCAAAGATATCTGAGAAGTCGTTCATGGCAAGTCCTTGTCATGGGGGAATCTGGTCATGCATAGGAATGCAGACATCTCATTGGGCTGGATCGGCCATGGTGGCTTGCTCAGCAACCACCGCATCCAACGCGTCATCGTGCAACTGAAGCAGGGCCAGCAACGCGTTGAACAACGGTGCCAGCGGCGCGGAGGTGTCGGGCGCGGCGTGCTGGGCCTGGACCCTCGCGGACAGTTCGCCCAGCCGCTGCCCGAGCGCAGGCAGGCTCAGTGCTTGAGCTCGCTGGCTCAGGGCCACGGCGTTGCGGACCCAGTCGCGTGGCAGGCGCGCGAGGCCGTGGTGCAGCAGCGAGCCCAGTGTCACACGCAGCTCGGCGAGCAGCGCACCCAGCGGTTCACTCACTTGGGTCGCTGCCGAGCCGAGGGGAAGGGTGGCCAGCGCCCCGCAGGCACCTGCGAAGTCGGGCACCACCACCTGCTCGCAGGCGAAGGCCCAGGGTTCGAGCTGCGGCGATCCGCGAACCCAGTGCAGCAACCCGGCCACGTGGCGCAGAGGGCCGAGCGTGCCGTTGAGTGCGCCGGCCATGGCATCGAGCGCGT
>JBEGTX010000239.1:0-3836 GCA_041179165.1 Pseudomonadota bacterium | reverse complement strand
TGATGCCGTAGCCGTAGCAGATGTGCACGGCTGTCGTGCAGGTCAGGCCCTGCGCCGCGCGCTCGAGCGCCTTCACGCCCCAGTCGGCGGCGTCTTTCATGTAGACGTTGAACGCGGGTTCGTCGAACTGGATGATGTCCACACCATCGGCCTGAAGCGCGAGCGCTTCCTGGTTGAGCAGTTCGGCGAACGCGAAGGCCATCTTGACTTTGTCACCGTAGAAGCGGTCTGCCACGGTGTCGACGATGGTCATCGGGCCGGGCAGCGTGAACTTCAGCTTCTTCTTCGTGTGCGCGCGCGCCAGCTGCGCTTCGAACGCATGGACGCGGCCCTTCAGGCGCAAGGCCGACACCACCTGCGGCACCATCGCGTCGTAGCGGTTGTCGCGGATGCCCATCTTCACCTTGTGCTCGAAGTCGATGCCCTCGACCTGCTCGAGAAAGCCGTGCACGAAGTGCTGGCGCGACTGCTCGCCGTCGCACACGATGTCGAGGCCTGCGTCTTCCTGGGCCTTGATCCACAGCAGCGTCGCGTCGGCCTTGGCTTGGCGAAGCGCGTCGCCTTCAGCCCGCCATTGCGGCCAGAGCTTGTTGGTCTCAGCCAGCCAGGCGGGCTTCGGCAGGCTGCCGGCGATGGAGGTTTCAAACATCTGGGGATTCCTTGAGGGCGAAGAGGGGTGTGGCGAGCGAAGTGGAAGGGACGTCAGAGCGCGACATGAGCCGCCCACTGTTCCAGCACGCGCTTGTACGGCTTGATGAACTGCTCCTCCGCGAACTTCCCTTGCTTGACCGCCAGCTGGCTGCGCTCTTCGCGGTCGTAGACGATCTGGGTCAGCGAGTAGTCCTGGTTCTTCAGGCTCGGCTGATAGCGTTGGCCCGCTGCAGAATTGGCGTTGTAGATCTCGGGGCGGTAGATCCGCTGAAAGGTTTCCATCGTGCTGATGGTGCCGATCAACTCGAGGTTCGTGTAGTCGCCCAGCAGGTCGCCCTGGAAGTAGAACGCCAATGGTGCAACGCCATTCGGCGGCATAAAAAAGCGAACCTGCAGCCCCATCTTGGCGAAGTACTGGTCGGTCGACGACAGCTCATTCTGTTGGTACTCGATGCCAAGCACCGGATGCTGGTTGCCGGTCCGCTGATAGGCCTTGCTGGTCGAAGCGCTGATGCAGATGACAGGCGGCTTCTTGAAGCGCGCCTTGTAAGCGCTCGAGTTGGCAAACTGCCGGAACAGCTTGCCATGCAGGTCGCCGAAGTCGTCTGGCGTGCAGAATTCAGAGCGATTGGCGTTGTAGGCCGGCAGCAAGACGCTGAAGTCGTAATCGCGCACGTAAGAGGAAAAGTTGTTCCCCGCGATGCCGTCGATGCGCTTGTTCGTCTTCTTGTCGAGGGTGCTGGTCGTCAGGATCTCGATCAACGGGAAAGCGTCGTCGCGGCTGATGCCGTTGTTGCTGTCGCTCTCACCGATGCTCATCTCGACAGAGATGATCTCGAGCTCGACGGCGTAGCGGTCTCCCGTCGGGTTGTCCCAATGCGCCAGCTCATTGAATCGGTTGTCGATCATCCGCAGCGTGTTGCGCAGGTTCTGCTGCCGGCTCTTGCCCCGGGCGAGGTTGGCAAAGTTGGTGGTGATGCGTGTGCTGTCCGATGGCTGATAGTTTTCATCGAAGCAGATGCCCTTGAGGCTGAAGCTGAGTTCGTCGTTCATGGCGGTCCCGTGAGCTGATGTCTGAGCGAGAAGGTGGTTCATGGGTCAGGCCAGAACCGTGAGCTTGGGCAGAGAGGACATGGGCGGACGCGTCAGTTCGATCAACGGCAACGCGCGCCGCACCGCCAGCCGGGCGCGCTCGATCAGGGCCTCGTCCTGCAGGCGGTGCTCGGCGAAATCCTTGTCGGTCGCGTAGACGCCCAGCGGCAGGGTGCGTGCCTGGAAGAAGCTGAACAGCGGCCTCAGCTGGTGGTCGATCACCAAGGCATGGCGCTCGCTGCCGCCGGTGGCCGCCAGCAGCACGGGCTTGTCGATCAAGGCGTCCTGATGGATGAAGTCGAAGAAGTGCTTGAACAGCCCCGTGTAGGAGCCGCGAAAGACCGGGGTCACCACCACCAGCAGGTCGGCCTGCTCGACCGCCGCCAGCTCGCGCTCCACGGTGTCGGGCAACTGGCTGCGCCAGACCGCACCGGCGAGCTGCGGCGCAAGTTGCCCCAGCTCGACCAGGCGCTGCTCGCACGGCAGTTCATCCGAGATCAGGTCCAGCAGATGCTCTGCCAGGGCAGCCGACCTGGAGGGTCGCTGCAAGCCGCCGGAGACGGCTACCAAACGGAGTGGACGTGTCATGTTGCTTCCCTGTCGGTCGCCATGTGCGACCCATGGAAACGGATGCTATCGATGGGGATCAATGAAGTAAAATGGTCTTTTCTCACCAATCCATGAGTCGGAGTCATCTGAATGTTGGAGCGCATCCACCTCAGCATCGTTCAGCAGGTCGAGAAACAAGGGTCGTTGACGGCCGCTGCCGGCGTGCTGCACCTCACCCAGTCCGCCCTGAGCCACAGCATGAAAAAGCTGGAGCAGCAGCTGGGCACCGACGTCTGGCTGCGCGAAGGCCGAAGCCTGCGCCTCACCCAGGCGGGCCAGTACCTGCTGGCGGTCGCGAACCGCGTGCTGCCGCAGCTGGACCTGGCCGAAGAGCGCCTCGGCCAGTTCGCGCAGGGCGAGCGCGGCGCGCTGCGCATCGGCATGGAATGCCACCCCTGCTACCAGTGGCTGCTCAAGGTGGTCTCCCCCTATCTGACCGCCTGGCCCGACGTCGACGTGGACGTCAAACAGAAGTTCCAGTTCGGAGGCATCGGCGCGCTGTTCGGCTACGAGATCGACCTGCTCGTCACCCCCGACCCGCTTCACAAACCGGGCCTCAAATTCGAGCCCGTGTTCGACTACGAGCAGGTGCTCGTCGTGGCCAAGGGCCACCCGCTGGCGTCAGCAGCCCACGTGAAGCCCCAGCAGCTGACGACAGAGGTGCTCATCAGCTACCCGGTGGACATCGAGCGCCTCGACATCTACAACCAGTTCCTGCTGCCAGCCGGTGTCACGCCCAAGCGCCACAAGACCATCGAGACCACCGACATCATGCTGCAGATGGTCGCCAGCGGCCGAGGCGTCGCGGCCCTGCCCCGCTGGCTGGTCGAGGAGTACGCAGCCAGGATGGACGTCGTGCCCGTGCGGCTCGGTGCCCGCGGTATCGCCAAGCAGATCTTCCTGGGAGCAAGGGAGTCGGAGACGGGCATCGACTATGTGCGGGCGTTCATTGAGCTGGCTCGGCAGCCTGTGGCTGCGATGGTGCATGGGGCCAAGGGATGAATGAGCACGGGGGGCGAACTTACTTCGGTCAACGCCGCCGCTCGCCTCTGACCATCGACCCTCGATG
The DNA here is from genome assembly GCA_041179165.1 of Pseudomonadota bacterium. Taxonomy (GTDB): domain Bacteria; phylum Pseudomonadota; class Gammaproteobacteria; order Burkholderiales; family Burkholderiaceae_C; genus Rhizobacter. The sequence continues at coordinate 415 of JBEGTX010000239.1, read as the reverse complement.
ATTCCGTCCCGCTAGAGATGGAAGGTGCGTATTTCAGCCCATCGTGGACGGCATTTCAGGCTGATCGTGGACGGCGTTTCAAACTGATCGTGGACGCTGTTTCAGCGTGATCGTGGACGACGAGGGGGTGTGCAAGTGATTTGCAACCCAGCCTCAAGCTCACTGCTTTTTTGCAGCCCGAGCCATGCCCACGAAGAATCACGATGCTGCGACGAATCAGAGAGTCTTTGCGCCTGCACTTGCAGGCCAAGCTGAGCTACAACGAGGTCGGCCGCGCCCTCAAGATTTCCAAGCGTGTTGTCGGCAAGTACGTCTCGCTGGCCCGTGTAGCCGGCGTCGACTGGACTCTTGCCGAGACCCTCAGCGACGAGGAGCTTGAGGCCCGGCTGTACCGCCCAGCACTGCCCCGCTCCAG
>JBEGTX010000238.1:0-6984 GCA_041179165.1 Pseudomonadota bacterium | reverse complement strand
GGCTCTTGGCGGAGGCCAGCGAACCGCCACCACCCATGGACCAGCCCATCACGCCAGTGCGGGTACCGTCGATCTTGTTGTACAGCGGGCTGCTGCTCTTGGCGCCGAGCGCCACGACCTGGTCGAGCGCCTTCAGCTGCTGCGTCGAACGGCTGTCGGGTTGATCATAGATGGAGTTGGTGTCGATGGTCACGACCACGAAACCGTGCGAGGCCAGGCGCGGTCCCCACCACTTGATGCTGCTCTGGTACGACACGTAACCTGGAACGATGGAAATGACGCCAACCTTGGCGGGGGCATTCGTCGGGTAGTACACGGTGCCGCCACCATGGCCGGTACCCAGGCCGCTGATGGTGAAGTCCTTGACCGTGTAGGTGCCGTTCTTCTCAAGCGCAGCCTTGGTTGGCGCAGGGCCGATTTCGAGGGCCGAAACTGCCGTGGTGGCGGCGATCAGGGAAGCGGCGAGCAGTGCAGTGCGAGCGATCTGATTGGGTTTCAAGCGATGTCTCCTGTGGGGGTTGTGGCTGACTTCGTGGTGGGGCAGCCGGTAAGAGATAGTCCCGCACCCGCCATCCACACGCATTGGCGTTTCCCACTAGGAAATTGCACAGCCATTCAACAAGCGTGAATAATTTACAACTTGTCGCAGATTTTTATGGGTGATCAGAGCGCAGTTAGTTCCATTGCACCGCGCTCAGTGCTGACCCACACAAATTCGTGACGGACGTTCCGCGTCCCGACAAAAGCAAAATTCTCTTTTGTTGGCGCGGACTTACATCGAATCCGACTCGTGCGGCCCCCTCCAGCCATGACTCGGCTGGAGGGGTTCGTCTCCCGCACCACCCAAAAGCACTCCGTCGGCAGCAACCCCAAAAGTTTGCATGACCGCATAAAAAATGGCCACCCGGGGGTGGCCATTCAGGCATCGCGATCCAAGCCCGAAAGCTTGTCAGCATCCTGCTGCGGCAGGTTGCTGCGGATCAAACGATCAGTTGCAGCGCTCGGTGCGGAAGTCCGAGAAGCCAGAAGCGTTCGGGTTGTTGCAAGCGAAACCGGTGTAGCGGGTGTCGCCGTCGACGAAGCGCTTCATCCAGGACACGCCCTTCAGGCTGGCGGTGGTGTTGGCATTGTTGAAGCAGAAGTGGTCACCGCCGGTCTTCTCGAGGTACTGCTTCGCGTTGTTGCGCATCTCGTTGTAGAACGGACGGGCGTGCTGAGCGGTCGGCACCACGGCGTCGAGCTGGCAAGCGAAGATCAGCGTCGGCACGGTGTTGTTCGCGAAGCTCGTGAGCGAAGCCCACGGTGCTTGCGGTGCAGCAGCCTTGATCGATGGACGGTCCTTCGACGAGATCAACGAGCCGCCACCGCCCATGGACCAGCCCATCACGCCAGTGCGGGTGCCGTCGAGCTTGTTGTACAGCGGGCTGCTGCTCTTGCTGCCGAGTGCGACCACTTGGTCGAGGGCGGCCAGCTGCTGGCGGGAACGGCTGTCAGGCTGGTCGGTGGTGGTGATGGTGTCGATGGTCACGACCACGAAGCCGTGCGAAGCCAGACGCGGGCCCCACCACTTGATGCTGCTCTGGTACGACACGAAACCAGGAACGATGGAGATCACGCCGACCTTGGCAGGGGCGTTGGTCGGGTAGTACACCGTGCCGCCGCCGTGGCCGTTGCCCAGACCGCTGATGGTGAAGTTCTTGACCGTGTAGGTGCCGTTCTTCTCAAGCGCCGACTTGGTTGGCGCAGGGCCGATTTCAAGGGCGGAAACCGCAGTGGTGGCGGCGACCAGGGAAGCGGCGAGCAATGCAGTGCGGGCGATTTGATTGAGTTTCAAGCGATGTCTCCTGTTTTGTTTGTTTGCCGACTTGGTTCTGGTGCAGCCGGTAAGAGATCGTCCCAAATTTGCGTTCAGCGCGCATTGGCGTTTCCACTAGAAAATTGCACCCCCCAATCAAGAAACATAAAATATTTACATCTTGTAGCCACTTGGGAGGGGGGCGAAAGCACAGGGACTTTCACGGTATCGTCCTTCAAGAGATGCGCTTGTCGAGGCCGAGCGGACTTTCCGCCTGCAAGACAACTTTGAAATTCCCCTTTACTGGAGAGGGTTTACCGTTACCCTGCTTTGCGCGAGCCTTCAGGGCACGGCGCGTCCGGCGATTGTGGTCGCCAAGTTTTTCCCAAGGAATCCCCAACCCTTGTCAGACGCGAAAGTTGCACGGCCACGTAAAAATGGCCACCCGAAGGTGGCCATTTGGATTCCGCGACCGTAGCGCGAAAGCTTGTCAGCGACCTGCCGCGGCAGGATGCTGTGGATCAACCGATCAGTTGCAGCGCTCGGTGCGGAACTCCGAGAAGCCAGAAGCGTTCGGGTTGTTGCAAGCGAAGCCGGTGTAACGGGTGTCGCCGTCGATGAAGCGCTTCATCCAGGCCACGCCCTTCAGGCTGGCCGTGGCATTGGCGCTGTTGAAGCAGAAGTGGTCGCCGGCGGTCTTCTCCAGGTACTGCTTCGCGTTGTAACGCATCTCGTTGTAGAACGGCTTGGCGTGCTGAGCGGTCGGCGCCACGGCGTCGAGCTGGCAAGCGAAGATCAGCGTCGGCACGGTGTTGTTCGCGAAGTTCGTGAGCGAAGCCCACGGTGCTTGCGGTGCAGCAGCCTTGATCGATGGACGGTCCTTAGACGAGATCAGCGAGCCGCCACCACCCATCGACCAGCCCATCACGCCTGTGCGGGTGCCGTCGATCTTGTTGTACAGCGGGCTGCGGCTGCTGCTGCCGAGTGCCACGACTTGGTCGAGGGCCTTGAGCTGCTGCGTCGAGCGGCTGTCAGGCTGGTCGACGGTGGTCAGCGTGTCGATGGTCACGACCACGAAGCCGTGCGAGGCCAGACGCGGGCCCCACCACTTGATGCTGCTCTGGTACGACACGAAACCAGGAACGATGGAGATCACGCCAACCTTGGCAGGGGCATTGGTCGGGTAGTAGACCGTGCCGCCACCGTGGCCGTTGCCCAGGCCGCTGATGGTGAAGTTCTTGGTGGTGTAAGGGCCGTTCCGCTCAAGTGCAGATTTGGTCGGGGTGGGGCCGATTTCGATGGCAGAGGCGGCCGTGGCGGACGCGATCAGCGAGGCTGCGAGCAAAGCAGTGCGAGCGATTTGATTGAATTTCATCTTCTGTCTCCTGTTTTTGGGTGTAGCCAGCCTCTTTCGAGAGGAGCCGACGGAACGAATGATCTGGGAACCTGACCAGCACCGCATCGGCACATGCCAGTACCCAAAAAGCACAAGTATTCAAAAATGCGTGTGTTAAGGCAGCGCCTTGATGACGGAACCCTGCCCGGCTCTGGCCGTCTGGCGCAAGGAAAATGGGCCGCTGAATCGCTCAGCGGCCCATTGCGATCACGAAGCAGAAGCTCTGTTGCAGACAGCGCCCGCCGCATCAGCGAGAGCGCGGTGAACAGCTTGCTTCAGGCCCGACCGATCAGTTGCAACGCTCGGTGCGGAACTCCGAGAAGCCGGACGCGTTGGGGTTGTTGCAGGCGAAGCCGGTGTAGCGGGTGTCTTCGTCCAGGAAACGCTTCATCCAGGCAATGCCCTTCAGGCTGGCAGTCGCGTTGGCGCTGTTGAAGCAGAAGTGGTCGCCGGCGGTCTTCTCAAGGTACTGCTTCGCGTTGTAGCGCATCTCGTTGTAGAAGGGCTTGGCATGCTGGGCTGTCGGTGCCACGACGTCAAGCTGGCAGGCGAAGATCAGCGTCGGCACGGTGTTGCCCGAAAAACTCGTGAGCGACGCCCAAGGCGCTTGCGGCGCGGCGGCCTTGATCGATGGACGGTTGCGTGACGAGATCAGCGAGCCGCCACCACCCATGGACCAGCCCATGACGCCCGTGCGGTTGCCGTCGATCTTGTTGTACAGCGGGCTGCGGCTGCTGCTGCCGAGGGCCACGACCTGGTCGAGCGCCTTGAGCTGCTGCGTCGAGCGGCTGGCCGGCTGGTCGACCGTGGTCAGCGTGTCGATGGTCACGACCACGAAGCCGTGTGAGGCCAGACGAGGGCCCCACCACCGGATGCTGCTCTGGTACGACACGAAGCCTGGAACGATCGAGATCACACCGACCTTGTCCGGTGCGTTGGTGGGGTAGTACACCGTGCCGCCGCCGTGGCCGTTGCCCAGGCCGCTGATGGTGAAGTTTCGGACCGTGAAGGGACCGTTTCTTTCCAGTGCGGACTTGGTCGGCTCGGGTCCGATCTCGACGGCAGAAGCTGCCGTGGTGGCAGCGATCAGCGATGCGGCAAGCAAGGCCGTGCGGGCGATTTGATGGAATGTCATGTCTGTCTCCGTTTTTGATTTGTCGCCGGCACCGTGAAATCGGGCCGGCCAGACGATGGTCAAACCTGCAAGCGGTCCGCACATCAGCACTTTCCACCACACAAAATGCACAAGTATGCTTTTTTTCGCATGGTAAGTGAGCGCTCATCCCCGATCACCCCCGCGACCGAAACATACAAGTCACCTCAGGGATCGCCCTGAGCGGTGACCCAGCGCTCTCCTGTCCAATGGGAGGTCTATGCAGACCGCCCTTTCCACGCAGCGTTCAGATGGCACCTCGCTTTCCGCTCGCGTGGGGCGTCTGCACACCTACCGCAACGGTTTTCTCTATGCCGGACCGGTGTTCCGCACGACCACACAGCGCCAGTCCGTGATCGTCTGCGTCGCGTTGACGGATGTCGGCTTTTCCGTGCAGACGAAAAAGGAAACGCTGAGCTCCATTGGCGCTGCGCTTTTGCCACCCGGCTTCATGCACATTCACACGGGCAGATCGCCCGTCGCCGCGCTCGACGTCGCTCCTACCGCCTACCCCTACCGGGCACTGGCCCGCGCGGCCTCTGCGTCAACACTCGTCTGGTCTCGCACTCACTTCGAGCCGGTTCTGGACGAGCTTCGGGCGTTCAAGGAGGGGCATCTTCCAGCGTCCGAGGTCAGCGCCCTGCGTCGCCGCTTTCTGGAGCTGGCGTTGGAGCTGGTGCCCCCGGTTCAGCCGCTCGACCCGCGTGTGCGCGAGGTCATGCGGCTCATGCGCGAAGAGCCGGGCCGCCCCATCACGGATCTGGCGCGCGAGGTAGACATGTCGGTCGACTGGCTCCGGCACCTCTTCGTGACCGAAGCAGCCATCCCCCTGCGCAAATATGAAATGACGCTTCGCCTGCAGACGGCCGCTGCCCACATCGGCAGCGGCGCCAGCGTGACCCAGAGCGCTGCCAATGCAGGTTTCTCGGACCTTGCGCATTTCTCGAAGATCTGGAAACTCCACTACGGCTATGGGCCGCGACGCGCCTTCGCGGGGAACAAAGTCTCGATCGATGCCACGTCGCTGGCGCGTTTCGAGACCACGCTTCCCGGTGTGGAGATGGACCCCGGACCGGGCCTGCAAAGCCGACAGCCGGAAACACAAACAGCCGCTGCCGAGGCCTCCGAGGCCCGGGTTCCGATTCAATCGCCGAGCTGAGAATCGGTCGGCGCGTCAGCCTGGGCTGCCATGTTGGCACTTGCGATCAACACCCGCACGAACCTCGGGTCGCGAGCCGCCGAGGGGCTCTGACCATACCAGCGCTGATAGGCGCGGGTGAACTGCGGCGAATCGGCGAAGCCCGCGGCAAAGGCCACCTCAGTGAGCGAGCGCTGTGTATAGAGCGTGTGGTACACGCGCCGCTGCTTGAGCCAGTTGTGATAGTCGCGCAACGACATGCCCACTGCCGACGTGAACCAGCGGGACATGCCCTGTGGCGAACGACCGAACCGCTCCGCCAACTCGTCCAGCCCCAACCGGGGATTGGCATCGAGCAGGCGGATCAACTCGAGCGCCTTGGGATCAGGCGCCTGAGTGGGCGGCACGTGACGCAGGGCTTCGTCCACGGTCTTCTGAAAAACAGACTCGGCCATCGCGAGCCCGGCGGTGCCCTCGAGCAGCGCGGTGAATTCATCATCGGTCTTGTTGAATGCGTGCCGATCAAGCGGCCACACGCCCGGGTGCTGCATGGCGCGGAAGGCGTGAAAGGCTGCGTGTGCCGGCATGACATTGAAACTCAGGATGGGCACGTTGGGCGCATCGAGCCTGCGCGACACCAGCGGAGGCACCAGTGCCGCCTGGACCTCCACCATCGGGCCGTCGCGAGTGGCCACCCGGAACGGCGTGTAGTCGGCGCTGATCAGCAGCGTGGCCGGATGGCGTACCGTGGTCGCGCGGGGCAAGTCCGGCGAGGTGTAGATGAACCCGTGAAACCCCAGCACGTAGGAGTTGTCGCGCAGCAACTTGGCTTCCGCCGTGTCGGAAGGCGCAGAACTGACTGGCGGCGAGAGGGTGCGAGGCATGGCGAATCCACATGAAGCGGAATCGATTATTAACGCACAACCGTTCAAAAAACATACGGAGTCGCCCTGCGTAGAGGGCTTCTCGGCGGGAAGTCGTGCCCTGCAGTGCGCGGCGGAGCTTCAGCGGTGCACGCTGGGCAAGAAGGATGTGTCCACGTGGTAGCGGGACGGTTTGGCCAGATCCCCATACACCGGAATCTTGCGGCCCTGAACAAAAGCGCTCGGATCGAACCAGAGGTTGGCGCTCTTGAAGATGCACAAGCGGTTGTTGGTGCTGTCATGCCATTGGGCCACGATCCGCAAGGGGTTGGCCCCGTTCACCTCGAGCGACTCGTTCAATTCGACCTGCTGGAACTCCGCCTGAACCAGGTGCCCGTGTTCACGCAGATGGGCCTCCTGCGTCGCACTCCACCAACCGTAGAAAATGATGCCGCCGCCGATCGCAGCAAACACGAGGCCTAGGAGCCTGGGCGGCATCGGAGGGAAGGAAACACTGAGCCCTAGGAGCCTGTCGGACTTGGAAAGCGTCGGCTGCAAATCGACCGCAGCGGTCCATTTTTCACCGTCTTTTTGTCCCATAGCGGGGCTATGGGCCTGCAAATCCGGCAAAAACTGTCC
>JBEGTX010000237.1:0-15426 GCA_041179165.1 Pseudomonadota bacterium | reverse complement strand
TGAATTGCATTCGGCGTATTGAACAAAACGACTTTAGAACGCTGATTTCTGCGATCCATCGGGGTTTGTGAGTAAGGGTTGCTGCGAGGGAAAACGTGGACGCGCGTGCACTTCAAAAAGCCCCTCTGCGAACCTTCTCCAACATGCACGCGCGATTTTTTTGAACGCTCCCGACAACCTCGCAGAACAAGGCGGCCGGCAGACCCTATACATTCACTTCCATCACCGGCGATCGTCACCTGGCTTGTCACCAAGCTCGTGACACCAGTTGTCCGCGCCATCTCCTCTTCACCGACCCTCACGAGGTGCCCATGCCCGCTCCCACCGGCCGCTACACCCCCGTCGCGATGCTGCTGCACTGGGTGCTGGCCTTGAGCATCGTCGCCACCTTCAGCGTGGGCTTCTACATGGCCGACCTGCCGTTTTCGCCGCAGCGCCTGAAGCTCTACAACTGGCACAAGTGGGCCGGCGTGACGATCCTCGCGTTGTCGGCTGTTCGCCTGCTGTGGCGGCTGACCCACCGCCCGCCGGCCGACGTGCCGATGCCCGCGTGGCAGGCCCGTGCCGCGCACTTCACGCACATGGCGCTGTATGTCTTGTTCTTTGCGGTGCCGCTGGTGGGCTGGGCTTACAGCTCGGCTGCGGGCTTTCCCATCGTGTGGCTCGGCGTGCTGCCGCTGCCGAGCTTCGTGCCGGTGGACAAGGAACTGGCCGAGATGATCAAGCCCTGGCACGCCTACCTCGCCTATGCGATGGCGGCGCTCGTGTTGATGCACGTGGCGGGCGCTCTCAAGCACCAGTTCATCGAACGCGACCGCCTGATTGCCCGCATGTGGCCGGGGCGTCCGCTGCGCTGACCGCCTGTTGTGTTGCTCGCCCCCAGCCCCACCCGCCCCGCGGACCCGTTACCCACCCTGTTCCTGATCGCAAGGCCCTCATGAAAAATATCATCACGACCGCTGTTCTCGCCCTGGGTCTGCTCAGTGCTCTGCCCGCCCTGGCCCAGCAGAAGCTGGTGCCCGCCCAAAGCGAGATCAGCTTCACCAGCAAGCAGATGGGTGTGCCCGTCGACGGCCGCTTCAAGAAGTTCGATGCTCAGGTCAACTTCGACCCGAAGAAGCCCGAGGCCGCGAAGATCGCCCTCACGATCGACCTGGCTGGCGTGTCGCTCGGCTCTGCCGAGTCTGAAGCCGAGGTGGTCAAGCCCGACTGGTTCAACACCAAGGCCTTCCCGCAAGCCAGCTTTCAATCGGGTGCCGTGAAGGCGCTCGGCGGCGGCAAGTTCGAGGTCGCCGGCAAGCTCACCATCAAGGGCACGGCCCGCGACGTGACGGTGCCCGTGGTGCTCACACAGGCCGGCGGCACCACCACGGCCAGCGGCAACTTCGTCATCAAGCGCCTCGAATTCAAGATCGGTGACGGCGACTGGAAAGACACCTCCATGGTGGCCAACGACGTGGCCGTGAAGTTCAAGCTGTCGCTCACCGGCGTGGCGCCGCTCTGATCGGCTCACCACTTCAACGCGCTGCAGGCCCGCGTCGGCCCGCAGCGTGCAAGACCCTGGCTGCACCGTTGTCTTGCAGTTGTTCTGACACTGCGCTCTGCCTCATTGCGCGGTGCTGTTCCAGATTGACTTCCCCTTCTGCCCTCTTTCACTTTCTCAAGGACCCTTCATGAACAAGACCCTGATCACCCTCTCCGCACTGTCTGCACTGGCCTTCTCGCCGCTGGCCCAGGCCCAAGCAGCCACCTACACGATCGACCCGACCCACACCTTCGTGAACTTCGAGACGAAGCACTACGGCACCAGCACGCTGCGCGGCCGCTTCGACAAGAAGGAAGGCAGCGTGAGTTTCGACAAGGCCGCGCGCACCGGCAAGGTCGACATCACCATCGACACCACCTCGGTGTCCACCGGCGTGGCGCCGCTAGACGGCCACCTGAAGAGCGCCGACTTCTTCAACGCGACCGAGTTCCCTACCGCCAAGTTCAGCGGTGACAAGTTCGTGTCCGAAGGCGGCAAGCTGACCTCGGTGTCGGGCACCCTGACCTTCCTGGGCAAGACCCAGCCAGTCACGCTGACCGCCTCGAACTTCAACTGCTACACGAACCCACGCCTGCAGCGTGAGGTCTGTGGTGGCGACTTCGAAACCAGCATCCTGCGCACCAGCTTTGGCAACAGCTTCGGCGTGCCCGGCATCCCTGACAGCATCCGCCTGCTGATCCAGGTGGAAGCCATCAAGCAGTGAACCGTCAGGGCGCGCTGACCGCGGACCTCGGCCGCATCAGCGTGTCGGCTTGAACTGAAAACGCCAGCCCTCGGGCTGGCGTTTTTGTTTTCACATCGACCGCAGTGTTCCAGCGGACACCCCCGCGTCAGCCTGTGCGGTGGAGGAACCGCGCCAGCACCGCTTGCAGCTCTTCATCTCGGAAGGGCTTGGCGATGTGCTCGTCCATGCCGGCCAGCAGGCTTTGCTCGCGGTCGCCATCGAGCGCATTGGCGGTGAGCGCCACGATCGGCGTGCTGGGCCCACCATGGTGCTGCTCGTGTTCACGCATGCGGCGGGCAGCCTCCAGGCCGTCCATCACCGGCATCTGGCAGTCGAGCAGCACGAGGTCGGGGCGGCGCGCCTGGAACGAGGCCAGCGCCTGCGCACCATCGCCCACGACCTCCACTTCCAGACCCATCTTCTGCAGCACGGCCTCGGCCACCAGGGCGTTGACGGGGTTGTCCTCGGCCAGCAGCACACGCCCGCTCAATGTGGCGGGCACCGTGGCCTGGATGTCGAGTGGCAGGTCGACCGTGGCCTGGGGCAGCGAGAGCGTGACGGTGAAGCATGAGCCGCGCGCCGGCTGGCTCGTGGCCACCAGGTCGCCGCCCATGGCGCGTGCCAGGTCGCGTGCGATCGTGAGTCCGAGCCCCGTCCCCGCAAAGCGCCGCGTGAACGAGCTGTCGGCCTGGTGAAAAGCATCGAAGATGAGCTTCAGCTCGTCTGGCGCGATGCCCACGCCAGTGTCATGCACGGCGATGCGCGCGCGGCCGCGCTCGGCATTGTGTTTGACCACCACCGTGACAGCGCCGGACTCGGTGAACTTGACCGCATTGCCCACGAGGTTGTGCAGCACCTGACGCAAGCGCGCCGCGTCGCCCTGCACGATGCACGGCCGCGGCATGTGCAGCCGCGTGCTGAGCGTGAGCCCCGCTTGGCAGGCCGGCGCCATCGACAAGGACACCACCTCATCGACCAGCGCGGCGAGATCGAAGGGATGGTTTTGCAGGCGAACCTGCCCCGCCTCGAGCTTGGAGAAATCGAGCACGTCGTTGATGAGAATGAGCAAGTGCTCGCCAGCCCTCTCGATCAGCGCCAGTTGAGAGTTCTGCGGATCGGCCTCACGCAGACCGCGGGTGAGCCCGAGGATGCCGTGCAGCGGCGTGCGCATCTCGTGGCTCATGGTGGCCAAGAACTGGCCCTTCACGGTGCTCTGGCGCTGCGCGAGGCGCAAGGCCTCGGCGCGCTCCTCGGCAATCTGGTCGGTGGTGATCCGCAGGCGCAGCAGCTCGCGGATGCGGCGTTCTGCCCCGCGCGCCTCGAACAGCACGAGCAGCACGAAGAGGCACAGGCCGAGGCAGGCATAGAGGCCGAAGCGCCCGTCGAACAGAAGCTCGTACAGCGCTAAGGGCAGCACGAGGCTGGCGACGAAACACGCATTGGCGCGCCAGCTGGGTTGCAGGTTGAACGAGCCGCTGGTGGCCACGCCCACCAGCGCCAGCAGCACGAGTTCGGAGACCTGTGGGATGTGCAAGGGCACGACCACGATGCCGACCAGCCCCCACGTCAGGCCGTCGACACCGATGGCCACGAGAAAGCTGCGGCGCCAGAGGTCGCGCCGGTGCTCCGGCGTGCGAAAGAAACCCAGGCTGACGGCCAGCCGCAAAGCCGACGCCAACACGCGCAAGGCCAACCAGCCCCAGGCCAAAGGCGCTGCGATGTAGGGCGACAAGCCCACCGTCATGAGCAGCGAGAACAGCATGCTCGCCACGGCGATGAGCAGCGCGTGGCGAAACAGGATGCGGGCCTGCGCGTCGTTGACGCGCCGGGCGAGCACGTCGTCTTCGGAAAAGTCACGCAGGTGCAGGGAGGCCTCCGGTCTGCCGCTCATGGACGTGCCTCTGGGTCTGCACACGCCAACCTGCACAGGCTGAACCACGGGGTCGCCCTGGCGGCCCTCGGCCCCTGGATGTCGCTGATCACGCCCTCTTCCTTTCGCAAACTGCCCGCCTTTCTGATCGACTGTGACGCATCGACCCGAATCACGCCGAGCGACAGGCCAAAGGCCAAAGGCCCACGTGACGCGAACGCCCTCGCCGTCAACCCGAAAGTGTGACCCAGCTTGGCGCCGTTCGGCGTGTCCATTGGTGTCTGAGACGGCGGACATGGACGTTTGGAGTGAGAGGTGATCGCTCACCACGCCACTGAAGTGATCCCACGCTCATGCACCATGCATGCCATTCAGAGGCGAGCGACCGAAGCAGGCGCTTGCCGTCGGTGCATCTACGGCACCACAGGGCCGATTCGATCCCCGCTGTCGAAACGCCAGGATTTTGGGACAATCGGGCATGAACTCGACCGACCTCCAAGCCACCATTCTCCAGATGGGCGTGGCCGCGCGCGCCGCCAGCACCCGCATGGCCGCCGCGCCCACAGCCGCCAAGAACGACGCCTTGCGTGCACTCGCCCGCCTGCTGCAGGCCGACACCGGCGCACTGGCCGCAGCCAACCGGCTCGACATCGAGGCCGCCGAGCAAGCTGGCCTGGCCGCCCCGATGGTCGACAGGCTGCGCCTCACCGACAAGGTGCTGGCCACGGTGGCCGAAGGCTGCGAGCAGATCGCCGGCATGCCCGACCCGATCGGCGAAATCACCAACCTGCGCCGCCGCCCGAGCGGCATCAGCGTGGGCCAGATGCGGGTGCCGCTGGGTGTCTTCGGCATGATCTACGAGAGCCGCCCCAACGTGACCATCGAGGCCGCCTCGCTGGCCATCAAGAGCGGCAACGCCTGCATTCTGCGTGGGGGCTCTGAAGCGCTGCACTCCAACCTTGCGCTGTGGAAGCTCGTGCAAGCGGCACTGGTCGAGGCCGGCCTGCCGGCCGATGCCGTGCAGCTGGTGCAGACCACCGACCGTGCGGCCGTGGGCTACCTCATTGCCTCGCCCGAGTCGGTCGACGTGATCATTCCGCGGGGAGGCAAGGGCCTGATCGAGCGCATCAGCCGTGAAGCCAAAGTGCCGGTCATCAAGCACCTCGACGGCAACTGCCATACGTATGTGGATGCGAGCGCCGAGCTGGCGTTGGCCTTGCGGGTGACCGACAACGCCAAGACGCAGAAGTACAGCCCGTGCAACGCGACCGAGTCGCTGCTGGTGCACCAGGACATCGCCGCACGCTTTCTGCCCGAGATCGGCGCGCTGTTCGCCTCCAAGGGTGTGGAGATGCGCACCGACGCCCGCGGCCGTGCGCTGCTGTCGCGTGTGCCCGGCGTGCAGTTGGCCGACGCGACCGAGCAAGACTGGTCGGAGGAGTACCTCGCCCCCATCATCAGCGTGAAGGTGGTGAGCGACCTCGACGAAGCCATCGCGCACATCAACCGCTACGGCTCGCACCACACCGACGCCATCCTCACCGAACACCACCCGAGCGCCATGCGCTTCTTGCGCGAGGTCGATTCGGCCAGCGTGATGGTCAACGCCAGCACGCGTTTCGCCGACGGCTTCGAGTACGGGCTGGGCGCCGAGATCGGCATCAGCACCGACAAGTTCCACGCCCGTGGACCGGTGGGCCTGGAGGGTCTCACCTCCATGAAATGGGTGGTGCTGGGCCAGGGCGAAGTGCGCCAATGACCACGCCACGCCGCGCACTCGTTCTGTTTTCAGGCGGACAGGACTCCACCGCCTGCTTGGCCTGGGCCCTCGAGCAGTTCAGCCATGTCGAGACCATCGGCTTCTCGTACGGCCAGCGCCATGCGGTGGAGCTGAGCTGCCGTGTGGAGGTGCTGGCGCAGCTGCGCCGCAACTTCCCCGAATGGGCCGAGCGCCTGGGCGAGGACCACCTGCTCGACCTCTCGCTGCTCGGCCAGCTGTCCGACACCGCGCTCACGTCCGAGCGCGAAATCGAGATGACGGCCAGCGGCCTGCCCAACACCTTCGTGCCCGGTCGCAACCTGCTGTTTTTCACCTTCGCAGCCACCGTCGCGTATCGCCGAGGGCTCAATGCCCTCGTGGGCGGCATGTGCGAGACCGACTTCTCGGGCTACCCCGATTGCCGCGACAACACGCTCAAGTCGCTGCAGGTGAGCCTGAGCCTGGGCATGGACACACCCATGGTCATCGAGACCCCCCTGATGTGGCTCGACAAGAAGCAGACCTGGGCCTTCAGCGCAGCGCTCGGTGGCGAGCGGCTCAACGAACTCATCGTGGAACATACGCACACCTGCTATCTGGGCGAACGCAGCGTGCGCCACGATTGGGGCTACGGCTGCGGCGTCTGCCCGGCCTGTGCGCTGCGCGCCCGAGGGTTCGCGGCCTGGCGGGCCCGCTCAGGCGGCGACGCATTCGAAGACACGGCCCGGCTCGGCGCTCTCGAATGAGCGCCACCCAGATCATCTCGTGCCTGGTGCTCGCCGTGCTCGTGTTCTGGGCGGTGGGCGCCTACAACCGGCTGGTTGCCCTGCGCAATGCGATCGGCCAGGCGTTCATCCCGGTCGACACCCACTTGAAGCGCCGCCATGAACTCATTCCTCAACTCGCCGATGCCGCACGCGCGCTCGCACCGAACGATGCCGACACGCTGAGCGCCGCGAGCGCGGCCAGCGCCCAGGCCCATGCCGCACTCGAGCTCGCGCGTGTGACCCCGTGCGCGAGTGGGCCGGTGTCCAGCCTGTCGATGGCCGAACACGTGCTCGACACCACGCGGGCCCGGATGCTCGACGCGCTCGAAGCCAGCCCCGAGCTCGCCGCCGACACCGCACTGCGCGATGCAGCGGCCGAGCTCAACGCCACCGAGAACCGGCTCGCCTACGCGCGCCAGGTGTTCAACGAGGCCGTGGCGACCTACAACCTTGCTGTGCGGCAGTTCCCGACGCGGCTGCTGTCCAGCCTCTACGGCTTCGGGGTGGCCGCACCGCTGCACAGCACCCCGCCTGCTGCGATCTGACACCAGGTCGGGCATGCCCTCTGCCGCGCGCGCCCACGCTTGTCCTATGCTTCGGCCATGGTGAAACCTTCCGTCCATGTGCCCCGCCCTGAGCCCGACGCGGCTGAACGTGAGGCCTTCGTTCGGCTCACCCAACCCCGCGGCGTGGCCGAGTTGCGCGTCATCCTGCTGGCCCTGCTGCTGACGCCGGGCAGCCAGCGCGAACGCCGCGCCTGGCAAGACGAAACCCGGGGGCTGAGCACCGCGCGTGACCTGCGTCAGCAGGTCAAGCTGCTGGGCCCCGCGCTGCGCCTGCCTTGCTTCGAGCAGCTGATGGGGCAGCTGACCAAAGGCTCACTGAGCGATCGCACCGATTTGCTGGAAGCCGCGCGGCGCATCATGGCGGCCGACGGACAGATCCGCCCGATCGACCGGTTGTTCTGGCTTGCCCTGCGTCATCGGCTGGGCGAGGCCACGCCCGCCACGACCCAGGCCAGTGCGTTGAACGAGATGTCGGCCTTGTCGCTGCACACGCTGCGCGAGATCGGCCGCGTCACGGCCTTTCTGTCACGGCTCGTGCCGGACGGCACGGCCCTGCAAGGCACGGCCTGGTACAACGCGGTGATGGGGGTGTGGCTCACAGCGCCTCAGCTGCCGCGCTGCGAGCCGCCGGATGCCGATGGGCTCGTGAACGCCCTGGCTGAAGTGCAGTCGCTGCCGATGATGTTGCGGCCGGTGCTGGTGCGGGCATGGGCCGATGCGGCGGGAGAGCAGGCGCTCGGCCCTGCAGCGGCCGATGCGTTGCGGCTGGGGGCATTGTTGCTGGACTGTCCGATACCGCCGGAGTTGGCTCGGCACTACCTGGAGTCGGTGGTTTGAGTCAGCCGTGAACCCCGAGGCGGGTCTGCTCGCTCCGTCCGGCGGTTCGCTTTTTCGACGTCCGGCAAGGCCCCTCAGGCCTGCCCAACGATCGACGCTGTCGCCATCAGCTCTTCGAACAAGGCCATCGACACCGCGCCCGACACTGCGAACGGGTCGAGCACCGCCGTCTCGGAATACTTGAGCAAGAGCCCCGGGTTGATGCGAGACAGGTTCACCTGGCCCATCGACCAGCAGGCGAAGCTGCGTTCGCCGATTTCTTCGAAGCTCAGCAGCGTGACATCCGAATGGCGCCGGTCTTGGGCGATGCGGTTGTAGAGCGCGTTCACCGACGCGCGACCGCCTTCGAGGACTTGCAGGAACACACCCGCCGAGAAACACAGCACGCCGGTGATCCCTGCGGCAGGGTTGTCGGCCTTGGCGCGCTTCATGATCTGCGCGAGCTCGTCCTGGGTGACGGAGTCGGCCGCGCGGCTGGCGTACATCAAACGAACCAACATGGTGCGTCCTTTCAGGTCTTGTTGCTCAACAGGGATAAGAACTCGCGGCGCAGGTTGGGGTCTTTCAGGAAGGCCCCGCGCATGACGCTGTTGGTCATCTTGGACTCGCTGTCTTTCACGCCGCGCCAGTGCATGCAGAAGTGGTCGGCTTCCATCACGATGGCCAGGCCGTCGGGCTTCACGCGGTCTTGCAGCTCGTTGGCGAGCATGGTCACCGCCTCTTCCTGGATCTGCGGGCGGCCCATGATCCATTCGCAGATGCGTGCGTACTTCGACAGACCGATCAGGTTGGAATGCTCGTTCGGGAGCACGCCCACCCACACCTTGCCCATGATGGGACACAGGTGGTGCGAGCAGGCGCTGCGAACGGTGATGGGGCCGACGATCATCAGCTCGTTCAGGCGCTCGACGTTGGGGAACTCGGTGACCAGCGGCATGGGCACGTAGCGGCCGCGGAAAACCTCGGTGAGGAACATCTTGGCCACCCGCTTGGCGGTCTCTTGCGTGTTGTGGTCGCTGTCGGTGTCGATCACGAGGGCCTGCAGCACGTCGTGCATCTTGGCCTCGACCTCGCTGCGCAGCTGGTCGATCTCACCCTCTTCGATGAAGGCCGAGATGTTGTCGTTGGCGTGATATCGGCAGCCCGCGCCGACCAGCCGGTAGCGGATGCGCTCGGACGCCTTCATCGACGCCAGTTCGGCCTCGCTCTTGAAAATGGGGGCGGTGGGCTCACCGGACATGACGGATCCTCGGACTTGTGAGGTTCAGATTGTGACGTGCCCAGCGTTTGTCTGCTCGCAG
The DNA here is from genome assembly GCA_041179165.1 of Pseudomonadota bacterium. Lineage (GTDB taxonomy): Bacteria > Pseudomonadota > Gammaproteobacteria > Burkholderiales > Burkholderiaceae_C > Rhizobacter. The sequence goes on along the minus strand of JBEGTX010000237.1, from coordinate 6,056 downwards.
CCGAGGGCCGAACTGCTGCGCTTGACGAGGCCGTTGCACTGGTTCGACACTGCCTGTCCCCATCGCCGCCCTCTGGAGAGCCTTCCCATGTCCGTCCGATTCCCATCTTTCGCCGTTGCTGCTTTGGCCTGTGCCGCCGTCACCGCCCACGCCACACCGGAGCGCTTCGACATCGAAACGCACCACACCTACCCGAGCCTCGAGTTCCCGCACATGGGCCTGTCGATCTGGCGCGGCAAGTTCAACAAGAGCTCGGGCACCGTCGTGCTCGACCGCCATGCCAAGACCGGCACGGTCGACGTGACGGTGGAGGTCGGCAGCATCAACTTCGGCCATGAGCTGATGAACAAGGCAGCGCTCGCCGCTGACCTGCTGAACCCCGAAAAGTACCCCACCATGCGCTACAAGGGCACCATCGTGTTCGCCGGAGACAAGCCCGCCAGCGTGGACGGCCAGCTCACGCTGCTCGGGGTCACCAAGCCGGTGAAGCTCGTCTTCAACAGCTTCAACTGCATCGACCACCCGTTCTACAAACGCGAGGCCTGTGGTGCCGACCTCGAGGGCGACCTGAACCGGGCCGACTTCGGCATGACCAAGTACGTCGAGTACGACACCGGCAAGATCCACATGCGCATCTCGGTCGAGGCCGTGAAGTCGCAAACGGTCCAGCCCAACTGAGGTGGTCGGGCGGGCCCAACGTAGACTCGGTGGGGTGAATACCGTCCCGCTTTCCTCATCGTCGTCGGCGCCTGCGGCGTCCCTTCCCCTGTCGCGGCTGCTGCTGCACACCGCGCAGGCCGTTCAGGCCGTGCGCGAGGGGCAGTCCCTCAACGACGTGCTCGCACGTTGCCCGAGCAACGCCCGGCCCGGCACGCAGGCTTTGGTGTTTCAGGTGATGCGCGGGCTGGGTGCCGCCCAGGCCGCCCGTGAGCGCCTGGCACCCAAGGCGCCGCCACCCGCGGTCGACGCCTTGCTGCTGACGGCACTCGCCCTGCTCTGGCCCGGCCTGGAAGAAGGCGCCCGCTATGCGCCGCACACCGTGGTCAACCAGGCGGTCGACGCTGCCAAACAAAGCGCCAAGGCGAGCGCCTCCTTCGTCAATGCGGTGCTGCGCCGCTTCCTCCGCGAACGCGACGCTCTGGCGCTGGCCGTCCAGGCCGACCCTGTGGCGGCGTGGAACCATCCCCGCTGGTGGATCAAGCGCCTGCAAGCCGATTGGCCCGACGACTGGCAGACCGTGCTGCTGGCCAACAACCAGCGCCCGCCGATGACCTTGCGCGTGAATGCGCGCCGCGGCACGGCCGAGGCCTATGTGGCTCGTTTGGCCGAAGCCGGCCTGTCGGGCACCGTGGTGGGCCCGTACGCCGTGCGGCTGGGTGCACCCGCCCCGGTCAACGAACTGCCCGGCTTTGCCGAAGGCGATGTGTCGGTGCAGGACGAAGCCGCCCAGTTGGCAGCCCCCCTGCTGCTCGGGGATGTCGACGGCAAGGGACTCCTGCCCCCAGGTGCCCGCGTGCTCGACGCCTGCGCCGCACCGGGCGGCAAGACGGCCCACCTGCTGGAGCTGGCCGACCTCGACGTGGTGGCACTCGACAGCGACCCCCAGCGCCTGCGCCGGGTCGACGACACCCTCGCCCGACTGGGCCTGAAGGCCCGCACGCTGGCCGGTGACGCCCGGGCGCCCTCCAGCTGGTGGGACGCCCGCCGTTTCGACGCCATCCTGCTCGACGCCCCCTGCAGCGCCTCGGGCATCGTGCGCCGTCACCCCGATGTGCGCTGGCTGCGCCGCGCGACCGACATCGAGCGGCTGGCGCAGGTTCAGGCCGACCTGCTCGACGCCCTCTGGCCCCTGCTCAAACCGGGCGGAAAGCTGCTGTATTGCACCTGCTCGGTCTTCAAAGCCGAGGGACAGGCGGTAATCGACGCTTTTTTGCAACGCCAACCCGGAGTCACCCTGGTCCGGAACCCACCTTCTCCCGGCCACCTCCTGCCGCGGCCCGACAATCGAGACCTCGCCGGCGTGCCCTCCCAAGGTGCATCGCCAGACGGCTTTTTCTACGCCTTGCTCACCTCGTCCTCGATCTGACCCCGCGTGCACTGCCCTGCCTGGTTGACACTCCTGAGCCCCTTCGCCGCGAGGCCCCAACGCGGGGCAGCGGCCTGCGCGGGCAGCGGGTGTGCTGGGCGGCCATGGCAGGTGGTGCTGCTGGCTTTCCTGCTGTTGTCGCTGTGTCTGTCGCCGCTGGGCCTCCGGCCGGCCCGCGCCGATCCGGTGCAATTGGGCACGTTCGCCCTCGCGCAGACCGAAGAGGGCCTGGCCCTGAGCTTCTCGGCCAAGTTCGAACTGTCTCGCCCTGTTGAAGACGCCCTGCTCAAAGGCGTGCCCCTGGTCTTCGTGGCCGAGGCCAACGTGTTTCGTGACCGCTGGTACTGGCGCGACAAGCGCATCAACACGGCCACCCGCTCCTGGCGCCTGGCCTTTCAGCCGCTGACACGCAAGTACCGCGTCACCTTCGGCGGCCTGAACCAGAACTACGACACCCTGCCCGACGCACTCGCCGCGCTGAGCAGCGCCGTGCACTGGCGCGTGGCCGAGCCCTCGCAGCTCGACAGCGATGGCGTGTACGTCGAGTTCACCTACGAGCTCGACACCACGCAGATGCCCCGTCCGATGCAGATCGGCATCGGGGGTCAGGCCGAGTGGTCCTTGCGCGTCGAGCGCAGCATCCGCCTGAACTGAGCCGGACACGCACCGAGCCGTTCCGATGAGCAAAGCCTCCCGCTGGGCGTGGATCATTTCCCTGGTGGCCGTCATCGGCACCGGGCTGGTGCTGGTGTTCCTGCTCAGCCTGGCCACCAACAGCCGCGGCCTCTACGAACACCACTACGTCTGGCTGTTCTGGGTCAACGTCGTCGTGGCCGGTTTGCTGATGCTGGTGATCGGCATCGCCGGCGTGCGGCTGATGCTGCGGGTGCGCCGTGGCAAGTTCGGCAGCCGGCTGCTGCTGCGTCTGGCACTGGTGTTTGCGATGGTGGGGGTGTTGCCGGGCCTGCTGATCTACACGGTGTCGTACCAGTTCGTGGCACGCAGCATCGAGACCTGGTTCGACCTCAAGGTGGAAGGTGCCCTCGATGCCGGCCTGAGTCTCGGCCGCGGCACCCTCGACGCCCAGGTGGCCGACCTTGCGACCAAGACCCGCTCTGCAGCGGAGCGTCTGGCCGACAACTCGCCCACGGTGTCTGCCCTGGCGCTGGAGCGGCTGCGCGAGCAGCTGTCGGCGCAAGAGGTCACGCTGCTCGGCCCCAACGGGCAGATGCTGTCCACCGCCGGGCGCGGCGCGCGCTTCTCGCCCGAACGGCTGAGTGCCGCACAGCTGCGGCAAGTGCGCAGTTCACGGGTCACGAGTCAACTCGAGGGCCTTGACGAAGACAGCGCCGCCGCCTCGGCCAACGCGCGCATCCGCGCCATCGCCTACATGCCGGCCAGCGGTTTTTCGCTCAACGCCCAGGACCGCTTTCTGATGATCACCCAGGCGCTGCCGCCCATGGTGGTGAGCAATGCCCTGGCCGTGCAGGCGGCGTACCGCGAGTACCAGCAGCGGGCACTCGCCCGCGACGGCCTGCGGCGCATGTACATCGGCACGCTCACGCTGACGCTCATCCTGGCGGTGTTCGGCGCGCTGCTGTTGGCGGTCACGCTGGGCAACCAGCTGGCCCGGCCGCTGCTGGTGCTGGCCGAAGGCGTGCGCCAGGTGTCACGAGGCGACCTGACCCCCAAACAAGTGCTGGCTGCAAGCGACGAACTCAGCGGCCTGACCCGTTCGTTTGCCGACATGACAGGGCAGTTGTCGGATGCGCGCTCGCTGGTGCAACGCAGCCTGGCGCAACTGGAAGCCGCGCGCACCAACCTGCAGACCATTCTCGACAACCTCACAGCTGGCGTGATCGTGTTCGACCGCGAGGGCCGCATCGACACCGTGAACCCTGGCGCCACGCGCATCCTGCGTGTGCCGGTCTCGGCCTACCGCGAGCGGCCGCTGGGCGACGTGCCCGGCCTGGCCGACTTCGCCGCCGCGGTGGAGCAACGCTTTGCCATGCACCGCGCCAGCCCCGAGGCCGGCGAGCGAGACCACTGGCAAGACGCCTTCGACCTGCAGACCGGCCCCGTCACCGGCAATGAGCGCGACAAGATCACCCTGCTCGTGCGCGGCGCTTCCATGCCGCACGACGGCCGGCTGATGGTGTTCGATGACATCACCGAGGTGGTGTCGGCCCAGCGCGCCGAAGCCTGGAGCGAAGTCGCTCGCCGGCTGGCCCACGAAATCAAGAACCCCCTCACGCCGATTCAGCTGTCGGCCGAGCGGCTGCAGCACAAGCTCGAGTCCAAACTCGAAGGGCTCGACCAAGCCATGCTCGTGCGCTCGGTGGGCACCATCGTCAACCAGGTGCAGGCCATGAAGACCCTGGTCAACGAGTTCCGCGACTACGCACGCCTGCCCGCCGCAAAGCTCATTCCGCTCGACCTGAACGCACTCGCGACCGAAGTGCTGGGGCTGTATGCCACAGCACAGGAATCGGGCCGGCTGCTGCCCGAACTCGCGCCCGGATTGCCCGCCATCGTGGGCGACACGACCCAGTTGCGCCAAGTGATTCACAATCTCGTCCAGAACGCGCTCGATGCCGTGGCCGACCAGCCCGGCGGTCTGGTGCGTTTGCGCACCGAGACCACGCGCAATGAAGCGGGCGAAATCCGGGCCGTGCGCTTGCAAGTGATCGACAATGGCCCCGGTTTTTCCGAAAAAATGCTGAAACGGGCTTTCGAGCCCTATGTCACCACCAAGAGCAAGGGCACTGGCCTGGGGCTCGCGGTGGTCAAGAAAATCGCCGACGAACATGGTGCGCGCATTCGTCTGGCGAACGTCAATACAGGCACTGAGGACCCCCCGGATATTGCCGGAGCGCAAGTTTCGTTATCATTTTCAAAATTAGCGCCGGCTGACGGCCCCCCTGCTGTCCCTTCCAACGCTTGAGCCGCGCGCACCGAGGATCCATGGCCACCATTCTTGTTGTAGATGACGAACTCGGCATCCGTGCCCTGTTGTCCGAAATCCTGACCGACGAAGGTCACAGCGTCGAGCTCGCCGAGAACGCGGCGCAAGCCCGTGCCTGCCGTGAACGCGTGCGCCCGGACCTTGTGCTCCTCGACATCTGGATGCCCGATGTCGATGGCATCACGCTGCTGAAGGAGTGGGGCAACGCCTCGCTGCTCAACATGCCGGTCATCATGATGTCCGGCCACGGCACCATCGACACCGCGGTCGAGGCCACCAAGGTCGGCGCGTTCGCCTTCCTCGAGAAGCCCATCACGTTGCAGAAGCTGCTGCGCGCCGTGGAGCAGGCGCTGGCCAAGCCGCCCCCCCGCGCCGTCGCCACGGTCAGCCACATGCCCGCGCTGCACCTGCCGCGCCACGAAAGCCACCTCACGGTCGAAGTGGCCATGACCGGCCTCGTCAACCAGCCGATGAGCGCGCTGTCGCTGGGCCCGCAGTCCGAACAGAGCTTCGAACTCGACCGCCCGCTGCGCGAAGCCCGCGACGCCTTCGAGAAAAGCTACTTCGAGTTCCACCTCTCGAAAGAGAACGGCAGCATGACCCGCGTGGCCGAAAAGACCGGGCTCGAACGCACTCACCTGTACCGCAAGCTCAAGCAGCTTGGCGTAGATTTGTCACGCAACAAACGCGGCAGTAGCGTGAACTGAGTTTCACCTGCTATACTCGTCGGCTCACGGCCAAGTAGCTCAGTCGGTAGAGCAGCGGATTGAAAATCCGCGTGTCGGTGGTTCGATTCCGCCCTTGGCCACCAAAATTAGGTAATGAAATCAATGGGTTAGAACCTTCGGGCTCTGACCCATTTTTCATTGGCGCCTGCGATGTAAGGGCGGATGTAAGACGATTTCGGAGATGGCCCGGCGTGGCAACCGTTACCACCTGACTTTCCAGGTTTCGGGGGCGTGAAAGTTTTGGGGGGCGTCCGGTCATGCGGAGCGACCTTCCAGA
>JBEGTX010000236.1:0-6781 GCA_041179165.1 Pseudomonadota bacterium | reverse complement strand
CCGACGGGCTCATCTGGCTGCGCCAGAGCGTGCAGCGCAACTCCATGGTCCGCAAGATGGAGGTCATGAAGATGCGCGGCCAGCCCACGCGTCCGGGGCTGCATACCTTTCGCATCGACCGTGCGGGCATCAAGGTCTTCGCCCCGGCGCCTTCCCGGCCGGTGTCGCGCCCCGTGTCACAGAGTTCGGAGCCTGTTGCGAGGCTGGGCACCGGCGTGCCGGGTCTGGACCTCATGCTGGGCGGCGGTTTGCCGCGCGGATATTCGCTGCTGGTGGCGGGCCCCTCGGGCTCGGGCAAAAGCATTCTGGCGGGTGCGTTTCTGGCTGAAGGGGCTCGCCAAGGGGAGACCGGTGTGATCGCGGCCTTCGAGCAGCACCCCAACCAGTCGCGCCACCGCATGCTCGCCGATCTGATCGCCAGTGACCGTGTGGGCCTGGTCGACAGCCGTGCGCCTGACCTGTCCATCGATGAAATCGTGCTGCTCATCATGGACGAGGTGAAGCGCCTCGGCGCCACCCGCGTGGTGATCGATTCGCTGTCAGGCTTCGAGCTGGCCCTTGCGCCCACGTTCCGCGAAGACTTCCGCGAGTCGCTGTCGCGCATGGTGTCGGCGCTGGCCGGCACCGGGGTGACCGTGCTCATGACCTCGGAGCTCGAAGACCGCTACAACGACCTGCGCTTCAGCCCGTACGGCACGGCCTTCCTCACCGATGCCATCATCGTGCAGCGCTACATCGAGGTCGACAGCCGGCTGTTGCGCATGATGGCGGTGGTCAAGGTCCGCGCGAGTGCGCACTCGAACGAACTGCGCCTCTTCAGCATCGGGGACGACGGCATCCGCCTCGGTAACATGCTCAACGAGCACGAGGGGCTGCTCGGGGGGCGTCCGACCATGCGCCCTGCAGGCCGGGCGCCACCTCCGGCCTTTCTCGATGACTGACAAGCCGGCGGGCGAAGGCGTTGCGGGTGCTGAAGGGCTGGCGGTGTCTGCCGTCACGATGGAGTTGAAGAGTCTGCGACGACAGGCACTGGACGTGCGCGCCGAGTTGGCTGGGCTGCTTGCGGATTTGGCGCAGGCCGAAAGCAGGCTCGGCAGCAGCGAGTCACGCCGATTGCTCGAGGCCAACGAGCAGCTGGTGCTGTCTGTGTTGAAAGCGCAGGCGGATTCCGAAGCTGCGGTCCAGGCGTTCAGCATGAGGTCACGCACCGCCGCTCTCGATGATCTGACCCAACTGCCCAACCGCGCACTGTTGCTCGACCGTTTTGCCAAGGCCATCTCCAGCGCCAAACGACGGCATGCCATGTTGGCCGTGCTGTTCCTCGACCTCAACAACTTCAAGCAGATCAACGACACCCTCGGCCACGAAGTGGGCGACGAGGTGCTCAAGCTGGTGGCCGATGGCCTGCTGTCGGTCGTGCGCGATGCCGACACGGTGAGCCGCTTCGGTGGCGACGAGTTTCTGGTCTTGCTGCTCGACGTGTCGGGGCCACGCGATGCCAGCGTGATTGCCGACAAGATCATCGCATCTTTGAGCGCACCGCGGCGCATGGGCGAGCATGTGATGCGGGTGTCCACAAGCATCGGCATCAGCCTGTACCCCAACGACGGCCACGACGCGGCCACCTTGATCCGCCAGGCCGATGCCGCCATGTACCGGGCCAAGCGCCGCGGTTTCGGCAACTACGCTTTTCACCACCAGCTCGCAGCGGAAGTGGCGCAAGACGCGAAACCGCAGGTGCATGCGCCCCGCCGCAAACCCGTGGCACACGACGAAGAGAGCCTGGCCGAGCAGGAGCGCCACCATGCGCAGCTCCGCGAAGCCAACGAGCAGCTCGTGCTCGCCGTCATCGACGCGCAGGAGCTGCAAGCGGCGGCGGAGCGTGCCCAGCAGCGGCAGACGGAGGTGCTGGCCGTGGTGGCGCATGAACTGCGGCATCCGCTCACCCCCATCCGCAATGCCGCCTCGCTGATGGACCACATCCACACCGACGGTGCCATGCTGCCCCGGCTGCAGCGCATCATCGAACGGCAGGTGGTGCACCTGTCTCGGCTGGTCGAAGATCTGCTGGACGTGTCGCGTGTCAACACCAACAAGCTGCGCCTGCAGCGCTGCCCGGTCGACATGGCCGAGTTGGTCGACGACGCGCTCGATGCCTGCCGTCCTGACATGGATGCGCGCATGCAGCGCGTCGTGGTTCACATCGACAAGGAGGCCATGGTGGTGGACGCCGACCCGGTGCGCCTGACGCAGGTGCTGAGCAACCTGCTGGGCAATGCGTCGAAGTACTCGATGGACAGCCGCGCCATCAACCTGTCGGTGGTGGGGGGCGAGAACGACGTGGTGCTCACGGTGTCGGACGAGGGCATCGGCATCCATGGGGATTCGCTGCCCCGCATCTTCGACGCCTTCACACAAGACACACACGCCATCGGCTTCAACGGCGTGGGCCTGGGCATCGGGCTCACGGTGGTGCGTGCGGTGGTGGAGGCTCACGGCGGGACGGTGGTGGCCAGCAGTGCGGGGGTGGGCCTGGGCAGCCAGTTTGTCGTGACCTTGCCCCGGAGCGCCCCGGTGGTCTGACGCCGGTGCGGGCGTGTGCGCTTCGTCGGTTTGTAGGCGACACTTGAGCACCTTGATCTTTCCTGCCCTTGCGGGCCGTTCTTATGTCGTCTGTTGTGCCGAACCTGCTGCGCATCCTGTTCGTCGAAGACAACGACTATGTGCGCGAAACCATGGAGCTGCTGCTCGAATCTCCCAGCCGTGAGGTGGTGTGCTGTGCTTCAGGTGAAGCCGCACTTGCAGCATTCGAGGCCTGCCCGTTCGACGTGCTCATCACCGACGTGAGCCTGGGTGTGGGCATGTCGGGCATGGACCTGGCCCGCGCGGTGCTGCGCCTGGATCCGCAGGCCTGGGTGGTCGTGTCGTCGGGCTACAGCTTCGATCACGGCTTGGCCGAGCTCGGGCCGCATGTGCGCTCGATGCCCAAGCCGATCGACGTCGACCAGCTCGACACCCTGCTCGACGAAGTGCGCCACAGCAAGGTCTGATCAGTCGGCGCCTGCCCTTGTTTTTGCGCCTGGGCTTGGGGCCTCGGGATACGGCATCACCAGCGCGGCGCTGAGGGCGCACAGTACGAGCATCGTGACCGCGAGCGGCACGACCGAGCTGCCGGTGAGAAAGGGTGCCACGGCCAGTGTGCCCACGGCCCCTGCCAACAGCAGGGCCAGCGTGAACATGGCGGTGGCCCGCCCCATTTGTGAGGGAGGCAGCGACAAGGCCTCGCTGAATGCGGCCGGGCCGCGCAGGGCCAGCACGCCGCAGAAGCCGCACCAGAAGACCGCCAGCGCCGCAAAGGGTACCGCCGCGGCCAGGGCCCAGACTCCCAGCAGCCCGCACACCACCACATGGCCGACGGCGCCGAGGTGGATCGCCCGTCGCGCGCCCAGATGACGCCCGATGCGCCCGGCCTGCGAGGCCACGAGGAGGAAGGTCGACACGCTCAGCACCTGCAGCAGCGCGAAGGCCGAGGGCCCGAGGCCGTAGGCGCGCAGCACCAGCTGCGGGCCGCTGGCCACGAAGGTGATGAGCGCGGCAAAACACAGCGCATGCGACAGGCCCACACGCAGGTAGCGGCGGTTCGACAGGATGGCACCGTAGCCCGACGCCACTCGCCGATCGAGTCCCGGCAGTTGCAGCGGTGTGACCCGCACCACGAACGGCAGCACGACCAGGGTGACAGCGGCCAGCATCCAGAACGTGCCGCGCCAGTCCATCACCAGCAGCAAGGCCGCACCCAGCACCGGCCCGCCCGCGGGCACGAGCGACTCCACCATCGACAGTGTGGCGATGCCGCGCATGGCATCGGTGTCGTGCAGGGTGGCGCGCACCACACTCGGGGCGACCACGGTGGCCGCACCGGCGGCAGCGCCTTGCAGGGCCCGCATGGCCAGCAGCCAGTGGATGTCGGGTGACAGTGCGCAGCCCGCGCCGGCAAAGCACAGCAGCAGCGCGCCTGCGAACACGCAGCGGCGCGGGCCGAAGCGGCTCATGGCCTCGCCCCACACCAGCTGCGAGGCGGCCAGGCCGGCCAGGAACACGGCGATGGTGGCCTGGGCCAGCGTGACGCTGGTGCCGAGGGCGGTTTGCAGGCCGGGCACGGCCGGCAGGAAGAGGTCCATGGCCAGCATGCTGGTGCTGGTGATGAGGGCGAGAGGCAGGACGGTGCGGACGATGGGCGACGACATGCCCGAAGTGTCCCTCAGCGCTGGCTCAGGCGATGAGCTCCTTGAGCGCATGGATGGCGAGGCCCACGAGCCCGCCCACCATCGTGCCGTTGATGCGGATGAACTGCAGGTCGCGGCCGATGTTGCGTTCGAGTTCGGCCGTCATCTCTTCGGCATTCCACTCGCCGACGCGGGCGATGATGTACTGGCGGATGTCCTCGCGGTAGCGCTCGATGAGCCGCGGTGCGGCGTCCATCAGCTGGCTGTTGATCCAGCCCCGCATGCCGTCGTCGGCCTGCAGCTGCTGGCCGATCGCCTGGGTGGCGAGCGTCACCTTGGCGCGCAGCGTGGAGTCGGGGTGGCCGAGGTCGCTGCGGGTCCAGCCGATGAGGTCGCTCCACAGGCCCTGCAGATAGGCCGCGAGCTGTGGGTGGGCCAGCACCTCCTGCTGCAGCGTCTTGCCCTTGCGGCGCACCTCGGGGTCGTCTTTGAGACGGTGGATGAAGTCGACCAGGAAGGCATCGAAGCGCACGCGCATGGGGTGGGCCGCGTCTTCGCCCATCTCGCCCACGAGCCGCACCACACCAGCCACCATTTTTTCGGTGGCGTAGCGGCCGGCCACGTTGTCGAGGCCGACAAAGCGCAGGTACTTCACCTCGCTGGCAATCACCTCGGCCACCTCGGCCTTGAGCGTCGGGTCGTTCAGCAGCTCGGCCAGCTGGCGCAGCGCGCCGTCGAGCAGGCGCTCGTGGCGCCCGTCGGTCGTGAGCATGTCGAGCAGCTCGCCGGCCAGGCGGGACGAGTCCACCCGCCCAAGGCGCTCGAGCACGGCGTTGCGAAAGAAGTGCTGCACGGCCGGGTCGTCGAGCAGGTTGAGACCGTGGTGCAGCAGCGAGCCGAGGTGGTCGGCCACTTGGCGTGCGTGGGCCGGGGCCGACAGCCAGGTCGCGACGCGCTCGGCAACCCCGAAGCGCTGCAGCTTGTCGAGCACCTGGGTGTTGCTCAGGAAGTTGGCGCAGATGAAAGTGGCGAGGTTCTCGCCGATGCGGTCCTTGTTGCTGGGGATGATGGCCGTGTGCGGAATGCGCAGGCCGAGCGGGTGCTTGAACAGCGCCACCACGGCGAACCAGTCGGCCATGGCACCCACCATGGCGGCCTCTGAAAACGCGGCCATGTAGCCCCAGGCGATGTGCTGGCCCCGCATGGCGAAGGCCAGCGCGGTGAGGCCTGCGGCGCCGGCGAGCAGGCCGCCGGCAAGCCATTTCATGCGGGTCAGGTCAGCGCGGCCGTTCACGTGGCATCACGCCAAAGGACGTGCGGAGTGGCACTCAGGCGTCGCTGTTGATGGACGACAGGGCCGAGTTGACGAAGCGCAGGCGCTGGCTGTCGCTCTGCAGGTGCGTTTGCAGGCGGGCCAGCAGGGCGGTGGTGGACTCGCAATAGGGCAACTCGGCCTCCATGACGCGCAGCGCGGCGGGCGAGCCCAGCTCCACGCTGAGGGCCACGTGCACGCGCACGAGCTGGGCATCACTGATGCGAGGGGCGCGTGCTGCAGGTGTGTCGATCATGACCGGCATGGTGGTGTCCAGATCGAGATCGAGCGGGGCGGGGCTGGTGTCGAGCGGGGCCGTGGCGCTGTCGGCGTCGGGCGGGACGGCGCGCAGCCGGGTGACCCAGGACGCGAGCCACTGTTCGCGCTCACGCGGGTTGACCAGCAGGCGCGCTGCCGACGCCATGAACTCTTCCTTGCTGTGGGCATGGGCCGCAAAGCGAACAAGGTGGGGGTGGATGTCGCCGTTCAGGCGTTTGAGCAACGAACGCTCCACCCGAGCCAGGAAGCGCTGCGAGATCAAGTGGGATTCGGACATGGACTACCCTGGGGTGCGATCCACGATTCTATTCGGCTGTGCAGAAAAAGCGGTATCCCTTGAACGCAGGTATACCAGTAGGCGAGGCTGTGAAACGACGGTTTTCTGCGGGTAATCCAGAAGGGGAGTGTTTACTTCGCCAGCGCTTTGAGGGCTTGTTTGATGCCGTCGCTCACGCCGATGTCGGGTGGCAGGCTCTTCAGGGCGAGTGCGGCCTCGCGGTCGCTGTAGCCCAAGGCCACCAGCGCCTGGAGGATGTCGCCCTGGTTGTCGCTGCCCACAGCGGCCGGCAGGGCCAGGTCGGGGCCGAGCTTGCCCTTGAGCTCGAGCAGCAGGCGCTCGGCGGTCTTCTTGCCGATGCCGGGCACCTTCACCAGGCGGCTGCTTTCTTGCAACGCGATGGCCTGGCCCAGTTCACCCACGGTGAGCCCCGACAGGATGGACAGCGCCATGCGCGGGCCCACGCCCGAGATCTTGATGAGCAAGCGGAACGTGGCGCGCTCTTGTGCGGTGAGAAAACCGAACAGCACCTGCGCGTCTTCACGCACGACGAAGTGGGTGAGCAGCGTGACGCGCTCGCCCAGGCCGGGCAGGTTGTAGAAGCTGCTCATCGGCACGTCGACTTCGTAGCCGACACCGTTCACGTCCAGCAGCAGCTGGGGCGGGTTCTTTTCTGCCAGCAGGCCC
>JBEGTX010000235.1:0-24689 GCA_041179165.1 Pseudomonadota bacterium | reverse complement strand
CCCGCCGATCAGCGTGTCGTTGCCGAGGCCGCCGTCCAGCGTGTCATCGCCGTCCCCGCCGGTCAGCGAGTTGTTGGACCCGTTGCCGATCAGCACATTGGCCAGCGTATTGCCCGTGCCGTTCGTGATGCCCGAGCCCGTGAGGGTCAGGTTCTCCACGTTGGACCCCAGCGTCAGTGTGACCAGTGACTGCACGGTGTCTGTGCCCTGGCCTGCGCTCTCGGTGATGACATCGGTTGCGACGTTGACGATATAGACGTCGTTGCCCAAACCACCGATCAGGGTGTCGTTGCCAAGCCCACCGTCGAGCGTGTCGTCACCGCCCAGGCCCGTCAACGTGTTGTTCACCGTGTTGCCCGTCAGCACATTGCCCAGGTCGTTGCCTGTGCCGCTGATGGTCGTCGTGTTGGTCAGCGTCAGGTTCTCGGTGTGGCTGCTGAGCGTGTAGGTCACGGCAGCTTGCACCGTGTCCACGCCCTCGCCTGCCAGCTCGGTCACCACGTCGGTGCCGACACTCACGACATAGGTGTCGTTGCCGGCGCCACCCACCATCGTGTCAACGCCCAGCCCACCGTCAAGCGTGTCGTTGCCCAGCCCGCCTGTCAGCGCGTTGTTGACTCCGTTGCCGGTAAGCACGTTGTCCAGCGCGTTGCCGGTGCCGTTGATGACGCCCGAGCCCGTGAGGGTGAGGCGCTCCACGTTGGCAGACAGCGTGTAGGTTGCACCGCTCTGCACGAGGTCGTTGCCCTCGCCGGTGTTCTCGATGACCACATCGCCCGTCACGTCCACCACATAGGTGTCGTCTCCGGCGCCTCCGATCAGCGTGTCCACACCCGTGCCACCATCCAGCACGTTGGCCGAACCGTTGCCGGTGATGACGTTGGCGAGCAGGTTGCCTGTGCCGTTCTTGACCCCGGAGCCGGTGAGCACCAGGTTCTCCACGTTGGTCGTGAGCGTGTAGGTCGCCGCGGACAGCACCGTGTCCGTCCCCTCGCCCAAGCCCTCGGTCACCAGGTCGCTCGCCGTGTCGATCACGTAGGTGTCATTGCCCTGCCCGCCCAGCATGGTGTCCTTGCCCAGGCCGCCGTCCAATGTGTCGTTGCCGCTCAGGCCGGTCAGCGTGTTGGCCGATCCGTTGCCAATCAAGGCGTTGTCCGACGCGTTGCCTGTCCCGTTGGTCACCCCAGAACCCGTGAGCGTCAGGTTCTCCACGTTGGCGCTCAGCGTGTACGTCGCCGTGCTCAGAACCAGGTCGGTGCCCTCACCTACCAGCTCCATGATCACGTCGGCAGTGGCGTCCACCACATAGGTGTCGTTGCCTGTGCCACCCAGCATCGTGTCGGTGCCGGTGCCGCCGTCGAGGCTGTCGTTGCCCACATCAGCCAGCAGGCGGTCGTTGCCGGCCAGACCGCTGAGCGTGTCGTTGCCCGCACCACCCGTCAACGTGTCTGCACCGGTTGTTCCCGTGCGCGTGAGGTTCTGCACCGTGGTGACGATGTCAAAGTTGTCCGACGCACTCAGGCCGCCCGCGTCGGTTGCAATCACACGCACGCTGGTCAGGCCCGTGCCGGTGGGGTTGCCACTGAACGTGCGGGTGCTTGGGTTGAAGGTCAGCCAAGTCGGGAGTGCACTGCCATTCGATTGCGTCGCACTGTAGATCAGCGTGTCGCCTGCATCAGGGTCGCTGAAGGCGGTGGCTGACACCGCATAGCTGAACGCCACACCCAGTGCCGCAGCCTGATCGGCAACCGCAGTCACGAGCACCGGCGCCGCATTCGCGGGACGGTCTACCGCGTCTTGAATCCGCGCAGCATCCCACACCACACCAGAGGCAAACTCGATGCGATCGAGCCTCGAGTCGGAGGTCACGCCCCCGCTCGTTGTCGACGCGGCATAGTGCCCTACCACCAGGACCTGGTCTGTCGTCGCCCGGATGCGCAACTGCAGGTCATTGCCACTGCGCGATGCCAGGATGTCGCTTTCGACAATGCCCGCACCGAAGCGCACCGTGTCCGCTGTGGTGGTGACGTCGGATGCATCGATTCGGTCTTGACCGTCACCTCGACGGAATATGTAGACGTCATTGCCGGCGCCGCCGGTCAGGGTGTCGTTGCCCACGGCGCCGTCCAAAACGTTGTCGGCCGTATTGCCTCCCAAGACGTTCACCAGCGCATTGCCGACGGCCGACGTCGCGCCAGCACCAATCAAGGTGAGGTTTTCGAAGTTGGCGGCAAGTGTCCAGCTGACCGACGACTCGACGGTGTCTGTTCCACCGGTTGACGTCTCGACGAGAGTGTCAAGGGCCGAGTCGACAACGTAGACGTCATTGCCAGCACCGCCGGTCATCGTGTCAGCGCCAGCCGCACCGTCAAGACGATTGGCCCCGCCGTTGCCGGTCAATGCGTTGCTGAGCGCATTGCCGGTGCCGTTGATGGGACTGCTTCCCGTCAACGTGAGGTTTTCGATGTTGGCGCTAAGAACAAAGCTGGCGCTTGACGTGACTGAATCAGTCCCTTCTGCTGTTTCCTCGACGATCACGTCAGACGAAGAGTTGACGACGTACGCGTCATTGCCCTTGCCACCTCTCATGCTGTCGTTGCCAGATCCACCGTCCAGCACGTCGTTTCCGTTCTTGCCGAACAGCTGGTCATCCCCGCCAAGGCCGGAGAGCGTGTCGTTGCCAGACTGCCCTTCCAGAATGTCTGCGGATGATGATCCCGGAAACGCCAGATTCTCGACCAGCACGCTGACATCGAATGCCACGGAGGCTGTCAAACCTGCCGGGTCTTCAGCCGTCACGACAATCCTCATGCTGCCTTGGGCAACAGGTTGCGCAATGCCGAGGAATGACATCCTGTCGGCATCGAATACCAGCCAGCCTGGCAAGTCACTTCCGTCTGCAAGTTTGGCCGTATACACCAACACATCGCCCAAATCGGAGTCTGTGAAGAGCTCTGGTGGTACTGACACGCTGACGTAACCTCCCTCCGTCGTTGCCAGATTCTCGATCCCACCCATCACGCTGGGCGCATGATTGCCGGCCAGTGCCGCTGTGTGCGACACGATGTCTGCGATGCTCCAGCTGGTGCCGTCCGGAAAGTCGATCCGCTGGATCGGATTCGCCGCTCCGTTGGGGTTGTTGCCACCGAAAAATGCGGCAATCTTGATTCGATCCGTCGTGCCGTTGATGCTGATCAGCAGATCATCTCCAGTGCGAATCAAGGTCAGATCAGCAGGGGCGACGTCCGCTGTCATGCGCAGGACATTCAGCTTGCCGGCGCTGGCATCCGCAGCCTCGACCAGCGTGTCCCGCCCAGACCCAAGGCCAAAACGGTACACATCGTTCCCGGCACCTCCATCGACGGTATCTGCACCGTATCCCCCAGCAAGCGTGTCCTCGTCCGCGCCGCCATAGGCCAGGTAGCCGAGCCACAGCGCACGCTTGGTCAAGGGAATGCCGAGATCAAGCCTGAACGACTGGATACGCAGCGCAAGATAAGTGACAAAAACCAGGCGGATCATCAGATCCTTGCCGGGAAAGCTCAGGACATTCCACTGCAGCACCAACAAATTACCCAGTGCCATGACGAAACCGGCGACGATCCACATCCGCGTTGCGGTCATCGCTCTTTCAGGGCGCAGGAAAGCCCACAGCAATGTGGGGAGAATCAGCAACTCCAGGGCAGATACAAAGCGCAACGTGGCGACGTCAATGTTCAACATGCTGGTTGCCGTTCGAAGATATTTGGCTGCATCGGTTCGTTCATGGCGGGGATAGTAATCAATTAAGCACAGCTTTCAACTTCCCCAAAGGGAAGTACCTTGCGGCAGCGAATATGAGTAAGGTTAACGATAGCCTACGAGCATGCCGCCAGTTGGCTTGATTCGCTGGGCTTAATGCACACCCTAACCAGAGCCAGGCTCTCAATAGAAAGGTTTACCCATGAAAAAAACAGCACTGACCGTTGCCCTGATCCTTTCTGGCATTCTCGCCGGGCAATCCGGCGTCGCCGTTGCGCAGACTTACAAAGAGACCATGACTTGCAAGCTGACGAATACTGCAGCCTCCAAGACCCTCTATGAAGGCTCCTGCAAGGTCAAGCAATCCAAGAGCGAATACTCCGACAATACGATTTTCTCGGTTCGCATGGGTAACACGGAACCCTTTATGTTCGCGGGGATGCGCGGTCAGAAAACCTGGATGCACGGTGCTGATGAAGTGCAGTTCACTGATCTTCCCAATGGCGCTATTTTCCGCTGGTCGACATTCGCGCTGGTCGTAGCCGAGTAAGGCAATCGCTCAGGTCACCCTCACCGAGCCTACCCGCAAGGTGGGCTCGGTGAGGAAAATCAATTTGCCTTCAGTCTTCATATAAAATTGTTAAGCTGGCCGCCCGCAGCCACCGCATAAAGCAGTCCCGTCCCCCCAATCCTTGTTAGCTCGAACCATGCCCAAATACACTTCAAGACTCGCCTTCGCGCTCGTTTCAGGCTGCATTGCAGGAACCTCCGCTCAGGCTATTGACGCTGGTTCTCAGTTACGACGCTATCAGGACGAAACCCAACGGCGGATGCAGGACGACCGGCCAAAAGTTGCGCCGATTCCCGACCTGCCGCCCAGCCCCTCAAAAGCGGCGGCGGAAGCCAGTTCGGCTCTGGTGCATGTCGCCGGTTTCCAGGTGCATGGCGTCACGCAGTTCTCGGAGGCTGAGGTAACGCTCGTGCTCAAGGACTACATCGGCCGCAAGCTGAGTACCGCCGACCTCCACGCTGCCGCGAACACGCTGATGCGGCATTACCGCAACGCCGGCTACATGCTGGCCAAAGTCTTTGTGCCGCCCCAGTCTTTCGGCGAAGTTGTCCGGCTTGACGTTGAGGAAGGGGTACTTGAATCCAAGGGCATCGAGGTGAAAAATTCCGGCGCGCGGGTCAAGACCGAGGTTGTTCAATCCATCCTTGAGCAAAATCTGTATACCGACCAGCCACTCAAGCGCCACGATCTCGAGCGTGCACTGCTGCTCGCCGACGATCTGCCGGGAACACAAGTCGGCAGCATCATTTACCCCGGCAGCGAGGTGGGTACGGCACGCCTGCGCACTGTGATGAGCGACGAGCCGCTCGTATCAGGCAACATCGATATTGACAACTTCAACAATCGTCAGCTCGGTCAGGAACGCCTCGGCGCTACCCTGTACCTGAACAGCCCGAGCGGTGTCGGTGATCAAGTGGTAACGCGCCTGGTCACATCTGGCGCGCGCTCCAACTACGCCTACCTCACCTATCTGCGTCCGGTTGGCTCTTCCGGTATGCGCCTCGGCGCCAGTATTGATTACTTCAACTACGATGCGAATACGCTCTATAACCAAGGCAACATCAACGGTCATGCGAGTGACGCCCGTCTCTACCTGACTTATCCGCTGATCCGTTCGCGCCACACCAACGTCAACCTGCGGACTGATTTTTCCCATTACCGTATCGTTGACCGTAACCCAAACAACCCGTCATTCGCAGCGCCCTTCGTCAATCCTTTTGCCGACACCGAGCGCCGGCTGAACATGCTGCATGTCTCGCTTAGTGGCGACGAAAACCACGACTTCCTGCCCAACGGCACAACGCTGTTTGATGTATCGCTCAGCGGCGGCAATCTCGACATATCGAGCGATGCCAATTACAAAGCTTACGATGCCCTTAGTGCGAAAACTGATGGCAGTTTTGCCCGCTTCAACTTCCATATTGAGCGCCTGCAACACCTCTCGGGCACCTGGTCGGCCTACGGCAAACTGAATGGCCAGTTGGCTTCCGGCAACCTTGATTCCTCGCAGCGCTTTTATCTGGGTGGCGCCACTTCGACAGCAGGCTTTCCGTCCGCCGAGGCAAGCGGCGACCAGGGTGCGGAAATTCATCTCGAACTGCGCCGCGATTTTGCCGCGCCGTGGGGCGGCAACCTGCAAGCAGGATTGTTCTACGAACAAGGCTGGCTAAAACGAGCCAAGGATCCCTGGGTCGCAGTTGATAACAGTGCTTCACTACAGTCGATTGGTGTGCAACTGACCCAGACCATAGACAGCAAGTGGCTCATCCGTGGCCTGCTTGGCTGGCAGCTAGGTTCCGAGTCATATATCGAGAAGGCAACCGGTGCCAACAGTGACGG
This sequence comes from Pseudomonadota bacterium, assembly GCA_041179165.1. Classification (GTDB taxonomy): domain Bacteria; phylum Pseudomonadota; class Gammaproteobacteria; order Burkholderiales; family Burkholderiaceae_C; genus Rhizobacter. Next base: position 18,538 of record JBEGTX010000235.1, on the reverse strand, counting down.
CAAGAACGATAACTACCGCGCCTGGTTTCAGGTCGTCCGCTATTTCGGTTTTGGAGGCAAATAATGAAACGTACGGCTATTAGCATTTGTCTCTTTGCCGCCTTCATGCCGGCAACCGTCTTCGCAGACACCTGCGGTATCGTCTCTGGCAGTGCGGTTAGCCCCAATTGTGGCCAGGCCACCAAGGCGACCAAAACCAGCAAGGCTGGCATGAAAGCTGACCAGGGGGCGCCTGTTCAGGTCGGCACCATCCTTCCTGATCATCACAATGTTGCATTGAATACCGGAACCACTTCGGTGCAACAACCTGTTCCGCCTAGTCCATCAGTGGCACCGATAGCTGCGCAGCAGCAGGTTCAATACTTTTATTTCACGAACGACCCGGGTAATGGCGTCAAGTTGGCGAGCCAGCGCACGATTGATGCCGCGCGGAGTCGCGGCTTCATCAATCAGGATGGAAGCCTCTCGCAAGCTGGGGTTCATGCGCGGTTGACCGCACTGGCCGTCAAAGTACCATCCCAGATTCAGCAGGCGGTGCCGGTAGCTACACAGCCTACCCCCCAACAAACGCCAGGCATAGTGTCGCAGCCGCCGCAAGCCAAGCAGCCCATGCTCGTTCCGAGTCAAGTACCGACGGCGATTCCGCCCATCACCCAGCAGATGCCAGGCATGGTGCCACAACAATCACAGCCAATACTCGTCCCGCACCAGTCCATAGATCACCGAACCCCCAATATTCCCCAACCCCATCCCCAACTCGCCGTCGAATATTTTTTGACGCATAGGGGAGTCACACGCCCCATGTCGGCGGCGGAGATACATCGTCTTGCTGCCACTGGTGGTATAAAACCGAATGGCTCGTTAACACCAAAGGCAATCAAGGGTGGCTTCTCGGCAGTGCAGCAGACAACCCCGACCCTAATGCCGGGCTTGGTGCCACAGCAACCGCAGCCCCCGCTTGTGCCGGGTCAGGTGCCAACGGCCCAGCCGCCGATCACCCAGAAAACACCGGGCACGGTGCCGCAGCAACCGCAGCCCCCGCTCGTGCCTGGTCAGGTGCCGACGGCCCAGCCGCCGATCACCCAGAAAACACCGGGCATGGTGCCGCAGCAACCGCAGCCCCCGCTCGTGCCGGGTCAGGTGCCGACTACCAACCTCCTCACGCACCATGTTCCGAACGTCCCCATGCCAGTCACATCTGGACGGATTGCTGAACCGACTTCCTACAACTTTGAGTTCATCGAACCGGGGCTGCAAAGTCGTAAGGTTAAGGTTTACCGAACCAATGATGCGGCGGAGCAGATTTACAAGGACACGATCCCGCTCGATCAGGGCGGCTTTCAGGTCATTGTCGTCGGCACACGCAACCCTGACTATATTCATTGAACATGAAAAACTCATGTTTTGTTCTTGCTGCGCTGGCCGTGGTTATGTTGAACTTGCCCCCGGCCATTGCGGATGGCATCAAGGTTCAGGGCGTTCAGTTCGCCAAGGGAAGTTCTTCCGCCACGATTAAGGGCATCATCAAGGGTGATCAGATCATCGACTACACCCTGCGCGCTCGTGGTAGCCAAACAATGAGTGTCAAATTGGCAACGAAGAACAGTGCCAATTATTTCAATGTGTTCCCACCCGGATCAGAAGAGGCGCTATTCATTGGCTCCACTTCGGGCAGTGAATGGCGCGGTCAACTGCCGATTGACGGTGAATATCGCGTACGGGTTTACCTGATGCGCAGCGCGGCACGGCGCAATGAGGCCGCGAATTACACCTTAACAGTTGGCGTTGAGGGCACAACCCATTCCGTGGATGCCAAGGTTACCAAGTGCCGATGTGAGAGTTGAAATCGTTAGAAAACCGATGGCAGGACAAGTCCTCTGCGCCCGATCTGAAGCGCGCCCGTCACCATATCGTTCGGCTTGAGCGCATCAGCCCGTACGACCGGTTCAATGGCTCAGGCAGTATGCGGGAGCACCAAGGCGGTCGCAGCCAACAAGTGAGTGAAGCGCAGTGACATCATGAGTTCCTTCGACAAGCCCGATGTCGTATCGCTACTCCCCCACCAACCCATTCCGAATCGCATACACCGTCATCTCCGAGTTGTTCGACAACCCAAGCTTCTCCAGCACCCGCGCCCGATAAACACTCACCGTCTTGGGGCTGAGCGTGAGTTCTTCGGCGATGTCGGACAAGCGCTTGCCTGAGGCGATCATCACGAGGGTTTGCAGCTCGCGGTCGGACAGCTTCTCGTGGGCGAGTTCGCTGGTCGGGGTGGTGAGGCTCTCCACCAGCATCTGTGCGATCTCGGGGGTCACGTACTTGCGGCCCTGCCCCACGGTGCGCACGGCCGTGACGATGAGCGCCGGGTCGCCGCCCTTGTTCACGTAGCCGTAGGCCCCTGCCCTCAGCGCGCGAATGGCGTATTGGTCTTCCGGGTACATGGAGACCACCAGCACGCGCATGGTGGTGCCTTCGTCTTTGAGCACGTGCAGCACGTCGAGGCCGCTGCGCCCCGGCATGTTGATGTCGAGCACGAGCACGTCGACCTCGCCTGCGGTTCGCAGCAGCGTGCGCAGTTCGCCGTAATCGCCCGCCTCGCCGACGACTTCGATGTCGGGCGCGTCGGACAAGGTGTCGCGGATGCCGCGGCGGATGAGGGCGTGGTCGTCACACAGAATGACTTTGATCATGGTCGCTTGCCCTTGGCTCTCACAGGTCGCCCCAGGACGTGGGGTCGTATTCTTCACCGCGGTCACTCAACTCCAGATGCGCTTCGTTGCCGGTTTCGTCAACGATTTCCAAGGGCACCGACAAGATGAGCGTGGTGCCGTTGGGCCCGCTGCTCAAGTCGACCCAGCCGCCCACCGTGCCCGCGCGCTCATGCAGGCCGCGGATGCCGAAGGAGCGGGCCTTGGCCAGGTCTTCGGCGTTCAGCCCGCGGCCGTTGTCGCTCACCTCGAGCGACAACACGCCGCCAGCGAGCGACAGGTCAATCTGCACGTGGGTGGCGTGCGCGTGCTTGGACACGTTGGTCAGCGCCTCTTGCGCCGTGCGGTAGGCCACGAGGGGCACGCCGGCAGGCAGCGACAGGTGCTGGTGCCGTGAGCGGAACTGGCAGGTGATGCCGGTGCGGCGGTCGAAGCGGCTGGTCATCCACTGAAGCGCGGCGACGAGCCCTTGCTCCAGGATGGCCGGCCGCAGGTTGTGCATGATGCGCTGGCTGGCCTCGATGGCATACGTCACGGTCTCCAGCGCGGAATTGACACGCTGGAGCACCTCTGCCGAATCGGTGTGCCGTTGAATCCAGGCCAGGTCGAACTTGAGCGCGGTGAGCGATCCTCCCACGTCGTCGTGGATTTCTCGGGCGATGGCGGCGCGCTCGGTTTCCACGCTGGTCTGCAAATGCTGCACCAGCTCTTGAACGCGGCGTTTGGATTCGCCCAGCTCGCGGTCGGCACGCTGGCGGGCCATGTGCACCTCGTGCACCTCCACCGCATGCAGTACGGCCGGCACGAGGCGGGCCAGGTTGTTCTTGAGCAGGTAGTCGCTCGCGCCGTTGCGCATGGCCTCGACCGCGGTGTCTTCGCCGATCTCGCCCGACACCAGGATGAACGGGATGTCGCGCCCACTGGCCTTGAGCAGGTCGAGCGCGGCCAGGCCCGAGAACCCGGGCAGGTTGTAGTCGGAGATGACCAGGTCCCACGACTGGGAGGGGTCGAGCGCCTCGATGAACTGGGCCTCCGACTCCACCCGGCGGGTGGCCACGCGCAAGCCCCCGCGGTGAAGGTGGGCGAGTGTGAGTTCGTGGTCGGCCTCGGAATCCTCGAGGTGCAGCACGCGCAAGTGCGGAGTTTCAAAGGCGGGAGGCATCCCGGCAGTATGCACAAGCTCACGCCCGGGGGAAGGGGCTGACGGGTTTTCCCGATCGCCGGGGTGCTGCTCAGCGGCCCCCCGTGCAGCAAAACACGGCTTGGATGCGGGCGTTTTGCACGAAGAGACCATGGTCTGACGAAATAGATGCTCTTCCGGGCAGTGATTGAGCTTATGTCCGAGGCCGTTCTGCCGAAAAATCCGCATAGATGACTTGCCGTGCGGCCTTGTGCCTCACGCCTCGCCCCCCTCACTGTCGAGTGGAGTTTTGATCCCATGGATGACGCGATTGATGATTCGGCTGGACCCACCGGTGGTGCCTTGCCCATCGAGGCGGCTGCCGATCTGCAGGACCACCTGCTCACGGCCAGCAATGACCTCGACCGGCTGCAGACGCTGCTGTCGGACGCCTGCGACACGCTCATGCAGCGGTTCTACGGCGCGTCCGAGCAAATTCGCACCCTGCGCTCGCATCCCCACTCGGGTGACGAGAGCGACGAAGTGTTCAGCGGTGTGATGCAGGACCTGGGAGGTGCCGTGACGGCGCTTCAGTTCCAGGACATGGCCTCCCAGCTGATCCACCACACCCACAAGCGGTTGCGCAGCTGCGTTGATCGACTGGCTCGCGAAGCATTTGCCGATGACGAGGACGGCGCCGCCGCCCCCGAAGAAGCGCCGCTTCGACCCAACCCGGTGACCCAAGCCGAAATGGACGTGGGCTCCATCGAGTTGTTCTAAAGACTGCTTCGATTCAACCGAAATTCAACCGAGATATCCGGAGAAACACCATGCATTCAATCCTCGCGGTGGACGATTCTGCTTCCATGCGTCAAATGGTTTCGTTCACGCTCAAGAGCGCAGGCTACAACGTGGTCGAAGCCGTCGACGGCCAGGACGCCTACGAAAAGTCGAACGCCCGGGACTTCGATCTCGTGCTGACCGATCAGAACATGCCCCGCATGGACGGCATCAGCCTGACCAAGAAGTTGCGCGACAACCCGAAGTTCAAGACCACGCCGATCCTGATCCTGACCACCGAGTCGAGCGATCAGATGAAGCAGGCCGGCCGTTCGGCAGGTGCCACAGGCTGGCTGGTCAAGCCGTTCGACCCGGCCAAGCTGCTCGAGGTCATCAAGAAGGTCGTTCGCTGAGGCTGCTGCTTCTCCTTTCTTTTCCCTTACCGAATTCCAGGAGCACGCCATGGGCGAGATGTCCTCAGAAGGCTCTCAGTCGAGCGCCGGCATTGACCTGAGCCAGTTTTATCAGGTCTTTTTCGAAGAAGCCGCGGAAAACCTCGACCGCATGGAAAAGCTGCTGCTCGACCTGAATGTCGAGTCGGCCGACGACGAGGAGATGAACGCCATCTTCCGTTGCGCCCACTCCATCAAGGGCGGTGCCGCCACCTTCGGCTTCAAGGACGTGGCCGAGCTGACCCACCAGATGGAGACGCTGCTCGACAAGCTGCGCCGCCATGAACTCGCGCCCACCGCGGCCATGGTCGATGTGCTGCTGCAATCGGGCGATGCCTTGCGCGCCCAGCTGGGCCGCCACCAAGGCAACGACAGTGCCGAGCTCGACACCACGGAACTGCTGTTCAACATCCGCGCGATGTCGGCTGGCGAAGCGCCGGCCCGCGCTGCCCCCGCCGCGCCGCCCGCCATTCATGTGACCGTGTCGGCACCTTCAGTGCTGGCCGAACCCGTGACCGAAAACGGCGCCCGCGTGCTGGAGTTGCGTGTGGGCCCGCTGGATCAGCCGGACCAGGCCGACAACCTCGTCGACCTGTTCAAGGAAATCGCGGACCTCGGCACCATCGAGCCGCTGGACAACGGCATGCCCGCCGATGGCATGCGCCGCTTCAAGATCTGCACGACCAGCTCCGACAGCGACCTGTTGGACCTTTTCACCTTCCACGTCACCCGCGAGCAAGTGGCCCTGCTGCCCATGACCGCTGGCTTCGGCTTCCACGACGGCGCGCCTGGCGCGCCGCAAGAGGCTGCACCCGACCTCGGCTACGGCTTCTTCGACGACGCCCCCGGCATGCCTGGCGCCGCCGCAGCCTCCGATGCCGCACCGGCCCCCGCCAGCACCGAAGTGGCCGTGAGTGCCTCGGCACCCAAGGCCGCAGCCAAGGTCGAGAAAGCGCCTGCCGCCGTCGAAGCCTCCACGCTGCGTGTGTCGGTTGAAAAGGTCGATCAGCTGATCAACCTCGTGGGCGAACTCGTGATCACCCAGGCCATGCTGGCCCAGAACAGCCAGGGCCTCGACCCTGCCCTGTACCAGCAACTGGCATCGGGCCTCGCTGACCTCGACCGCAACACCCGCGACCTGCAGGAATCGGTGATGTCGATCCGGATGATTCCGATGTCGATGGTCTTCAGCCGCTTCCCGCGCATGCTGCGCGACCTGGCCGCCAAGCTCGGCAAGAAGGTCGACTTCGTGACGCTGGGCGAAGCCACCGAACTCGACAAGGGCCTGGTCGAGAAGATCACCGACCCGCTGACCCACCTTGTGCGCAACAGCTGCGACCACGGCATTGAAAGTCCTGAAGATCGTCTGGCCAAGGGCAAGCCCGAAACCGGCACCATCACGCTGTCGGCCTCTCACCAGGGCGGCTCCATCGTCATTGAAGTGCGTGACGACGGCCGCGGCCTGTCGCGCGACAAGCTGTTGAACAAGGCGCGCGAACGCGGCATCCATGCACCGGACTCGATGAGCGACTCCGAGGTGTGGAGCCTCATCTTCGCGCCGGGCTTCTCCACCGCCGACGTGGTCACCGACGTGTCGGGTCGCGGTGTCGGCATGGACGTGGTCAAGAAGAACATCACCTCGCTGGGCGGCACGGTCGACATCGACTCCGCCGAAGGCTACGGCATGCGCGTCTCGGTGCGCCTGCCCCTCACGCTGGCCATCATGGACGGCATGTCGGTCGGTGTGGGCGAAGAGGTCTACATCGTGCCGCTGTCTTCGGTGGTCGAGTCGTTCCAGGTGCAAGGCGACATGGTCAAGACCATTGGCGGCTCCGGCCGGGTGGTCGAGGTGCGTGACGAATACATGCCGGTGCTCGAGATGGAGCGGGTGTTCGACGTGCCACGCTTCGACTTCGAACACGTGAGCGGCATCATGGTCGTGGTCGAAGCCGAAGGCGGCCGCGTGGCCTTGCTGGTCGACGAGCTCCTCGGCCAGCAGCAGGTGGTGGTCAAGAACCTCGAGGCCAACTACCGCAAGGTGAATGACGTGTCGGGTGCCACCATCATGGGTGACGGGCGGGTCGCCCTCATCCTGGACGTGGGCAGCCTGGTGCGCCGCTCGCGTCACTGACCACCCCTTCACACAGCAGAACATCCCGCGGCAAAGGACCTGACATGTCGATCTCTCTGTCTCTCCTCGCCGCCGGGTTCGCCTCGGCCGCCTGCCTGCTCAGCTTCGGGCTGGCCGCGGTGTCCCGGCAGCGCAAGCTGATGGCGGCCCACGCCCGCTCGGACCGCCGACGACGCAGCGCCCTGCGCTGAGTCCGGATTTGCCTTGCTTATGCGGCGATCGGATTGGTCGGCGCTTTGCACAATGTCTTCTACAAAGCCGTGACGTCACGGCGCCAGCCGCCGGCATGGTCATCTGCCGGTTGAAACCCGGCGTCTCGCGCGCCTGCCTTCCGTCTCACCAAGGATCTGACATGTCACACACCGTTCTGAAACTGACCTTGCTCGCCGCCCTTGCCTGCACCGGCCTGCATGCGCACGCCGCCGAAGGCAACGCCACCGCAGAGCAAGCCCAGGCCATGGTCAAGAAAGGCGTGACCTTCATCAAGACCAATGGCAAGGAAAAGGGCTATGCCGAAGTCACCAACAAGGCCGGCGCGTTCATCGACCGTGACCTGTACCTGGTGGTCTACGGCCTTGACGGCACGGTGCGCGCGCATGGCGCCAACGACAAGATGGTGGGCAAGAACCTGATCGAGCTGAAAGACGTCGACGGCAAGGCCTTCGTGAAAGAACGCGTGGACCTGGCCCAGTCCAAAGGCACCTTCTGGCAAGACTACAAGTTCACCAACCCGGTGAGCAAGAAGATCGAACCCAAGCGCATGTACTGCGAGAAGCTCGAAGACGCAGTGGTCTGCGGCGGCATCTACAAGTAAGTGCATCAGCACCCGATCTGCGGAGACACCGAATGAAATTGAGCTTCAAGCTGATGGTCGCACCGGCCCTCACCGGTGCGATGCTGGTGCTCAGCGTCGGTGGATCGCTGTGGGTGCTGAACTCGTACAAATCGCAAAGCACCGCCAGCCATTCGGCGGTGCTGAGCCACTTCGCGAACGTCGCCGCCGTCAAGTCGGAACTGAGCGACCTGCACACTCACCTGTACCGCACCATCTCCGTGGTGTCGTCCATGGACGCCAAGGCGGTGCAGGCCCAGCGCGACAAGCTCGCCAGCCAGCTCGATGGCGTGGCCAAAATCGCCGAGAAATCGGCAGCAAGCGCCGAGACCGAAGAAATCCGCAAAAAGCTGCTGACCTTTGCGACGCTGTCCCGCAAGTACCAGAAGTCGGCCGATGCCGCCATCGACATGGCAACCGTCGACGCCAACACCGGCGTGGCCGCTCTGCAAACGGCCGACACCGATTTCAAGGCCATGCGCGCCACGCAAGACACCATCGGCAACCTCGTGCGCAAAGCCGCCGCGGATGACGAAGACGGCCTCACGCGTTCCGCCGCCACCAACTCCGGCGTGATGGCCCTGCTCGGCCTGCTCGCCGTGATCGGCAGCCTGGGCTATTCATGGGTTACTCAGCGCCGGGTGGTCAATGACATCAACACCGGGGTGAAGGCCGCCGAACTGGTGGCCGCCGGTCGCCTGGACGTGCAACCCGACAGCAGCAGCGACGACGAAGTCGGCAACCTGCTGCGCTCGCTCGGCCGCATGGTGACGCAGCTGCGTCACTCGCTGCAGACCGTGCGCCAGGCGACAGAATCCATCGGCACGGCCAGCAGCGAGATTGCCACCGGCAATCAGGACCTGAGCCACCGCACCGAACAGACGGCCTCCAACCTGCAGCAGGCGGCGTCCTCCATGGACCAGCTCACTGGCACCGTGAAGCAATCGGCCGATGCCGCGCGCCAGGCCAACCAGCTCGCCTCGTCGGCTGCTGAAGTGGCAGCCCGTGGCGGCACCGTGGTCTCGCAGGTCGTGACCACGATGGAAGAGATCAACGCCAGCTCGAAGAAGATTGCCGACATCATCGGGGTCATCGACGGCATCGCCTTTCAGACCAATATCCTCGCGCTGAACGCTGCCGTTGAAGCAGCACGAGCAGGCGAACAAGGCCGCGGCTTTGCCGTGGTGGCCGCCGAAGTGCGCAGCCTGGCCCAGCGCTCTGCGCAAGCAGCCAAAGAAATCAAGGGCCTCATCGGCGCCTCGGTGGAGAAGGTCGACTCGGGCACCCGCCTGGTGGCCGACGCCGGTCAGACCATGAGCGAGATCGTGGGCAGCGTGCAGCGCGTGTCCGACATCATTGGCGAGATCACGGCCGCCTCGGCCGAGCAGTCTGATGGCATCGGCACCGTCAACAGCTCGGTCAACGAGCTCGACCAGATGACCCAGCAGAACGCAGCCCTGGTGGAGCAATCCGCCGCCGCCGCCGAAAGCTTGAAAGAGCAAGCCACGCGCTTGCGCGAAATCGTGAACAAATTCCAGCTCGGGCCCGTGGCCTGAGCACAAGCCGTGAACCCGTCGGCAATCCTTCCCTCCGGCCCTTCAGTTCGACGCTGATCAGCCGATAGTCCCTGTCAACAGGCTGTCTCCAGCACCCCACCTCCCCGAGGATCTTCCATGGACATGATCAAAGAAGCGGCCCACGTCGCACGACACGAAGCCGCCCGCGCGGCAATGGCCTCCCAGTCGGGCAGCGAGTACCTGACCTTCCGTCTGGGCTCGGAAGAGTACGGCATCGACATCCTGAAGGTGCAGGAAATCCGCTCCTACGAGGCACCCACCCGCATCGCCAACGCACCGTCCTTCATCAAGGGCGTGGTCAACCTGCGCGGCGTGATCGTGCCCATCGTCGACCTTCGCCTGAAGCTCGGCTGTGAAACGGCCGAGTACAACGGCTTCACGGTGGTGATCGTGCTGAACGTGCGAGGCCGTGTGGTCGGTGCCGTGGTCGATTCCGTCTCCGACGTGCTCGAACTGAGCCAGGACTCCATCAAGCCTGCGCCCGAAATGGCATCGGCGGTGGACACCAGCTTCATCACCGGCATCAGCAGCGTCAACGAACGCATGCTGATCCTGATGGACATCGAAGCCCTGATGGCCAGCTCTGAAATGGGTCTCATCGACTCCGACTGAGCGTTTTGAATTCCGGCTGCGCCCACGGCGCACTCCGGCCTGTTGCTTGACATCCAAGCGCACCCCCATTCGACCGAACGACGCCATGAACCTGAACAATCTTCCAATCGCTCGCCGGCTGTGGGGCGCCATCGTGCTCCTGCTCGCGGCGATGTTCGTGATCGCCGGTGGCACGCTGCTCCGTTCGATCCACATCCACAAGCAAAGTGCCGAGCAGGTGAACGCCGCACGCGACTTGGCGGAACGCGCTGTCCTCTGGAAAGGGATGACCGACACGGCGGTCGCCCGTGGCATGGCTGTTGCCATGAGCTCGGACCCCTCGGTCGGTGAACTGTTCAAAGACTCGGTCGACAACGACACGGCGCGCATCGGCAAACTGCGCAAGCAGATCACGGAAATCGCAACCGACGACGCGAGCCAGGCTCAGCTGAAGGTGATTGGCGCACGCGGTCTCGAACTGGTGACCCACAGCAAGAAGGCTCACGATCTCGCCAAAGCCGGCGACCGCGCCACCGCCTCGGCGATGGTCCGCAATGAATATTCCACGTCGGCCCAAGCCTATCTGAGTGCCATCGACAAATTCGTGGAACTGCAGCAAGCCCGCAGCAATGCCGTTCAAGCCGCAACGGCCGAAACGTCCAACGGACTCGTGATCTGGGGTGCTGTCGGCGCCCTGCTGATCATGTCCATGGGCATGGGCGTGGCCGCCCTGCTGGTGCGCTCGATCCGCGAGCCTCTGCAGCTGTCGATTGAAGTGGCACGCGCCATTGCCGGCGGCGACCTGACGCGCTCGATCTCCAGCCAACGCAAGGACGAATTCGGCCAACTGATGCGCGAGCTGCAGAACATGAATGAATCGCTGGGCCGTGTGGTGGGCAATGTGCGCGCCTCGACCGACAGCATCAGCACGGCCAGCGCCGAGATTGCCACCGGCAATCAGGACCTGAGCCACCGCACCGAACAGACCGCCTCCAACCTGCAGCAGGCCGCTTCCTCCATGGAGCAGCTCACCGGCACGGTCAAGCAGTCGGCCGATGCCGCACGCCAGGCCAACCAGCTGGCCTCGTCGGCTGCTGAAGTGGCAGCCCGCGGCGGCAACGTGGTCTCGCAGGTCGTGACCACGATGGAAGAGATCAACGCCAGCTCCAAGAAGATCTCCGACATCATCGGCGTGATCGACGGCATCGCCTTCCAGACCAACATCCTTGCCTTGAACGCCGCAGTGGAAGCCGCCCGTGCCGGTGAACAAGGCCGCGGCTTCGCCGTGGTCGCGTCGGAAGTGCGCAGCCTGGCCCAACGTTCGGCACAGGCGGCCAAGGAAATCAAGGGCCTCATAGGCGCCTCGGTCGAGAAGGTCGACTCCGGCTCGCGTCTGGTGGCCGATGCGGGTCAGACCATGAGCGAGATCGTGGGCAGCGTGCAGCGCGTGTCCGACATCATCGGCGAGATCACGGCCGCCTCGGCCGAGCAGTCCGATGGCATCGGCACCGTCAACAGCTCGGTCAACGAGCTCGACCAGATGACCCAGCAGAACGCAGCACTGGTGGAGCAATCCGCCGCCGCCGCCGAAAGCCTCAAAGACCAGGCCCGCAAATTGGCCGACGTGGTGGCGGTGTTCAAGCTGCGCGCCTGAATTCAGGGGGTTCCACCGGTTCTGCCAAAGCGACCTTCGGGTCGCTTTTTCGTTGCTGGGCAGGCGTCGAACATGAGTGCGGCACGCGCCGGGCCAGCGAGCCCTCGATCTGGCATGGATTTCACGCCCAGCCCTTACCAAACGACACAAATTACGGGCGACCCCTCCAGTTTGAGGTCAGACAGCCGATAGCCAGTACGGAGCGCCCCATTTCCGCCGGTTTTGGCGCCCCGCTCAAGGACACCCCATGGACATGATTCAGGAAGCCAGCCACCTGGCCCGACAGCAAGCCGCTCGAACTGCGGCCGCTGCGCCCACGGGTGGTGAATTCCTGACCTTCCGGCTGGGCGGCGAAGAGTACGGCATCGACATCCTCAAGGTGCAGGAGATCCGCTCCTACGAGGCGCCCACCCGCATTGCCAATGCGCCCCGCTTCGTCAAGGGCGTGATCAACCTGCGCGGCGTCATCGTGCCCATCATGGACATGCGCGAGCGCCTGGGCTGCGACCACGCCGACTTCAACGAGTTCACTGTGGTCATCGTGCTCGGCGTTCGAGGCCGTGTGGTGGGCGCCGTGGTCGACTCAGTGTCGGACGTCATGGAGCTGCCTGCCAACCTCATTCGCCCGCCCCCCGAAATGGGATCGTCCGTTGAATCCAGCTTCATCACCGGCATCGCCACTGTGCAGCAGCGCATGCTCATCCTGATGGACATCGAGTCTCTGTTGGCGGATGCCGAGATGGGCCTGCTCGAACCCCTCGATCACTGATCGCTGCACGACACCAGACAGACGTCTCCAGCATTGAAAGTCCTTCACGCATGAATGCCTCCACCTCGCTCACCCACGGTCACGTGCTTCCCGACAACGTGTTGCTGGCCATCGTGGTCGACAACCAGGGCCGCTTCACGTATGCCAACCCGGCGTATCTGGAAGCCAGTGGATACAGCTGGCAAGAACTCGCCGGCACCAACTCGGCCCTCATGATGCACCCCGACGTGCCCATGGCTGCTGCGGTCGACATGTTCACCACGGTGCAGCACGGCTCCCCATGGACCGGGATCATCAAGAACAGGCGCAAGAACGGCCAGCCGTACTGGCTGCGACTGAACATCAGCGCCGTGCGCAACAAGGGCGTGTACGCCGGCTCGCTGCTGGTGCACAGCGCCTGCACACCTGCAGAGATCGCCGAAGTCGAGCCCCAGTACAAGCGCTTTCGCGACAAGGATGCCAAGCACCTCAAGTTCCATCAGGGCCGTGTGGTCCCGTCGGGATGGCGCGGCCACATCCGCAACCTGGCCCACCTGAGCATCAAAACGCGCATCGCGCTGATCACCGCCGGGCTCAACGCGTCCGTGATCGGCGGGGTGATGTCGCTCGCGCCGTCGTGGACCTCCCTGCCCGCCTTGAGCTTCGTGGGCGTCTACACCGCAGCCAGCGTGCTGCTGTCGACCTACCTGGCGCGCTCGATCCTCGTGCCGCTGAAGGACACCATCCGCGCCGCCAACCGCATTGCAGGCGGCGACCTGCAGGTGCTCAACTTCGCCCACCGCGAAGACGAGATCGGCGCCGCCATGCGCGCCGTGGCCCAGATGACCGTGAACATGCGCGCCACCGTGATGGACGTGCGTGAAGGCGTCTTCACCGTGAAGCAGTCGAGCGCCGAGATTGCTGCGAGCAACCAGGACCTCTCCGCCCGCACCGAAGCGCAGGCGAGCAACCTCGAAGAGACCGCCTCTTCCATCGAAGAGCTGGCGAGCACGGTGAAACACAACGCCGACTCCGCCCGTCAGGCCAACGAACTCGCACTCGACACCAGCCGAGCGGCGCAAGAAGGCGGCGTCGTGGTGTCCAAGGTCGTGACCACGATGGACGACATCACGAAGTCGAGCAAGCAGATCGTGGACATCGTGAGCGTGATCGACGCCATCGCCTTCCAGACCAACATCCTGGCCTTGAATGCCGCCGTGGAAGCGGCCCGTGCCGGTGAGCAAGGACGCGGCTTTGCTGTTGTGGCCGCCGAGGTGCGCAGCCTCGCACAACGCAGCGCCACCTCGGCCCGCGAAATCAAGAACCTCATCTCCACCAGCGTCGAGCGGGTGGAGCAAGGTGCCAAGCTGGTGGGGGAAGCGGGCCATGCGATGAGCGACATCGTCGGTCGCATTCAGCGCGTCACCGAGCTCGTCGGCGAAATAGCCAACGCCAGCAGCGAGCAATCGGCCGGCATCAACCAGGTGAACCAGGCCGTGTCGCAGCTGGAGCAGATGACCCAGCAGAACACCGCCATGGTGGAAGAAAGCGCTGCGGCCTCCGAGACCGTGAAGGGCCAGGTATTCCGCCTGACCGAAGCGGTGTCGGTGTTCAAGCTGTCAGATGCCGAAACGCAGGCCATGATCGAAAAGGCTGCGGCATCACCCACCAAGACCGATGGTGCCAAGGCCTCTGCTGCAGCACCCGCTGGCACAGCGCCCTGGCTCACCACATCTCGAGCCGCTGGCTCGGCCAAGCCCACGGCAGTCAGCGCCAGCGCACAGACCGCAGCAACGGCACCGCCTGTCAGCGCGTTCAAGCCAGCACCCTCCAAACCGGCGGCCTACAAGCCAGCTGCGCCTCGGCCAGCGCCGGCCCCTGCGCCGCGCGCTGCCGCCGTGGCCACAACGGCCGGAAGCGATGGCGATTGGGACGAGTTCTGAGCCCTCACGAACTCAGCGACAACTGCCAAGCCCTGCGCTTCCACGCAGGGCTTTTTTCATGGGCTGGCTCAGGCTGCGGTGCGCAAGGTCTCCACCACGGGCCTCCTCAGCACCTCGCGCAACCCCCACCAACCGGCAGAGAGTGCCAGCACGGCGCCGGCCGCGGCGCCTGCGAGTGGCACCCAGGGTGACGGATTCCAGCTGAACTGGAAGACAAACCGAGCCAAGGCCCACCCCACCGCGATGGCAGCGATGGACGCGAGGAAACCTGCCAGCGCCCCGACGCCGAGCAACTCCGCGCGCTGCACCTGGGCCAGCAAACGGCCACTCGCGCCCAGCGCACGCATGACCGCGAACTCCCGGGCCCTCGCCTCGCGCGTGGCCGTGACGGCCGCAAACAGCACCACCATGCCGGCGGCAAGCGTGAAGCCGAACAGGAACTCGACCGCGCGCACGACTTGGTCGAGGATGCGCTGGATCTGGGCGATCGACGCCGACACATCCACCGCCGTGATGTTGGGGTAATCGCGGCTGAGCTGGTTGTCGAAACCCGGTGCGTCCGGCGCCCGGAACGAGGCGATGTAGGTGGCAGGCACGTCGGCCATCTCGGCGGTGGTGAACATGACAAAGAAGTTCGCGCGCATCGAGCCCCAGTCGACCTTGCGGAGGCTCGTGATGCGGCCTTCGGTGGGCATGCCTGCGATGTCGAACTTCAGGGTGTCGCCGAGTTTGAGCCCCAGCGTTTCAGCGAGGCCTTCTTCCACACTCAGACCGCCCAGCTCATCGGGCACCCAGCGTCCTGCGGTGATCTTGTTGTGGGCCGGCGCCTGCGCGCTGTGGCTGAGGTTGAACTCGCGCTCGACCAGGCGGCGGGCGCGCTCGTCGCTGTATTTGTCTGGCGAGAGGTCGGTGCCATTGAGGCCCACCAGACGACCTCGCACCATCGGGTACCAATCGAAACGGGCCACACCGCCATCGCGCAGGCTCTTCTGGAAGGCCTCGCCCTGGTCGGGCTGCACATTGATGACGAACCGATTCGGCGCATCGGCCGGGGTGGCGTTGCGCCAGCTGGAGATGAGGTCGGTGCGCAGCAGCACCAGCAGGCACAGCGCGAGCAGGCCCACGCTCAGTGCCGACACCTGCAACACGGCAAAGGCGGGACGGGCCGCGATCTGGCGCGTGGCCAGGACCAGCCAGCGCGGAGCGCGCGACTCGGGCACGGCTCGGCGCAAGGCTTGCACCGCCAGCCAGGACAAACCGGCGAAGAGCGCGATCGCCGCGGCGAATCCGCCCACCGCGATGAGCCCCAGCTTCACATCGGACGACACCGCCAGCAGCAGCGCCACGAAGCCCGCAGCGCCCGCACCCAGCACCGCGAGCGAGGCCGGCTTCAGGGCACCCACGTCGCGGCGGATGACCCGCAGCGGCGGCACCTGGGCCAGTTGCAGCACCGGCGGCAGCCCGAAGCCCATCAACAGCGTGAAGCCCACGCCCACGCCGAACAAGGCCGGCCACAGGCTGGCCGCAGGCAGCGAGGCATTCACCAGACCGGAGAGCAGCCAGACGAACACGTAGTGCACGGCAAAGCCCAGCGCCACACCGGCCAGGCTTGCCAGCAGGCCCACCAGCGTGAACTCGATGAGGTACTGCAGCGCGATGCTCCGTTGGGACTGGCCCAACACGCGCAGCATCGCGCAATCGTCGAGGTGGCGGCTTGCGAAATCGCGTGCGGCGATGCCGACGGCCACCGCCGCGAGCAGTGCCGACAACAAGGCCACGAGGTTGAGGAATTTCTCGGCACGGTCCAGCGTCTGGCGCATCTCCGGCCGCCCGGTTTCGAGCGACTCCACGCGCACCCCGCGCAGGCTCTGCGCCTTCAGGTGCTTCTCCGTCCAGTCGACGAAACGCTTCACCTCAGCCTCGCGTCCTGCGGGCGCGGCCAACAACAGCCGGTGGGTCACGCGGCTGGCCGGCTGCACGAGCGCTGTCTGCGCGAGGTCGGCTTCGTTCAGCATGACGCGGGGCGAAAAGCTCATGAAGCCCGCGCCACGGTCGGGCTCGTCAGCAATGACGCGGCCGATGCGCAGGCTGGCATCGCCCAGCAGCAGCGGGTCTCCGAGCTTGAGCTGCAGCGAGTCCAGCACGCCTTGATCGACCCACACACTGCCACGGGGCGGTACGGAGGCCGCCACCTGATTCGGCGCGCCGGGCCCCGCACTCAATCGCAACTGGCCTCTCAGCGGATAGCCCTCGCTCACCGCTTTGACCGCCACCAGGCGCGAAGCGCCCCCTTGGCTGTCGGGGGCACGGCCCATGCTGGGGAAGGTCACGGTGCGCGCCGTCTTCAAGCCCTGAGCGGCCGCCTGTGCCACCACCGAGGTGGGGGTGGGCTGGTCGCTGGCCACGATGGCGTCGCCGCCGAGCATCTGCCGTGCATCCCGTGCGAGTCCCTGATTCAAGCGATCGGCGAAAAACCCGACTGCACTCAAGGCTGCCACCGCCAGCAGCACCGCCACCACGAGAAGCCGCAGTTCACCGGCGCGGAAATCGCGTACCAGCTGGCGCCAGGCGAGCTGCCAGACAGACACACCACTGGCCGGTCGTGCGGGAGTTGAAGCGGAGAAAGAGGTCATGGGTGGGAGGGTTCGGCAAGGCTTGAACGGCGCATCAGCACGGGCACTTGGCGGCCATCGCCACCAAGCCTTCCCTCCACGTTACCCGATCCGCAGCGCCGGGGCCGGCGCGGGCCATTTCGGGCCCACGCCCAGTCGCGCTAGCATTCAGGTTTTCACCACAAGGACACCCCATGCAAACCACCGCCTCCGGCCTGCAATACGAAGACACCACGCCCGGCACCGGCGCCGAAGCCAAGGCCGGCCAGCACGTCACCGTGCACTACACCGGCTGGCTTTACAACGACGGCGTCAAGGGTGCCAAGTTCGACAGCAGCAAGGACCGCAACGACCCTTTCCAATTCAGCCTCGGCGCCGGCATGGTGATCAAGGGCTGGGACGAAGGCGTGCAAGGCATGAAGATCGGCGGCACCCGCCTGCTGGTGATCCCGGCTGAGCTGGGCTACGGCGCACGCGGCGCCGGCGGCGTGATCCCCCCGAACGCCACGCTGATGTTCGAAGTGGAACTGCTCGGCGTTTGACCACCACGGCCTGAAGCCAGACTTCAAGGCTGAAACCGTACACGAAACGTCCACGGGACTGTTCGTGTACGGCACTGTCAACGATCCCGGCACGGCACCGAATCCTTCGCCGAGCGAAGCACGGGCTCATCCAGCACGATGCGAAGCGAGGCCCGGCTGGCGTTGCTGGTGTTGCTGGTGTTGCTGGTGTTGCTGGTGTTGCTGGTGTTGCTCTGGCTGGTGTCCGCGGCCATTGAGCGTCGGCTGAGGCGCCCGGTCTTGGAAGGGGCGCGGAGCGCTTCAACAACATACTTCGTGTGGCTGTCTGAACGCAGCGACCGAAGGGAGCGAAGTGAGTTCCACACGCCCCCTCGAAGACCGGGCGACTCAGCTTCCCCCGGAGGGGCGACGCTCACAGGCCGCAGTCCTTTGGGTTACCTTTGGGACGCCAAAGGTGACTCGCCTGCCGGGGCGAAATCCCGGCGCGGCAGTGCCGTGAACAAACCGGTTTGCGTCCAGCCCAAAAGAACCGGACGGTGCGTCGAAGCACAAGCAGCTGCACATCGGACCTGTGGGCCCCGTCCTGCGACGGGGTGACCAAGCGTTGGGTGCGTTCGGGCAAATGGGTTCTGGCCTTCGCCGGAGGACTGGGCATGGGCGACCGGCCAAGCGGTCACCGCCCTTTCTCCCCGCCCTGCTTCTCAATCGCCCGCGCGATCCCGCGCAAGATGTGCACCTCTTCCTGCGTGAGCCCAGCGCGGTTGAACAGCTGGTTCAATCGGGGCATCAGCTTGCGCGGCACGGCCGGGTCGAGAAAGCCGATCTGCGTCAGCGCCTGCTCCCAATGCGTCAGCACACCGGTGATGGCG
>JBEGTX010000234.1:0-7581 GCA_041179165.1 Pseudomonadota bacterium | reverse complement strand
GGACAGTTTTTGCCGGATTTGCAGGCCCATAGCCCCGCTATGGGACAAAAAGACGGTGAAAAATGGACCGCTGCGGTCGATTTGCAGCCGACGCTTTCCAAGTCCGACAGGCTCCTAGGGGCAGCGCCACCGCTGCGCCTCCTGACCCATGTCGCCCGCTCGCAGGTCCGTCGTCACCGTAAGCCCAGAGACAGCGCCGCGGCGAAGCGCCGACCAAAAATCAATCGAGGTCCAAACCTCGTGGAGGGCTGTGATGGTCAAGCGACCACCGGAAGGCGACATGCGATCGGCCACAGTCAAGAGCAGCGCGCTGGCATAGCCCTGGCGACGAAACCGCTCGTCCACCCAGAGCCCGTCAACGTAGATTCGGTCCTGCAGGGGCGACACCCCAAAGCTGACCCGGCAGACCGGAACCGCGTGGCCGGCCGCGCGGCCAACGCCTCGCTGCCACGGGTTGGGCGCGACAAAGGAGCCGTTCACGAAATCGACCCCAATGTCGACGTCCAGGTGAGGCTGCGGCATGCAACGCTGCTTCAAGCCCGGCCAGCCAAACACCACGGATTTCCTTTTCTGCACGGAAGAAATGCTTTCCGATTGCCGATCGCATTCCGGCCCAAGTGTTTCCTAGGCCCCCGGTCGGTACAGACGCCTCAATGGGTCACCTGCCGGGGAGAACGCCCGGTGCGGCCTTGGCAAAACGCAATCGCAGCGACAAAGTGAACCGCCGCTGCTTCCACTGAATTCACGGCCAGTGCTGCACCCGAGCAATGGCCATCAAGCCTTCATCCCAGCCGCCACCACCTGCAACGCATCCGTGTTCTCGATGCGCGAGATCTGCTGCATCAGGTGATCCTTCACGCCATCCTCGATGGCCGACAACGAAGCCTCATCCACGCCCAAGGTGGCGGCATGCACGCGCACCCTGGCCCGCTCACCCGCGGTGTAATGCCCATCGGCAAAGCCGAGAAACACCAGCGATTGCAGGAACGTGGTCTTCAACTCGTCGGTCGAAAACGTTTCAGCCAGCGTGCTCGCATCCAAGGGCACGTTGATGATTTCCTCGAAGCTGGTCAAAGCGCCCACATCGGCACGGCAGCTGTCGTAGAACCCGCGCAGCATCACGCGCTCGGCGTCGTGAATGCCATCGGTGACGGCCAGGTCGTACATCGCGCGCACGAGCGACTGGATGTGGTGGATCTCGAGTTTTTGCGAAGAGGTCAGCAGGCTCATGGTCAATGTCCTTGAAAAGGGGTCGAGAAGATCGTTGTCAGGAAAAGCGGCAGGAACCGCTCAGATGCGCAAGCGCACACGCAGTTGCTGCAGGCGCGCATTGATGTCGTCTGCATTCAGCGCACGGAAACGCTCGGGCAACATGCTGCGGCGCGAGGCCTCGAACACCGCCAGCATTTCCATGTATTCGAGCATGCCGGCATCGCGTGACGGCAGGTAGTCGGCCACCGCCGCTTGCAGCAGTTCAGGGGTCACCTGACCGTCACCGGCTTGCGCCACGGCCAGCAACGTGAGCGCTTCAAGGTCGGCGTTGGAGTAGCCCACCAATGGCGCCGACAGCGCCTCGCGGTGCTGGGCCCATTCGACAGCCGGCACGCCGTAGCGCTTGAACAGCGCATCCAGCACACCTTCCACATCGGCGGCCGACTCGGCATAGAAGAACGGGATCTTGCGGTCAAGGCGCCCGGCCCGCTTGATGTCGGTGTCGAGCTTGTCGGGACGGTTGGTCATCAGGATGAAGAGCACGACACCGCGGTTGTCGGGCTCGCTCATGAACTCTTTGAGCTTGGCGATGACCCGCGAGGACGTGCCGCCATCGCTGTCTTCGGATCCCGAGCCGAAGCTGCGGTCGCCCTCGTCGATGATGAGGATGATGGGGCCCAAGGCCTTCACCATGCCGAGCACCTTGTCCAGGTTGGCTTCGGTCGAGCCCACCCACTTGGAGCGGAAGTTCTTCAGCGTGACCGCCGTGAGACCAGAGCTGCGCGCGAAGGCCTTGGCCACGAAGGTCTTGCCCGTGCCCATGGGGCCCACGAACATCAGGCCCATCGGGCAGCGCTTGCGGTCGCCGCTGCGCACGTCGGCCGCGATCTGCATGAGCTCGGCCTTGATCTCCGTGTTGCCGCCCACGGCGTCGAGGCCGAAGGGTGCGCTGACGAATTCGATCAGGCCCGCGCACTCTTTTTCGATGATCTCGCGCTTGCGCAGGTGCACGAGGCGGATCAGTTCATCACCCGCATCGGAGGCGGCCACGGTCTCTTGTGGCGTGTGCTGCGGGTTGATGAGGTGGCGGATCTCCTGCGCGTCCATGCCGCGTGTGAGCGCGGTGAGCTTCTCGGCACGTGCGGCGGCATCGGGCGTGCTGCCCAGCAGACTGCTGACAAAGGCCAGGCGCTCGCCGTCAGGCAGGTCGTCGGCCGGTGACGGCGTGAGGATCTGCGCGATCTGGGCGGCCCGCAGGCCGCTGGTGTGGCTGGCCAGGCGGGCCACCTGGGCCGCATCACGCGATGGGTCGGCCAGGCGGATCACCTCGGTGCGCACGGCAGCATCGGGCAGAGGCACGTCAACGGCGGCCACACGCGGGTTGGCGACGATCTTGCCGTTGAGTTCAGCGAGCGACTCGACCAGCAGAAACACCACGTTGTCGCGGCGCTTGAACTGCGGGCTCAGTGTCCAGCGGTGCAGGCGGATGGCCGCGCGCCGGTCGGAATCGGACAGGAAGTTCTCTTCACCCGGTGGCGCCACGCTGCCGGCGTAAGGAATGATGAGCGCCAGGCGATGGCGCACCATCACCTCGTCTTCCATGTGGGCGAGGATCTGGTCGGCCGTCCACTCCTTCGGCCACTCGGTCGCGGGGAGGCTGCTGGTGCGCTTGGTGTAGCGCACGCCGGCGGACGGGTCGAACACGATGATCGTGTCCTTGTTGTCCTGCAGCAGCACCTCGGTCAGGAACTCGGTCAGCGTTTGGTAGCGGCCGTTCCAGAGGATGTCGTCATACACGTTGCCGTGCAGCACGAACATCGAGGCCTCGTCGGCCACGTACTTGCGGCGAACGGCCTCGGCCCAGGCGGGCAGCGGCGGGCGGGGTGCGGTGACTGCAGAGGTGGTGGTGGCCATGGTGCGCGGCGTGGTGGTGTCAGGCACCGCGAATCACATCTGCTTGCCGGTGGCCTGGGCGGCCGCGGCGCGCTGGCGCTTGATTTCGTCCAGCTGCGAGCGGGCCGTGACGTTGCCCGACTGCAGGCGCAGCTTGTCGAGGCGCACGTCGAGGTCGGACTCGCGCAGTTCCTTGCCGAGGTTGGCTTCGGCGATGGTGGTCTTGATGTGGTCACGCACGCGCTCAAGGGCCTGCACATCGGCCTCGACGCTGAGGCCTTCGAGCTGGCCTTGAATCTGCAAACGCGCCTTGGCACTTTGCATCTTGGCGAGCATGCGGTCGCGTTCTTCTTTCAGCTTGCCGATCTCGGTCTTCACCGACAGCAGCGCGTTTTTCGCGTCTTCGGCATCGACCTTGGCCTGCTCGGCTTCGGTGGCCAGGCCCGACAGGTCGCTGTCGATCGCGCTCTTCTTCTGCAGCAGCACCATGGCCAGGTCGTCCTGGTTGGTGGCGAGTGCGGTCTCGAGTTCGACCTCGGTCTGCTTCAAGGCGGTGCGCTGGGCGGTCACGCGGGCGTCGATGTCTTCGCGGCGGCGGATGATGGCCGCGGTGGCGTTCTTCAGGCGAGCGTACTTGGTCACCATGCTGGTGATGGCGTTTTCATACGCGATCTCGGGGTGCTCTTTTTCGATGTCGGCCACCCACAGGGAGACGAAACCGGTCCAGAGGTTGGCGAGACGGGAGAAAAGATTGATGTCGGCCATGAGGGGCTCCTTGAGGATCGAGAGAGGTTTCGAAAACAGCGTGCAGTGCCGCTTCAATGCGGCGTCAGAACATGGGTCAGAGCGGCAGCGGATCGGCGTTGACGTGGGTGAAGAACTCGTGGTGGTCGGCGGCAAAGGCCTTGAAGCCGGCATGCAGCTGCAGGCGCATCGCGTCGTGGGTCGCAGGGTTGGCAAACCGGTAGGCGAGGCGCACGCCTTGTGCGGCCCACTCGAAGTGATCGGCTTCCACGCCGCCGCCATGGCCTGAGTGGATGGCCAGCCACTGGTAGGGCACGTGGTCCTGGCCGGCCACGGTCACATGGCCCGACTTCAGGGCGTCCACCAACTCAGGCGCCTTGGCGCGCAGCGTCTGATCGATCAGTGAGAACTCGCGGTCGGCCAGCAGCTCCGACCCGAGGTGGTAGCCGATGGCGTGAAAGGCCCCCGCCAGGTCGTCGGGCGTGCCCACGCCGTAGCCGCGTGCCACCTTCAGGCACAGGTGGGTGAGCCACAGCGGCACGGCCAGCAGGTTGTTGAGGGCGGCCGTGTCGGCCAGGGCGGGCTGCGTGGCGGCTTCGTGGCGTGCCACGCCCATCAGCAGGGCCTGCGCGAGGCAGCGGTGGGTGTCGCGGTGCACGGTGTCGCGGTCGTCGAACTCGTCACGTGCCGCATCGAAGAAGAAGCTTGCCACGAACACGCTGCGGTCGGCGAACGACTGCACGGGTTCTTCAGGGTCTGCGAACAGGCCGCGGCCACGG
This sequence comes from Pseudomonadota bacterium, assembly GCA_041179165.1. Classification (GTDB taxonomy): domain Bacteria; phylum Pseudomonadota; class Gammaproteobacteria; order Burkholderiales; family Burkholderiaceae_C; genus Rhizobacter. The sequence goes on along the minus strand of JBEGTX010000234.1, from coordinate 2,953 downwards.
CCGATCTTGCCGGCGAGCGAGGCCACGCCGCTGCCGAAGTAGCCGTTCCAGTTCGCATAGCGGCCCAGAAAACGCACCCGCGATGCGGACGCTTGCAGCGCTTGCTCCAGCGCGTCGGTCACCAGCTTTTCGTGGGCGCTGAAATCGCACAGCGCTTGCAGCTCGCTCAGGGTCAGATCGCTCATGGCGTCAGTTCCGGGTGGATTGGGTGGTGGGTCGGCGTGAGGCCGCGCTGGCTCGGGAGCTTGCCGCTTTGTCGAACACCGGCAGGTCGTCGCTGAGTTCGTCGGCGATGGCGTGGTTGATTTCTTCCTGGTCTCGCAGGCGCTGGATGGTGCGGCCGAGGTGCGCGCCTTCGCGCGCCACGCCGTCGCCCTGCCCCAGGGCCAGGTACAGCTCTTCGACCACGTCGGGCAGCGACAGCAGCGCAGCGCCGGTGGCGGCCACACGGCTTTCAAGGCGGAACGAGCGGTCGCGCAATTCGACCAGCTCGTTGAGGGCGCGCTTCAGGCTGTGGAGATCACCGCGTTCGGCCTCGAGATCGGCCTCGACGGCGCGGATGCGGCGTTCGAGGTCGTCGGGGTTCAGCGCGCGGCGACGGTCTTGCATGCTGAGCGAGGCGGACCAGAGGCTGAGGTACTCGCCGGGGGCATCCTGCACACGCTCGATGTCGCGCTTGCTGATGGTGAGGTCGCCGCTGGGTGCGGGCAGGCTGCCAATGTTGGCGGCGAGTTCCTGCAGCCGCGCGTAGACTTCCCAGTTGCGTTCTTGCCGTTTGACACGCGTGCGCAGCTCGGACTCGAGCCGCTGCTGCAGCGCCTCACGCCGCTTCTCGCGGTACTTCTGGTCGACCTTGGCGCGAAACCCGGGCCACGAGGGCACGAACAAGGCGGCAATGGCTTCACCCGCACCGAACAGCACGAGCGGAATGGCCGCACCGGCCGCGCCCATGGGCACCGACAGCACGGCGCTTGCAATGACGGTCGCCAGCCCGGCGTACAGATTGCTCTGGCTGGTGAACATCTCGCGCAGGTAGGGCGGATCGCGGTCAGGCTCGGACATCGCAGGAACGGGTTGTGGGCACAGGGTGGATCAAGGTGACGGGCTCAGGCACACGGTCAGACCGACAGCGCCACCTGACCGCGCTTGCCATTGTTGGCATGCAGACGATCAAGCACCCGTTCGGACATGCGCACGGCTTCGGTGGAACGCTGCCAGAGCTCCGAGCGAGGACGCGGTTCGTTGATCTCGAAGTCGTCGGCAATGCGGGCGGGCTGGGTGGACAGCACGATGACGCGGTCGCCCAGCACCAGCGCCTCGGTCACGTCGTGGGTGACGAAGAGCGTGAGGCAGGGGTTCTGCTGATGCAGCTCAGCCAGCAGTTTCTGCATGTCGGCGCGGGTTTGGGCATCGAGCGCACCGAAGGGCTCGTCCATCAGCAGGATGCGCGGGCGCAACACCAGCGCACGCGCCAGCGCCACACGCTGGTTCTGGCCGCCCGAGAGCTGCGCCGGGCGATGGTTGCGCTTGTCGGCCAGGCCGACCGCCTTGAGCATGGCTTCGGCACGCGCGCGCCATTCTTTCTCGGGCACACGGTCGCGCCAGTGCTTGAGGCGAAACGGCAGCGTGATGTTGTCCCAAACGCTGAGGTCGGGCCGGTTGGCGTAGCGCTGGAACACCATCACGGCGTCGGGGTGGGCCTGGGTGCAATGCACTCCGTCGATGAGCACCTCGCCCGAGGTCGGCGTCTGCACACCGAAAGGCCGCACACCGCCCATCATGTGCAGCAGCGTCGACTTGCCGCAGCCCGAAGGGCCGAGCAGCATGACGATGCCGTTGCGGTCGAAGTTGAGGTTCAGCGTGTCGATGACGCGGGTGGGCGATCCGCCCTCTTCGCGAGACGGGTACTCTTGCACCACGTTGCGCACTTCGATGCGGGCCACGGCGCCCGCTTGGGCGGCCGAAGGAGCGGTGTCGGTGCTCATTGCTGGGTCTCCCAGGCAAACAGGCGCTTCTTGAGCCACTGCATGCCGCTGTAGGTGAACAACGCGAGCGCGATGATGACAAAGATGCCGGCGAAGACCTGGTCCATCGCCGAGAAACGGCGCGCGTTCTGGATCAGCTGGCCCAGACCCTCTTGCGCGTTCACGTACTCGGTGACCGTGATGTAGGTCCACATGATCGAGATGGCGGCGATGACGGCATCCGCAATCCGCGGCATGGCGAGCGGCAGCACGCCGTGCCGCACCGCCTCCCAGGGCGTGCCGCCCAGGTCGCGCGTGCTGATCCAGAAGGCCTGCGGCACGGCCTGCACCGCGTCTCGCACCATCGGAATGAGGTAGACCACGGCCCCGGCAAACAGAAACAGCACCTTCATCCATTCGCCGATACCGAACCACATCACCATGATGGGCAGCAAGGCCACGACGGGCGCGGACCGGAAGGGATCGATCAGCGGCGACAGCACGGCATTGATGCGTGGCGCCGAGCCCATCAGGATGCCGATCGGAATGCCGATGGACAGCACCAAGGCACAAGCCGCGAGCACACGCCCCACCGACCACAGCGTGGCGTTGAGCAGCAGGCTGCGGCCTTGTTCACCGTCCCAGGCCAGATACGCCAGCGCCTTGCCAACAGACCACGGGGCGGGCAGCTTGTTGGGGCTGACCAGCTCCAGCGCGCAGAGCGTGCTCCACACCACTAGCAGCACCACCACCGAGGCCAGGCCGGTCAGGCGCCGCGACTGGGGTGACAGCGTCGCAAACGGGTTCCAGAATGCGCGTGCATCAGCCATGGGCCGGGCCCTCCGCCGTGGCAGAACGACGGGTCATGGCGTCAGCCCTCACCGCGACAGCACCGCAGCGCGGGTGGAGCGGTTCATTGCGCGGCAGGCTTCGACCGTGAGGTTCTCGGCTTCGGTGCGGTTCTCATCGCACAAGGGGGTGTCAGGGCC
>JBEGTX010000233.1:0-5279 GCA_041179165.1 Pseudomonadota bacterium | reverse complement strand
GTGGCCTACCCGATTTCCGAGCCGCACCGCCGCCGCGGGCGTTCGCTGATCAACTGGATCGCCGAGCTGCGGGTGTCGCCCGAGAGCATGCACAACGACTGGAACCGCGAGGTGCCCAAGTCGCTGTTCGACCACGCCTTTGCCGACTGGAAATGGGGCTGGGTGGACGTGCCGGCGCTCATCGCCAGCGCCGAGGCGGTGTTCGAGTTCCCGATGGTCGACAAGGACCCGCTGCCGCACTGGGTGGAGGGCCGTGTGGCCTTGCTCGGGGACGCGGCACACCCGATGTACCCGATCGGCTCCAACGGCAGCGCGCAGGCCATTCTGGACGCGGCGTTTCTGGCCGAGCGCCTGCAGCACGCGGCCACGCCGCAGCAGGCGCTGGCCGAGTACGAGGCGGAGCGCTTGCCCAAGACGGCGGCCATTGTCACCCGCAACCGGCTCAACGGCCCGGAGCAGGTGATGCAGATCGCCCACGAGCGGGCGCCCGAGGGCTTCAAGCACATTCACGATGTGATCGAACCGCAGGAGCTGGCCGAGATCGCGCTGCACTACAAGCGCCTGGCCGGCTTCGACCCGCAATCCCTGAGCGCCGCGGGCGCCACACGCTGAGGAGTTCACCATGACCACACCTGCCTGGGACAACCCCATGGGCACGGCCGGCTTCGAGTTCATCGAGTACGCCGCACCCGATCCGATCGCCATGGGCAAGACCTTCGAGCGCATGGGCTTCCAGGCGATCGCGCGGCACCGTCACAAGAACGTGACGCTGTACCGCCAGGGCGGCATCAACTTCATCATCAACGCAGAGCCCGATTCGTTCGCGCAGCGCTTTGCCCGATTGCATGGGCCTTCGGTGTGCGCCATCGCGTTTCGGGTGCAGGACGCCGCGCAGGCCTACAAGCGGGCGCTCGAGCTGGGCGCCTGGGGCTTCGACGGGCACAGCGGTCCGATGGAGCTCAACATCCCGGCCATCAAGGGTGTGGGCGACTCGCTGATCTACCTGGTGGACCGCTGGCACGGCAAGGACGGTGCGCAGTCCAACGACATCGGCAACATCAGCATCTACGACGTGGACTTTGCGCCGCTGGCGGGTGCGGTGTCGGCCCCCGTGGGCCACGGCCTCACCTTGATCGACCACCTCACGCACAACGTGCACCGCGGCCGCATGCAGGAGTGGGCGTCGTTCTACGAGCGGCTGTTCAATTTCCGGGAGGTGCGCTACTTCGACATCGAGGGCCAGGTGACGGGTGTGAAGTCCAAGGCCATGACCTCGCCCTGCGGGCTCATCCGCATTCCGATCAACGAAGAGGGCAAGGAGCAGGCCGGGCAGATCCAGGAGTACCTGGACGCGTACCACGGCGAAGGCATCCAGCACATCGCCCTCAGCTCGACCCACCTGCCTGACACGGTGGACGCCATGCGGGCCAACGGCATCAAGCTGCTCGACACGGTGGACACCTATTACGAGTTGGTGGATGCCCGCATTCCCAACCACGGCCAAGACATCGAAGCTCTGCACCAGCGCAAGATTTTGCTGGACGGCTCGGCGCAGGCCTTGCTGCTGCAGATTTTCACGGAGAATCAGTTCGGCCCGATCTTCTTCGAGTTCATTCAACGGCTCGGCAACGAAGGCTTCGGCGAAGGCAACTTCAAGGCCTTGTTCGAGTCGATCGAACTCGACCAGATGCGCCGCGGCACGCTGGCCACGCCCACCGTCTGAGCGCTGCACCCCGTATTCCTGTTTTCCATTTTGACGTTCACCCTGAAGAGGACCCGCATGAAACTCCCCATGATCCGCCTGACCGTTGCCGCCGCGCTGAGCGCCGTCTCCTCGCTGGCCCTGGCCGACATCACCGTGGGCATCAGCCTGTCGCAGACCGGGCCGTCGGCCTCGCTCGGCATCCCTCAGAAAAACACGCTGCCGTACTGGCCCGAGACCATCGGCGGAGAAAAGATCCGTGTGGTCGTGCTCGACGACGCGTCCGACCCGACCTCGGCCACCAAGAACGCACGCCGCATGGTGTCGGAAGAGAAGGTCGACATCATCCTCGGCTCGTCGTCGGTGGCACCGTCCATCGCCATGTCTGAAGTGGCTGCTGAAAACAAGACGGTGCAGATCGCGTTCTCGCCGATCGAGTTGCCCAAGGGCAAGGGCGAGTGGACTTTCCGCATCGCCCAGCCGGTGGGCCTGATGGCCACCGCCATCGTGCAGCGCATGCGCAACGACAAGATCAAGACCATCGGCTTCATCGGCTTTGCCGACGCCTATGGCGAGACCTGGCTGAAAGAAGTGACGCTGCGGGCAGAAGCCGCAGGCATCCGCATTGTGGCCACCGAGCGTTATGCCCGCGCCGACACCAGCGTGGTGGGCCAGGCCATCAAGATCGTGGCCGCCAAGCCTGACGCCGTGTTCATCGCCGGCGCCGGCAGCGCGGCCGCTTTGCCCCAGACCACGCTGCGTGAACGCGGCTTCGCGGGCCCCGTGTACCAGACGCACGGTGCTGCCACCAAGGACCTGATCCGCATCGGTGGCAAGGACGTGAACGGCACCATCCTGCCGGCCGGCCCGGTGCTCGTGGCCGAGCAGCTCGAAAAGGGCAACCCGGTCAAGGCACCAGCGCTCGACTACGTCACCCGCTACGAGAAGCAGTACGGTGCCGACACCCGCACGCAGTTCGGCGCCCATGCCTACGATGCCTTCCTGGTGCTCAACCGCATCGTGCCGGCCGCCCTCAAGAAGGCCAAGCCCGGCACGCCGGAGTTCCGTCAGGCGCTGAAGGACGCGCTCGAGTCCGAACGCGACATCGTGATCTCGCACGGCGTGCTGAACTATTCGGCCACCGACCACTACGGTTTCGACCAGCGCGGCTTCGTGCTGCTGCAGGTCGACAACGGCAAGTGGAAGCTGTTGAAGTGATGTGAACCCACAGCCTCTGGCCTGCTTGCTGCGGGCCATGGGTTTGTTGCGCTGGCGCGGAGGGGTTTCCCTCCCGCTGCGCTTTCAGTTTTTTGCTGGCGCTCCAGCTGTGGTTCAGGCACCCTGTGCGAGGTGCTGTCTCAGCCGACGCCAGTGTTGTCCTGTTCCGCAGTAACCCGCTCCCGCCATGACCGCCTCCCAAGCCCTGCCGGAACCGCGCCTCGAGCGTGTGGCCGACTGCATCATCGACGTCGCGCCCCCGCTCGACATCGGGCAAACCGCTGTCGGCCGTCGCCGTCTCATTCCCATCACCGGCGGTTCGGTCAACGGCCCGCTGCTGTTCGCCAAGGTGCTGCCGGGCGGCGCCGACTTCCAGCTCATCACCAGTGCGACCAACGCCAGCATCCAGGCGCGCTACGTGCTGCAGACGCCTGAGGGCGAACAGATCTACCTCGAGAACACCGGCATTCGCGTGGCACCGGCCGAGGTCGTGCAGCGCATCAACCAGGGGCTGCCGGTCGATCCGGCACTCGTCTACTTCCGCAGCACGCCGCGCTTCGAGACGGCCGCGCCGCGCTGGGCGTGGCTGATGGACTGCATTTTTGTCGGCACGGGTGCGCGCCACCCGACCCACGTCGAACTCAGCTTCTTCTGCGTGCGCTGATGGACCTGACCATTCTGCTGATGCTGGCGCAGGACGGTGTGACCACCGGTGCCATCTATGTGCTGCTGGCGCTCGGCCTGGTGCTGGTGTTCTCGATCACGCGGGTGATCTTCATTCCGCTGGGCGAGCTGATGAGCTTTGCGGCGCTCAGCCTCGTGGCCCTGCAGGCAGCGACCCTGCCGCCTCCGGTGTGGCTGCTGCTCATCCTGGGCGGCCTGTGTTTTCTGGCCGACCTGGGGGTGGCACTGCGCCACCGTGCGCCGGGGGCGATGCGTCCCTTGGGGGTGAGTGCGTTGCGGCATGTGGCCGTACCGGTTGGGCTCTTTGTGCTGTTCAAGCTGATCGAGGGCCACACGCTGCATGTGCTGGTGCAGGCCGTGCTGGTGCTCGTGCTGGTCGTGCCGTTCGGCGGCATGCTGTACCGGCTGGCCTACCGCCCTGTGGCCGAGGCCTCGGTGCTGGTGCTGCTGATCGTGTCGGTGGCGGTGCACTTCGTGCTGCTGGGCGCCGGGCTCATGCTGTTCGGTGCCGAGGGCTGGCGCGCGCAGGCGCTGTGGGATGCGCGCTTTTCACTCGGTGACCAGTCGGTGTCGGGGCAGAGCCTTCTCGTGCTCGGGGTGACGGTCTCGCTGATGGGCGCGCTGTATGCGTTTTTCAAGGGCAGCCTGTCGGGCAAGGCCTTGCGGGCTGCGGCGGTGTGCCGCCGCGGTGCGCAGCTGGTGGGCATCAGTGCCGAAGAGGCAGGCCGCTCGGCCTTCACGCTCGCGGCCTTCATCGCGGCCCTGTGTGGCGTGCTGATCGCGCCGCTGGCCACCGTGTACTTCGATTCTGGTTTTCTGTTCGGCCTCAAGGGTTTCGTGGGTGCCATCTTCGGCGGCCTGGTGAGCTACCCGGCTGCGGCTGCTGGTGCCTTGCTCGTGGGCTTGCTGGAGTCGTATGCGTCGTTCGAGGCGAGCGCCTTCAAGGAAGTGATCGTGTTCGGTGCCATTGTGCCCATCCTGCTGTGGCGTTCGCTCATCAGCGGTCATTCGGACGACGAATCATGAAGCGCGCTGCCACCGTCATCGGGCTCTTGCTGCTGGCCACCTTGCCGTGGTGGCCGGTGTCCGACTACATGATCACGCTCGTCGTGTACATCGGCCTGGCCAGCCTGGTGGCCATGGGGCTCGTGCTGCTCACGGGCGTGGGCGGCCTCACCTCGTTCGGGCAGGCGGCGTTCGTGGGGCTCGGCGCCTACTCGGCTGCCTACTGCACGCTCACGCTCGGCTGGTCGCCGTGGATGGCGCTGGGCGTGGCCTTGCTCTTGACCGCGGCGAGTGCCGTGCTCATCGGGGCCATCACGGTGCGCATGTCAGGGCACTTTCTGCCGCTGGCCACCATCGCATGGGGCTTGTCGCTGTACTTCCTTTTCGGCAACCTGGAGGCACTCGGCAAGTACGACGGCCTGAGCGGCCTGCCCGTGCTCACGGCGTTCGGCGTGTCGTTCGGCGAGCAGCGCTCGATGGCCGTGCTGGTGTGGGCGGTTGTGGCCTTGGCGGCTTTGTCCATCGTGAACCTGCTGGACTCGCGCCCCGGCCGCGCCATCCGCGCGCTCAACGGGTCGGCCGGCATGGCCGAGGCCATGGGCGTGAACACGGCATACACCAAGATGGCCATCTTCGTCTACGCAGCCCTGCTCGCGGCCGTGTCGGGCTG
>JBEGTX010000232.1:0-8669 GCA_041179165.1 Pseudomonadota bacterium | reverse complement strand
GCTGAGGTTGGCTGCCGCGCTGGCCGCGCCGCCCGAGCTGCCGTATTGGCGCACTTGAATGCTGCCGGCGGCATAGCTGCCCGGGGCGAGCGTGAAGCTCGTGCCACTGCCGGTCTGCCAGCTGGCACCGGCATCGCTGCTGTACTCCCAGGCGTTGCCCAGCAGGCCGCCCACGCTGACGGCGCCGTTGCTCGTGATGCCGTCGGTGCCGCTGGTGCCGCTGTCGCTGAGCAGGCTCAGGGTTGGGGCATCGACGCGTGTGGAATCGAGGGTGATGGCGCCGCTGAACGGCACGCCGGGGTTGCCCGCCGGGTCGATGATGGTCACGGTGACGGGCTTGGTGCCGTCACCGCCGAGGTCGAGCGTGCCGCTGGTGGGCGGGGTGGTGCCGGTGTCGATCGTCCAGTGCCCGGTCGGGTCGGCCGTGCCGGTGAAGGTGCCACCGCCCAGGGTGACGGTGATGACGCTGCCCGGCTCGGCGGTGCCGGTGAGGGTGGGCGTCGGGTCGTTGGTGGTCAGCGGGTCGAGCGTCGGGGTGCCGGGTGGTGTGGTGTCCAGCGTGATGCTGCCAGTCAGCGGCACGCCGGGGTTGCCTGCTGGGTCGGTGACGGTGACCGTGACGGGCTTGGTGCCGTCACCGCCGAGGTCGAGCGTGCCGCTGGTGGGCGGGGTGGTGCCGGTGTCGATCGTCCAATTGCCTTGCGGGTTGGCCGTGCCGGTGAAGGTGGCGCCGCCCAGGGTGATGGTGATGACGCTGCCCGGCTCGGCGGTGCCGGTGAGCGTGGGCGTCGGGTCGTTGGTGGTCAGCGGGTTGAGCGTTGGCACGCCAGGCGGCGTGGTGTCCAGCGTGATGCTGCCGGTCAGCGGCACGCCGGGGTTGCCCGCTGGGTCGGTGACGGTGACCGTGACGGGCTTGTTGCCGTCGCCGCTGAGGTTCAGCGTGCCGCTGGTGGGCGGGGTGGTGCCGGTGTCGATCGTCCAATTGCCATTCGAGTCGGTCGTGCCGGTGAAGGTGGCGCCGCCCAGGGTGACGGTGATGGTGCTGCCTGGCTCGGCCGTGCCGGTGAGCGTGGGCGTGGTGTCACCCGTGGTCAGCGGGTTGAGCGTGGGGGCGGCCGGGGCCGTGGTGTCGAAGGTGATGCTGCTGGTCGTGCTGGTGGTGTTGCCCGTCGGGTCGGTCACGCTGAGGGTGATGGACTTGGCGCCGCTGGTGCCCAGGTTGAAGCTGCCGCTGGTGGGCGTGGCCGTGCTGGTGTCGAGTTGCCAACGGCCGCTGCTGTCAGCCAACGTGGTGAACGTGGCGCCGCCCAGGGTGACCGTGACCACCGAGCCCGCATCGGCCGTGCCGCTGAGCAAGGGCGTGGCGTCATTGGTGGACGTTGCGCCGGTCAGCGTGGGCGCGAGCAGTTGGGTGTCTGCATAAACGGCGCGCTGCACGCTGCTGCTGCCCACGCTGGCGCTGACAACGCTGGCGCCTTGGGCAGGGATGTCGGCGGCGGTGAAGCTCACGGCCCAGCGGCCGTCGGCGTCGGCGGTGATGTTGCGTGTGGCGCTGCCCCAGGTGACCACAACGCTGGCACCGGCGGCGGCGACGCCTGCCACGGGGATGCCGGCGGCGGCCTCGGCCGCCGTGACGGTGGCGTCACCGGCAATCGAGTTGATGCGCAGGCCATTGGCACCGGCAGCGCCGTCGGTCAGGCGCGAGATGGTGTCGATGAGGGCTTGGCGGTTCTCTGGCGTGCCGGGCACGTTGGCGGCACCTTGCATGAGCAGCGCCAGGCCTGCGGCGTCAAAGCCCGGCGTGCCGCTGCCGCCGGTGTTGAGGCTTTGCATCAGCGCGGCCAGCACGGTGGCGGTGCTGCTGCCTTGCTCGGCGCCGCTGATGGCTGCGAGCAAGCGGCCATAGTCGTTGGCGGCGGCGTTGGCCGTGCCGGTGGCAGTGACCACGGCCACCGGCGGCGCGCCGGTCACCAGGTCTTGCCCGTCCAACCCGACGGCTGCGGCCACGGCTTGGTTGGCTGCGCCGATTTGGGCCGCCGTGAGCGCGCCCAGCGTGGCGACGGAGCTTTGGTTGTCGCCCCCGCTCAGGCCCAGCGAGCGCACGGCCAGCTCGGTGAGCAGGTTGACGTTGACGGTGTACGTGCCGGCCTGCGCCACATAGGTGGCGGCGCGCAGGTCGATGCTCAGGTCTCGGTTGGCCTGGCTGCCTTCGTCAAAGTAATCGGGGTCTGCCGAGGCATCGCTCACACGCACGAGCACTGCGCCGGTGTAGCCGTTGAAGCTCAGGCTGAAGCTGCCATCAGAATTGAGTGCCATGCTGGCCAGCACGTGCCCATCGACCGCGTAAGCTGTGGCACTGAGACCGTGTCCGGCAATCACGGGTCCGGCCACGACATTGCCGTTCAGTGTCACCGCCGAGGTCTGCTGTTGGGTCGACGCGGCTTGATCGCTCGACTGGCCCATCGTGATGCCGCCCCCCAAGGCAATACCCAGCACTGGCAGCGCGGCCATCGGCAGGTTGAGACCGCCGGGCAGGCTGATGCTCCCGCTCAGAAGGCCCGTGCCGTCATCATCGCCTGGAACGTAGGTGCTCCATGCACCCGCGACGTTCAGTCCGGCCAGGCTGCTGTCGTAGCCGGCGGATTGCAGCAAGCTCATCAGGGAGGTCGGCTCGCCGTGCGCGTAGATCAGGCGGTTGCCGTCGGCATTGGCCTCAGCGCCAGCCTCGTTGCTGGCGTTGAGCGTGAAGCCGCTGGGCTCGTTGCCAGCGACGGTCAGGCTGCATGCGTCGGCCTTGCAGGCCGTGTAGAAGCCAACCAGGTTGATCTCTTCGCCCTCGGTGCTGCGCACCACCAAGTCTTCGCCCCGCTTGAGCAAGATCACGCCCTTGGCCAGTTGCGCGGCTTCGTTGTCTTGCCCTTGGCGCAACAGGCGCAGACGCTGGCCAGGCTCCATCTTGAGCTGCAGCGCTTCGCCGGCTTTTGCGCTGGCCAGAAGGGCGGCATTGCGGTCGACAAGGATAAGGGCGGGCTTGGTCGATGCGATGGGGGTCATGGTTGGGCCTTCGGAAGGAAGCGCAAGAGAGAGCAAACGAGACGGGGTGGGCAGGGCGTGAGATCAGCGCTCATTCAGCGCACCCGAAAAAGCGCGGTTGATGGGCTTGAAGAGGTAGTGCAGGACGCTGCGTTGGCCGGTGTTGATGTCCACGGTGGCCGTCATGCCGGGCCGTATGACCACTGCAGCAAATTTCGGGTTGTGGACCAAGGCATCGGGCGCGAGCCGGATGCGGCCGCGGTAGCTGGTCTGCGGAGCGTTGTTCGGGCCGGGCTCGGTCAGGGTGTCCGAACTGATGTAGACCAACTCCCCGGCCAGGGTGCCATAGAGGCTGGCGTCGAAGGCGTCCAGCCGCAGGGCGGCGGCAAGGCCGGGCCGCAGCGGGCCGATGTCTGTGGGGTTGAGCTTGATTTCGATCAGCAGCTCGCCATCGGTGGGGGAGATCTGCATCAGCTCGTCACCGCCTCGCAACACGCCGCCCACGGTGTTGACTCGCAGCGACTTGACGACGCCGTCCACCGGTGAGGTCAGCTCGGTGTGTTCGAGCACGCTGCGGCGCTCTTTCTGGCGGTAGCGCTGGCTGCTCAAGTCTTCTTCGAGGCGGGCGGCTTCGACGCGGGCTTCTTGAAGGTATTTGTTGCGTGTTTCGGTGCTGCGGGCGCGAAGCTCGCCCACTTGGCGCTGGGCACGCAACAGTTCGACGCGGCTGGTGTCGCCTTGCTTGAACAATGTCTCGTTGATGCGCAACTCCTCCTGCGCCAGGGCCAGGAATTCGTTGAGCGTGGCCAGGTTTTCGTCGAGGCCGAGCCGCCGCTGGCGGTACAGGTTTTGCTGTGCGGCCACCAGCTCGGGGTAGGCTTTGTACTCGGTGCCAAAGCTCGGCGGGCTGCCGTTGGACTCGGCCTTGGCTCGCAGCAAGGCGGCTTTTTGCGCCATCAACTTGGCGGCGCTCTCGTCATAGGCGGCGCGGGCGCGGTCGGGCTCCAGAACGGCCAGCACCTGACCGGTCTTGACGACGTCGCCCTCCTGCACGCGCAGCTCGGCCAGCACGCCGCCGTCGGCGGCCTGGATCACCTGGGTCCGTGCACCAGGGATGACGGTGCCTAGGGCGCGCACGCTTTGGTCGATGTCGAACCATGCGGCCCATCCGATGAAGGCGGCAACTCCGAGGGTCATGAGGGGAAGAATGCGCATCGGATGGGCTGCGGAGAATGGCAATCAGGCTGCGCGCAACGGCACAGCGTCGGCGGGCGTTTGCAAGCGGGCGAGCACCTGTTCAACCGGGCCATCGAGCAGCACCTTCTGGTCGGCCACGACGATCAGGCGATCCACCAGCCGCAGCAGCTCAGGCTTGTGGGTGACCAGCACGAGGGTGTGGCCGGGCCGCACCACCTCGGCCAGCAACTGCACGATCTGGCGTTCGGTTTGTCCATCGAGCGACGCCGTGGGCTCGTCGAGCAGCCAGATGCTGGGCTCGCGCAGGAGCACGCGGGTGAAGTTGACGAGCTGGCGCTGCCCCCCCGAAAGGCCCGCACCACCCTCATGGATGGTTTGCTGAAAACCCTGAGGATGGGGGGCGATGACGGCGGCCAGCAAGCCGCTGCGGCGCGCGGCCTCCAGCAGGGCAGAGTCACCCGGATCGACCATACCGAGCAACAGGTTCTCGCGCAGGCTGCCTGCGAACAGCCGGCCCTCTTGCTGCAAATAGCCCATGTGCTCGGCCAACACTGGCTTCGAGAGCAAGGCGAGGTCGACGTCTTCGAGCATCACGCGGCCTTCTTGTGGCTTGTACAGGCCCGAGAGCAGGCGCAGCAGGGTGGTCTTGCCCGAACCGATGGGGCCCACCACGCCAACCCGCTCGCCCGCGCGGATCTCAAGCGCCGGCACGTCGAGCGCGGTGCGCTGGCCGTAGCTGAAGCGCGCCCGCTCGAAGCGGTACTGCCCGCGCAGACGCTCCAGCAGCACGGGCTCTTGGCCGGCATGGTCGTCTTCCATTTCCCAGAGGCGATCCAGGGCCTGCAAGGCCGCCCGGGCGTGCGACCACTGAAGCATTTGTCCCACCAGCATGCTGACCGGGCTCAGCACCCGGCCGGCGAGGATGGAGCACGCCACCAGCGCCCCCATGCTCATCTCGCCATGGCCCACGCGCCAGGCACCCAGCGCGATCAGCAAGGCATAGCAAAGCTGCTGGAAGGTCTGCATGGCGTGCTGGAAATGTTCGCTGGTGCGGCGACCCGATTGCTCGGCATCGCGGGCGCGGCTGGTGACCGACAACCAGCGGCCCAGCATGCGCCATCCGCCCTGGCCGGACTTGAGCGTCTCGGCCCCCTCGATGGTTTCCACCAGAAGGCCGGTCTTGAAAAAGCCCGCCGCCGCCCCCGCCTTGGCCGACTCGGTGAGCCGGCCGCTCGCGCTCACGGCCAGGCACACGGCCACCACAAAGAACAGCAGGGGCACCAGCATCAGCGGCCCGCCTATCAGGCCCAGCAAGGCCAGAAAGATCAGCGCGAACGGCACATCCACCAGCAGGCTGCCAGCCATCTGGGTGAGGAAGCCGCGCACGGTCTCGTAGCCGCGCGTCTGCGCTGCGAGGCTGCCCACGCTGGGCGGCAACTGATCGAGCCGCACAGCCAGCAGACGCAGGTAAACAGCGCGCGCCAAGCGCGCATCTACCGCGTCAATCAGGCGCTCGTACAGGCGGCTGCGTGCCACGCGGGCCAGCCATTCCAACACGATGGTCAGCACCACCCCCAGGCTCAGCACCAGCAGGGTCTGCATGGCATTGCTGGGGATGACGCGGTCGTAAATTTGCATCGAATACAACGAGCTGACCAAGCCCAACACGCCGATCAGCAGGCCACCCAAAGCCGCTTCGCCCAGCAGGCTGCGATGTTGGGTCATCTCGCCCAGCACCATGGCCAGCACGGGGCTCTTGCTCGCCTGAAATGCAGGGCGCAGCCGCGCGCGTGCCAGCAGCCAGCCGTCCAGTTGGGTGTGAGCCTGTTCCTGCCAGCGCTGCTCGACCGGGTCATGCTGCAACACCACCCAGCGGCTCTGAGTGTCGCGGGCCATCAACACCCCCCAGCCCGCATCGGGCGAGCAGACCAGCAGGGGCAGCTGGGATGCGTCTGGGGCCGCCAGCAAGGTGGCCGGATCGACACCCAGATGGCGCAGCAAGCGCTCGACCACCTGCTGAGGCGCCAGCGCGGCTGGCAAGGTGCCCACTGCATCTTGCAGGGCGACCAGATCAACGGCCTCGCGCTGCAACTCGGCCAGGCGCTGCAGCGCCCCGTGCAGGCCTGGGTACATGTCGGGTTTGGCTTCGGGCCGGGATTCAGCCGCCGGTTGGGGTATTGAAAGGCTCATGGCGTGCGGGTCGGCAGGGTCAAGGTGAGCAGATCCGGCAGCCCCCGGGTCAGGACGGCCAAGCGCCAGCCGGCCACCAGCTCGGCACCTTGTGCATCGGCCAGTTGCGCCTCGCTTTGCACCACCTCACGGGCGGCGCTCATCAGGTCTTGCCAGGTCTTGCGACCGGCCAGGTACTGGCGATCCCAAGAATCAAGCACGTCCTGCGCACCCGTGATCGCTTCGCGCAGCGCGGTGATGCGGGCTTGCGCCTGTTGCAGCAGAGCGAAGTCGAGCAGCACCTGCTCGTCCAGAGCAAGGCGCGTCACCTCGATCTCGGCCTGGGCGGCGGCCTGACGGCTGCGTGCTTCGTCCACCGCGCTGAAGGACGACAGGCCCGCCCCAAAGCGGCTGCTCAGTCCCACGAAGACACGCGTCTGCGCACTGTCCTGGGCCTGGCTGTAGTTGCCAATCTGGCGTTCCAACCGGGCATAGACCTCGGGCTGAAGATCGGCCTTGCGCTCGTCTACCGTCGCCGCCAGCGCGTCCACCGCAGCGCGCAGGCGCACCAAAGCCGGTGCTTGTTGCTGCGCCCGAGCCATCAAGTCTTCGACCGTCAGTGGCTGGGCCAGTGGGGCGGGTGCCGGGCCCTCGGCGTCCGTCAGTTCCACCGGTGAGATGGGGTGCCCAAGCAAGGCACCCAACTTGGCCAAGCCGACCCGAACCTGCAACTGCAGCGCACTGTGCTCCGCACGCAAGCCGGCCAGTCGGCCTTGTGCCAACACGCTGTCGCTGGGCGCAGCTTGGCCTTCCTGGACGCGTCGGCTGACCTGACGCAGCAGTCGATCATGCAGCGCCAAGCCCTGTTCGTAGGCCGCCAGCTTGCGCGTCGAGATCAGCCAGTCGCCCCAGGCCTGAAGCACCCGCAATGCCAGTTGCTGCTGGGCCTCCTGCACCGCAGCCTCGGTGGCGGCCACATTGGCTTGGGCCCGCGCCGTGCCAGCCTGGAGCCTTCCTCCTGCCCAGAGCAGCTGACGCAGGCCGACGTTGACCACGGTGCTGCTGCCCTGGTAACTGGGGTCGTTCGCTGTGCTGCCGGCGCGCTCGACGGTCACCGTTGGTGTGGGGAAGTACTGCCAGCCTGCGCCCGCCTTCGCGGCCTCGGCGCCGCCCAGAACGGCGCGCTGCGAAGCCACACTCGGGTGCTCATCAATAACCTGAGCCATCACCCTCAACAGAGCCGGTACGGGCCTCTTGACAGGCTCAGCCATCGCGTGGTCACAGGCGAGTGCCAACAAAGACGCGACACAAGTCGTCCAGAGGGAGTACATGATGTGACAGCTCAAGCGACGTGCCTACGAATCCATGATGGCCACCATGCTAGAGAGCGCAGCCAGGGCGCAACCGAGCAAACCTGAGCCAAAGAGACTGCCTTGCACAGTGGCACGCCCCGGCGCGCGCGCTTACGGCCCATCCATGTCGTCCTCGATGCGGTACGCTGAGCGAAGCAGCCATCGACCTCAGATTCCCTACCTATGCCATCTGAAACTCTTCCCGCACACACAACGCAAGCCACCCAAGCACCAGGCCCCGGGGCAGGCAAGCCAGTGGTGCGGTTTCGGCTGCGCATCAACTCGGGTGATGTGATTGCCATTGGTCCAGGCAAGGTGGAGCTGATTGAAGCCATTGGGGCCACCGGCTCCATCACCGAGGCCGCCAAGAGTCTCGGCATGTCGTACAGACGGGCGTGGCTGCTGCTGGAGGAACTCAACACGATGCTCAAGCGTCCCGCCGTGGCGTCGGTGAAGGGCGGCGTGCGAGGCGGAGGCAGTGAACTCACCGACGTCGGCGTTCAGCTGATCGAGCTCTATCGGCAGATCGAATCCACGGCAGCTCGAGCTTGTGCGGCGGACCTGAAACGTCTGCAGGGCTTGTTGGCAGGGTGAACCCACCCGCACGTCGAACGCGTTGGATGGTCGGCCATGCCATCGTCTCGCCTATCGTCATATCCGGCGGGATATGACGCGCTACATTTGTGTGAGCGCCGAGCGCCGCGTTGAAATCCTTGTCGTCGAGGCCTCCATGAATCCTGCCCAGTCCCTGTCCCTGCGCCGCTCCGGCGTCTTACTCTTCTCGCGCCGTGTCGGCTTGGCCGCAGCTGCGCTGCTGCTGGCTTCTCAGGCCTTCGCCGCCGACCTCACCGTCTCGGCGGCGGCCAGTCTCACCAATGCCTTCAAGGAGCTGGCACCGATCTTCGAAGCGCAGAACCC
>JBEGTX010000231.1:0-5366 GCA_041179165.1 Pseudomonadota bacterium | reverse complement strand
TCTTCTGGCGCACGGCGCGCTGCAAGGCCATCTCGGCGCGGTCGGTCAGCACGGCGCGGTTGGGCAGGCCGGTGAGGTTGTCGTAGTGGGTGAGGCGCACAGGGCCGCCTTCACCGGCTTGGCGAACGGGCTCCACCGCGATGAAGCCGGCCACGCGGCCGGTCGGGTCGCGCAGCGCGCCCACACACAGGCGCGTGAGTTGGGGCGAGCCGTCTTTGTGGCGCAGTGTCCAGTCGTGTTCGTCGGTAGCGGCGCCGCGCAGCAGCTTGACGCCCAGCAGCCGGCCGTCGGCCGCCAGTGAGGCATCGCCCAGCTCCTCGGCCAGCTGCGAGGCGCGCTCGGTCAAGGCGTCTTGCGCAATCAAGGTGCCTGCGAGATCGCGCCCCTCCAGCTCCTCAGTCTGGTAGCCGAGCAGCCGGGCCCCGGCCGCGTTGAGCCAGGAGATGCGGCCGGCGTCATCGAGCCCGAACGCCACGCCTGCATGCCCGCCAAGCAGCAGGCGCTGCACGTCGTCGAGCGACAGCGACAGCGGGGGAACCACATCGATGGAGGAAGATGTTTGCTGGGTCATGATCGGGGTGTCACCTCGGCAGAGCGTGTTGAACAAGCCGGTCCCTGATACCTACAGGGTATGCATCGGAGAAATCATCTTGAACCTGTGACAGCCTGCGTCAAACAGGGTATCCACCAGGGATTCGGGCAAGGCTCGAGCGCAGAAGCTTCAGCGTCACGCATGCCCTCGTGGTCCGCACGGGTTGGAACGCAGGTGACAATCATGGCCATCCCTGCCGAGTGGTGCTGAGGTCCTGACGGGCTACGGCATCGCCTGCTTCGTCCCATCGTCGTTTGCACCAAGGTTCCCCCGTGACCGTCCGAGACATCCTGAAAATGGGCGACCCGCGCCTCTTGCGCGTGGCGCAGCCCGTGCGTGAGTTCAATACGCCCGAGTTGCAGGCGCTGGTGGCCGACATGTTCGACACCATGCACGCGGTGAAGGGCGCCGGCTTGGCCGCGCCGCAGATTGGCGTCGACCTGGCGCTGGTGATCTACGGGTTTCGCCAGAACGAGCGCTACCCTGACGCGCCGGCCGTGCCCGAAACCGTGCTCATCAACCCGCAGATCACGCCGCTGGGCGAGGCCGAGGAAGACGGCTGGGAGGGATGTTTGTCGGTGCCCGGTCTGCGCGGGGTGGTGCCGCGGTTCGCCCGCATCCGCTACACGGGCTTCGATCTGAAGGGCCGGCCCATCGATCGCGAAGCCGAAGGCTTTCATGCGCGCGTCGTGCAGCACGAGTGCGATCACCTCATCGGCAAGCTCTACCCGATGCGCATCCGGGATTTCAGCCAATTCGGGTTCACAAGCGTGCTGTTCCCCGGCCTGGACCCGAATGACGACGATTGAGTCTCGTCTGGACGCGTCGGGATCGCCCGGTCAGCCCATGTTTCCGGATGCAAAGATGCCTTCACCACCGCGTTCCGGTCAGCCAGATGGCCTTGGGGCGCGTTGTGGTTCCAGGAACCCACCGGGGTTCATGCACTCCAATGGGAGCTTCACCCATGAAACGACTGGATTCTGCCGTGTCGACTCAGACTCAACATCACGCCCGCCCCACCGCACGGGCTTTGACCAACGGCCCCGCCACGGGGCTGTCGGCCCGCTGGCTGGCCTCGCTGGTGCTGCTCACGCTGCTGTGTTTCTGGGTCTGGCCCGCCCACGCGCAGGAAGACGACGTGCCGGCGCGGGTCGGCCGTCTGGCCGATGTGCAAGGCAAGGTCTGGCTGTATGACACCGAAGCCAGCGAATGGATCGAGGCCGGGCGCAACCGGCCGATCACGACCGGGGATCGCCTCTCCACCGAGCGCGGCGCCCGGGCCGAGGTGCGCATCGGGTCCTCCGTCCTGCGCATCGATGGCAACACCGAGATCGAAATCACCCGCCTCGATGACGCTCACCTGAACGTGCAGCTGCACAGCGGCAGCCTGGCCACGCGGCTGCGCACCCGTGAAGCGGCGCGCGAGTTCGAGCTCACGACCGAAGAAGGGCGCTTCGAGGCCCCCCGCGCCGGCAATTACCGGTTCGACCGCGATGACGACACGACTGAAGCCACCGTCGTCAACGGCCAGCTCCAATTCGTGTCGCAAGACAGCGGCGTGACCGTGAACGCCGGCCAGCGCGCCGAGTTCTGGCGCGAGAACGGCACGCAGCACCAGTTCACCGACCCCGCGCGCGATGACTTCGCCGACTGGGTCGCCTCAGCCGAAAGCCGCGAAGAGCGCAGCGTGTCGGCCAAGTACGTGTCGGCCGAAATGACCGGCGTGGAAGACCTCGACCGCCATGGCCGCTGGCAGCAGGATGCCGAATACGGTCCGCTGTGGACACCCGTGGCCGTCAGCGCCGATTGGGCCCCGTACCGCACCGGCCACTGGACCTGGATCCACCCCTGGGGCTGGACCTGGGTCGATGACGCGCCCTGGGGCTTTGCGCCATTCCACTACGGCCGCTGGGTGCAGGTGCGCAACGTCTGGGCCTGGTCGCCGGGCCGCTACGTGGCCCGTCCCGTGTACGCGCCGGCGCTTGTCGCCTGGGTGGGCGGGCCTGGGGTGAGCGTGTCGGTGCGCGTGGGCCGAGGCCCCACGGTGGGCTGGTTCCCGCTGGCGCCGCGCGAGGTCTATGTGCCGAGCTACCGCTACAGCCCAGGCTACCTGCGTCACGTGAATCACCCGAGCGTTCGCGACATCACGTCCATCAACACCATCATCGCCAACCCGGGCCGCGCACGCGACCACATCAGCTACCGCAACCGCGGGCTGCCGCATGCCATCACCGTGGTGCCGTCCACCGTGCTGGAACGCCGCCAGCCCGTGGCACCCGCCATCATTGGCGTGAGAACGCCGCTGCGCCAGGAGACCTACCACCAGCCGCCGAACATCGCTGCGCCGCGTCCTCGCATGGACCGTCCGGCTCCGGGGCAGGCTTTTGTCGTGCCCCCGGCGCCCGGCCGCCAAGTCTTCGGCGGGCCGCGTGACCGCGACGGTCGCAATCAGCGGGATCCTCGCGAGAGCTTCAATCGGCCGGGTGAGGTGCGCCGCCCTGACCGTGACCGCAATGACCGTGACACACGTCCCGGCATCCGCCCTGATCAGCGTGTGGAGCAGCGTGAGAATCCATCACCGGTGCGCGAGAATTTTTCGCGCGATCGCAACCCGCCGGGCCTCACCGTCAACCCTCAGCCCGGTGCGAGGCCTTCGCCTTCCATGCCGCAGCCGGTGAATCCTCAGCCTGCGCCGCAGCAGAACGGGCGGGATGACAATCGCTTCGGCCGCCCTCCGATGGGCGGCAATGATGACAACCGGTGGGGCCGACCTCCCGTCGGTGGCAATGACGACAACCGCGTGGGTCGTCCGCGGCCCGATCAGAACGGTACGGGCAATGACACGCGCTTCGGTCGGCCGCCGGTGAGCAACAATGACGGTGGCGACCGAGGGCGTCCACAGCGGGAAGGGTTCGGCGAGCGCATTCCGGCACCGGTGGCCAATCCGTCGCCTGTGCAGCCACCTCTGCCAGTGCAGCGCGTGTCGCCGCCTCAGACCAACCCGGGTGGCGGGGCAGATGAGCGCTTCCGACGCGAGCGTCGCCAGGAGATCGTGCAACCGATGGAGCGCCCGGCAGAGCGTCCTCCCGCCGTGTTTGCGCCACCGCCTCGTCCGGTGCAGCAGCCCGTGCCCCCGCAGCCGCCTCAGCAGCCGCAATTCGTTCGTCCGCCGGTGATGCAGCAGCCGCCTCCGCAGCAAATGCAACCCGCACCGCAGGTCCAGCAACCCCGTCCGAATCCGCCTCAGCGCGAAGAGCGCCGCGGCAATGAAGGGCGTCCGGGGGGAGACCGCTTTGAGGGCCCACGCAACCGCCAGTTGAACTGAGCGTCCGCCTTGAACATCAGCGCCGCGCTTGTCGAGGCGTTTTTTTTTGGTGCGCCCGGCGTGACGCGGGGCTTCGGGCCGATCGGGGCAACCTCGCTTGCGCCCTAAGCTTTGCGCCGTGAATCGATCTCGGCCAGCCAGGGGTCCTCACGGCTGCCGCCAAAGGTGTCGACCAGGAAGTCGATGAACACGCGCGTGCGCAAGGGAACGTTCTTCCGCGTGGGCATCGCGGCATACAGATCCGGGGTGACACCTCGCCATTCGGGCAACACGTGTTGCAAGCGCCCGTCACGCAGTGCCTGCTGCGCCATGAACGAAGGCAATCCGGCCAGACCCACACCCGCCAGAGCGGCGGCATGGATCAGGTCGAGTTGGCTGGTGGACAACAGTGGCTTGGGCAGTGGCAAGGTCACTGCATGGACCGCATCGGGATTCAAGTCGGGCTGGCGTCGATACAGCGTCAGTTCTCTGCGCACGGCCGACACGGCCGGCAAGAGGCCTTCGTGGCCTGTCAGATCCCGCGGTACTCGGGGAACCTCTTTTGGGGCAGGTAGTCAGGTGTGGCGCACAGAATGAAGGACGAGCCGGCCAGTGGCCTGACCACGAAGTCACCTTGCAACGGCTGGCCCCCGATCGAGAGAATCGACACGTCATGGTTGTCACTTGCCGCACTCACCGGGCCAGGTGTCGCGATCTCCAGCCGAACAAGCGGATGCAACTTATGAAAGCGCGACAAATGGTGGGCCAGTTGATGCGCCGCGAAGGCCCGTGGGCACAAGACATGCAGCGTGCCATCCACGGTGTTGCTGGCGTCTCCCGCCAACGTGTTTGCCTCATCCAAGTCGGCCAGGATTTGCTGGGCACGTTGCAAGCAGGCTTCGCCGATCTCGGTCAAGGCGAGGCCGCGGGTGCTCCGATTGAGCTAACGCGCACCGAGGTGTTTCTCCAGTTCTGCGATTCCGCGCGTCACCACGGAGGGAGCCAGGTCGAGGAACCGTGCGGCACCGGCAAAACTGCCTTGGGCGACCACTTGGGCGACCACTTGGGCGAAGACCCGCAGTGCGCGTAACTGATCCATGCTGCGGCTGCTTCAAAGGTGAGAAGTTCCATGCTCGAACTGCAAGCTGACGGCGAATACCGTGGTCACGTACAGGAGTGACGTGGTGATGATGCCCGCGAAAGTATGGCGGTGAAAGCGAACTGTTGAGTCCACCTCCTTGAGCGGGTACGGCGAAATGCGCGCGAGTCGAGCGACGTAGCGCGAGTCGTTTTGGAAGGCGCAGGTTGAACCAGCACATTGCATGCCTCTTCAGCCCGCATGAATGCTTGCTAGGAGCCTGTCGGACTTGGAAAGCGTCGGCTGCAAATCGACCGCAGCGGTCCATTTTTCACCGTCTTTTTGTCCCATAGCGGGGCTATGGGCCTGCAAATCCGGCAAAAACTGTCCTC
>JBEGTX010000230.1:0-36661 GCA_041179165.1 Pseudomonadota bacterium | reverse complement strand
GCAGCGGCCGCAAGGCCCAAGACGACGCAGAACACTCGATGCAGCATGGACGGTCTCGGCAAAAATCGGGAAGGCGCAGTGTAGAGCGTGCTGCAGTGCGGCAGTTCCTCGGTTTCTGATGAACCTTTTTCTCGCGAGGGCTCTGCGGTCCCCCGCTGGATGACAGCCCTCTGGCCCACCCACGGGTGACAAGGGCCCAGCTGCAGGGCCACACGCAAAAAAGGGAGCCGAAGCTCCCTTTTTCTAGATGCCGCAGGCTCAGGCCTTGTTGGCAGCCGCATAGGCGGCCAGGCCGCTGCGGACTTCATCCTTGGCGGCTTCAGGGCCGTCCCAGCCGGTCACCTTGACCCACTTACCGGGTTCCAGGTCCTTGTAGTGCTCGAAGAAGTGCTGAATCGTCTTCAGGCGGAGCTGGTTCATGTCTTCCGGCTTTTGCCAGTGGCTGTAGATCGACAGGATCTTGTCGATGGGCACGGCCAGCAGCTTGGCGTCGCCGCCTGCTTCGTCTTCCATCTTCAGGATGCCGATGGGGCGGCAGGTCACCACCACGCCCGGCACCAGCGGGAACGGCGTGATCACCAGCACGTCGACCGGGTCGCCGTCGTCCGACAGGGTCTGCGGCACGTAGCCGTAGTTGCACGGGTAGTGCATGGCGGTCGTCATGAAGCGGTCGACGAAGATCGCGCCGCTTTCTTTGTCGACCTCGTACTTCACCGGGTCGGCGTTCATCGGGATCTCGATGATGACGTTGAACTGTTCAGGCGCCTTGGCGCCAGGGGTCACTTTGTGCAGGCTCATGGGGTTCTCGGAAGTTGGCCGATCGCGCGGGAAAACCCGAATTTTAGCCGCCCCGGGCCCCGACATCTTTCGGAGCCCTTCCGCTGGAAAACACCAGCACCAGCGCATTGCTTCGCGCAGGTGCATCTCTTAGCATGCCCCAGACCCCTCCAGCACCTGAGAGATCGGGCGACCAGCGATGGGCAAGACGATGTATTCATCGACAGACCAACGAGGAAGGAGACCCCCCTGATGTCCACTCACATGGCGTTGTACTTTGCATTGGCCTGCGGCGCGGCCGCAGTGCTCTACGGATTCTTTCAACGCAGCTGGATCCTCAAGCAGGACGCGGGCAACGCCCGCATGCAGGAGATCTCGGCGGCCATTCAGCAAGGCGCGGCCGCCTATCTCGCTCGGCAGTACAAGACCATCGCCATCGTCGGGGTCATCCTGGCCATCCTCATCGCCGTCTTTCTCGATGGCCTGAGCGCCGCGGGCTTCGTGCTCGGCGCGGTGCTCTCTGGCGCCTGCGGCTTCATCGGCATGAACGTCTCGGTCAAAGCCAATGTGCGCACGGCCCAGGCCGCCACACAAGGCATCGCCCCCGCGCTCAATGTCGCCTTCAAGGGCGGCGCCATCACCGGCATGCTGGTGGTGGGGCTGGGCCTGCTGGGCGTCACGCTCTTCTACTGGTTCATCACGAGCCGCGGCGCAACCGCCCCAGGCGAGTTGTCGGGCACGCTCAAGCCTCTGCTCGGCTTTGCCTTCGGCGCCTCGCTCATCTCCATCTTCGCGCGGCTCGGCGGCGGCATCTTCACCAAGGGCGCTGACGTCGGCGCCGACCTGGTGGGCAAGGTCGAAGCCGGCATCCCTGAAGACGACCCGCGCAACCCGGCCGTGATCGCAGACAACGTGGGCGACAACGTGGGCGACTGCGCCGGCATGGCCGCCGACCTCTTCGAGACCTACGCGGTCACGCTCATCGCCACCATGGCGCTGGCCGCCCTCACCTTTGCAGGCGCCACCAGCGCCGTGCAGACCTCGGCCGTGCTGTACCCGCTGGTGCTCGGCGGCTTCTCCATCATCGCGTCCATCATCGGCTGCAGCGTGGTCAAGGCCTCACCCGGCATGAAGAATGTGATGCCGGCCCTGTACAAGGGCCTCGTCGTGGCCGGTGTGCTGTCGCTCATCGGCTTCTACTTCATCACCAAGCAGGTCATCACCGACGACATGCTGGGCGCCAACACGCAGATGCGCCTGTTCGGCACCTGCATCGTAGGCCTGGTGTTGACGGCGGCCATGGTGTGGATCACCGAGTTCTACACCGGCACCAACTACAGCCCGGTCAAGCACATCGCCCAAGCCTCCACCACCGGCCACGGCACCAACATCATTGCCGGCCTGGGCGTGTCGATGCGCTCCACCGCCTGGCCGGTGATCTTCGTGTGCATCGCCATCCTCGCTGCCTACCAGCTGGGCGGCCTTTACGGCATCGCGGTCGCGGCCACCTCCATGCTCAGCATGGCGGGCATCGTCGTTGCACTCGATGCCTACGGGCCCATCACCGACAACGCAGGCGGCATTGCCGAAATGGCCGAGCTGCCCAAGAGCGTGCGCGACGTGACCGACCCGCTCGACGCCGTTGGCAACACCACCAAGGCCGTCACCAAAGGCTATGCCATCGGCTCGGCGGGCCTGGCCGCCCTCGTGCTGTTCGCCGACTACACCCACGCGCTCACCGCACGAGGGCTCACCACGAGCTTCGATCTGTCGAACCCGAACGTCATCGTGGGTCTTTTCATCGGCGGCCTCATCCCTTACCTGTTCGGTGCCATGGCCATGGAAGCCGTGGGCCGCGCGGCCGGGGCTGTGGTCGAAGAAGTGCGCCGCCAGTTCCGCGACATCAAGGGCATCATGGACGGCACGGGCAAGCCCGAGTACGGCCGCGCGGTCGACATGCTCACGACGGCCGCCATCAAGGAAATGATCATCCCCAGCCTGCTCCCGGTCTTCGTGCCGATTGCAGTGGGCCTGCTGCTCGGCCCCGCCGCACTCGGCGGCCTGCTGATGGGCACCATCGTCACCGGCCTCTTCGTCGCCATCTCCATGTGCACCGGCGGCGGTGCCTGGGACAACGCCAAGAAGTACATCGAAGACGGCCACCACGGCGGCAAAGGGTCTGAAGCGCACAAGGCTGCCGTCACCGGCGACACCGTGGGCGACCCGTACAAGGACACCGCGGGCCCGGCCATCAACCCGCTGATCAAGATCATCAACATCGTGGCCCTGCTGATCGTGCCGTTGCTGCCAGCATCGGGCGTGACCACCGCAGCCCCTGCTGTTCACGGCACCGCGCCAGCAGCGTCAGCGCCAGCGGCTGACAGCCCCTCGTTCAAGACCAGTGGCGGGGTGCTCACCTTCTACTTCGCCACGGGGCGAGCCGACCTGCCCGCCGGCGCGAGCACCGAACTTGCCAACATCGCCAAACGCACCACCTCAGGCCAGCGGGCCGTGGTCAGCGGGTTCCACGACAGCACCGGCACCGCCCAAGCCAACATGGAGGTAGCTCGCCAGCGGGCCGAAGCCGTGCGCGATGCGCTGATCGCGGCTGGGGCCAAGCGCGAAAACATCGACCTGCGCCGGCCGGAGGTCATCACGCAGGACGGACCCGAGGCGCGGCGGGTGGAGGTGAGGTTGGAGTAGGCGTCATCCCTTCCAAGCACAGGCCCTTCGGGGCCCTTTTACATGGCGCCCAGCACTGCCGCTTGTCCGCATGCTGGCGACTTCGGCGAGGCTGAAGCCGGTGTTTTGCTCGGTAGCACAACGACCGGCGTCATGGCGCGCGTCTCACGGCATGATGGAGACCTGCCCCGTTCCTGATATTGAATGAATCAAGCATGCAGTTCACTGACAACGCCCCGTTCTACAAACTCGCACGAATCACCGGCCCGACGTACAACCTGCTCGTGCTGAAACTCACCACCAAGCCCGCAGAGGCGGAAGTTCCCGTGGAAAGGCTTGATGCATCCGGTCTATGCTTGAACCCCATCACTGAGGAAGAGGTGCGCGAGCAGGTGATGAGGGCTGTCAAAGATGCCCGCGGCGAGCGTCGCTCAGGTCCGCATGTCGAACTCATTCAGTACTTGGGTGGAGACAGTCGACCCGTTGACACGTACTACACGATGACCCGAGAAATCCTCAAGCGAGTCGAAGGCGCGTCGGCCGCTCGTTAGAGACCACTCATCCCGCCGAGGCGCCGCTTGCCCATTGAACTGGTAGCTTCATTCCAAAGGGTCTTGCCTCTCGGCGGGCCCGCTTCTGGCCCCCACTTCCGCGGAGCCAAGTAGAAGTCCACGGTGCCAAATCTGCCCTTTAAACCCCCGAGTCCGCGAGCAGCAGCATGCTGAAGGCATGTCACGATCCTTGCGGGGCCAGGACTGCCCTTGCCCCTGGAAACCGGGAGCCCCGAAGGTCAGGCCAAAATATGGATTCATCAGCGTCTCCTCAGGGGCCGGCTGATCTTCTCGGGGCCGCACCTGCGCGCCGGGTTCCATTGGTGCGTCCTTGCAGCATCGCCGTAGAAGCGGCTTTCGCAACCTAAACCATTGATATTAATGGGTTTATCCTTCAGAATAAAGTTTCCTGCAAACGAAGGATAAATGTGTACGTGCCCCTCTCAAACGCGCAGTCCAAGCAGTACCTCGACGCAGCGTCGGCTTTCGATGGGTTCCGGCAGGTCGAAGAGCAGCTCTCCAACTATCGCGGCGGCATGCACTGGAAGCGCGTGAGCGGCGCTGACTACCTCTACCGGACGCACGACCGCCGTGGCAATGCCAAGTCGCTCGGAGTGCGCAGCGCGGAGACCGAGCGCATCCATGCAGAATTCACCCGGAGGAAGGCGTCGCTGGCCGAACGCCAGGCCGAACTCAAGGCCACGATGCTCACGCAGTTCCGGGTGAACGCTGCGCTGCGACTCGGGACCGTTCCGAACGAGGTTGCCGATGTGTGTGAGGCGCTTGAACAATCGGGACTCATGGGAAAGGGGCTTACCGTCATCGGGACCAACGCCATGCACGCCTACGGCTTCCTCGGCGGCGTGCGCTTTGACGCAGACATCATGGCCACGACCGACGTGGACCTGCTGTGGGATCACAAGGCCAAACTCAGTCTCGCGTCAACAAGCGAACTCTCTGAGTCCGGCCTCATCGGCATCCTTCAGCGCGCCGACAAAACCTACGAGCAGGATTCGAAACAGCGCTTTCGCGCACGTGCAAGCTCCGGCTTCATGGTCGATCTGATTCGGCAAATGCCCCAACCACCCTGGGCCGAGGAGGCCGACCGATTCTTCGACAACGATCTGGTAGCAACCGACATTGCCAACATGAAATGGCTGCTCAGTGCGCCTCGCATCTCCCAGCCCGTGGTTGCCGTGAACGGTCGGGTGTTCACGATGGTGGCGCCGGACCCTCGGGCTTATGCCGCCTACAAGCTCTGGCTTTCGCAGCAAAGCGACCGAGACCCGCTGAAAAAGGGGCGCGATCTCGCCCAGGCCAAAGCGCTCATCCACCTCATCGGCGAGCGACTTCCGCACCTCGGCCATTGGGGTGCCTTCAAGTCGATACCGAGAACAATCATGGACGCCGCATGGGCACCGCCTGCACCGGCCGACGAGCCGACCTCGCTCACGCCGGGGCCTGTGAAGCGCGGGCGGGCCGTTTGACTTTCAAGCGACATCCCGCATTGGCAACACACAGGACTTGTGGCCCGCCAACCCGACGCCCGGCCTGACGTCGCGCCGAGCTCAGCACGGACCTCATTACTCATTCGAAAACCGAATAACGAAACCACTTTACAGTCGTTCCATCAACAACCTCTGCGCGTGACACTGCTCTTGACTGCATTCAGGAGGTTCACCATGGCAAGCTTGCGACTCGGCGACATCGCCCCCGATTTCACCCAGCAGTCCAATGTTGGCGACATCAAATTCCATGACTGGCTGGGCAGCAGCTGGGGTGTGCTGTTCTCGCACCCGGCCGACTTCACGCCGGTGTGCACCACCGAGCTGGGCCTGACCGCCAAGCTGAAGGACGAGTTCGCCAAACGCAACGTCAAGGCCATTGCGCTGTCGGTCGACCCGGTCGAGTCGCACGCCAAGTGGATCGAGGACATCAACACGACGCAGAAGACCGTGGTCGGGTTTCCCATCCTGGCCGATGCCGACCGCAAGGTGTCCGAGCTTTATGACCTGATCCACCCGAACGCCAGCACCACGGCCACCGTGCGCTCGCTGTTCATCATCGATCCGGCCAAGAAGATCCGCCTCACCATCACCTACCCTGCCAGCACCGGCCGCAACTTCGATGAGATCCTGCGGGTCATCGACTCGCTGCAGCTGACCGACTCGCACAGCGTGGCCACGCCGGGCAACTGGAAAGATGGCGACGACGTGGTGATCGTGCCCTCGATCCAGGACCCAGAAATCATCAAACAGAAGTTCCCCAAGGGCTACACGGCCGTCACACCCTACCTGCGCCTGACGCCTCAGCCGAACAAGTGACCCGCCGAGGCAACAAGCCTCCGACGGTTGCAGCCGGGCCTTTGGGCCCGGCTTTCATTTCGTTCGACGCCGTCTGAAAACTGTTGCCTTCTGTACGGAGCTGCGGTGGCTCACCCCGTCTCCCCTCACCTCTCTTTGGACAGCCCTCGCCCATGAATTTCCAACAACTGCGCTCCGTGCGTGAAGCCGTTCGCTGCGGGTTCAACCTCACCGAAGTGGCCAAGGTGCTTCACACCTCGCAGCCTGGCGTGAGCCGGCAGATCCGCGAGCTGGAGGAAGAACTCGGCGTGGAGCTGTTCGTGCGCGCCGGCAAACGGCTCACGGCCCTCACCGAGGTCGGCACGCTGATCGTGCCCATCGTGGAGAACATGCTGCACGACGCCGACAACCTGCGCCGTGCGGGTGAAGAGTTCACCCAGCAGAACAACGGCCGCCTGTCGATCGCCGCCACCCACTCGCAGGCACGCTACGCGCTGCCCGGTGCCGTGAGCGACTTCCGCCAGCGCTACCCCAACGTGATCCTGCACCTGCACCAGGGCTCGCCCAAGCAGGTGGCCGAGATGCTGCTGTCGGGCGAGGCCGATCTGGGCATCGCGACCGAGGCGATCACCAAGTACGACAACCTCGTCGCGCTGCCCTGCTACCGCTGGACCCACAGCGTGATCGTGCCGCCGGGCCACCCGCTGCTCGATGGCGAGCCCCTCACGCTCAAGCGCCTGTCGCAGTTCCCGATCATCACCTATGGCGCGGGCTACACGGGCCGCATCCACATCGACGAGTCCTTCGACCGTGCGGGCCTGAGCATCGACCTCGTGCTGACCGCCATGGACGCGGACGTGATCAAGACCTATGTAGAGCTGGGCCTCGGCGTGGGCATCGTGGCCTCCATGGCGTTCGATGAAGACCGAGACCGCTCGCTGCGCGCGATCGACGCGGGCCACTTGTTCGCGATCAATCTCACCAAGCTGGCTGTGCGCCGCGGCAGTTTTCTGCGCAGCTACGTGTACGATTTCATCGAGACCTTCGCGTCCACGCTCACGCGCGACGTGGTGGAAAAGGCGATGGCCTCGGGCCCTGGCGAACATCTCGAAGACTAGGGTGTCGGCTTTGGTGATGCAGACGCAGGTCGGCATCCACTGTGCGCACGCCCAAGCGTTGAACGAAGCAGACGCGCTTCGACGCAGTGGATACCGGCCTGCTCCGGTATGACGGCGGGGGCAGGCCGCCCAACAACGAACAAGGGGACCTCGCGATCGAGGTCCCCTTGTTCGTTCCGCGCCTCCCGATGGAGGCACCCCAGCCTCAGATCATCGCTGCAGGGTCCACCGGATCTTGCTGCACCGGGTTGCGCCCAGCCGCAAAACGCGTGACCCGACGCGCCAGCAAATAGGCAGGGCTTCCAGGCTGCAGGTTCAGGCGATCACGCAGCGTGGTGTATTCGCTGCGAGGCATCTCGACGTCGACATAGCTGCCGTCGTCGACACGCTTGAACTCGATGCGGGTTTGCGGCCCCACGGTGAGTGCCTGCGACAAGGTCACCGCCAGGGCGCCGTCGCGTGGCGAGTCGATGATCTCGAGTTCGTGGGGGCGCACGTAGCTCACCTCGCCCGGGTCGGTAGAGCCGCCCGGGGCGTGGCCGAAGCGGCCGTGGAACAGGTTCACGTCGCCGAGGAACTGGAGCACGAACGGCGTGGCCGGGCGGTCGTAGACCTCGTCGGGTGCGCCGTCTTGCTCGATGCGGCCCTGGTTCATCACGACCACGCGGTCGGCCACTTCCATGGCCTCGTCCTGGTCGTGGGTCACGAAGACGCTGGTCACATGCACTTCGTCGTGCAGGCGGCGCAGCCAGCGGCGCAGCTCCTTGCGCACCTTGGCATCGAGCGCGCCAAACGGCTCGTCGAGCAGCAGCACCTTGGGTTCAACCGCGAGCGCACGGGCCAGCGCAATGCGCTGGCGCTGGCCGCCTGACAGCTGATGCGGATAGCGGTCGGCCAGCCAGTCGAGCTGCACGAGCTTGAGCAGCTCGGTGACCTTCTTGCGGATGGCGGCTTCGTTCGGGCGCGTGGCGCGCGGGCGAACGCGCAGGCCGAAGGCCACGTTCTCGAAAATGCTCATGTGCGCGAACAAGGCGTAGTGCTGGAACACGAAGCCCACCTTGCGGTCGCGCACGTCGTCGTGTGTGGCGTCTTCACCGTGGAACAGCACCGAGCCGGAATCGGGGCGCTCCAGGCCCGCGATGATGCGCAGCAGCGAGGTCTTGCCCGAGCCCGACGGGCCCAGCAGCGCCACGAGTTCGCCCGACGGGATGTCGAGGTTCAGGTTGTCGCAGACAACCGTCGCGCCGAAGCGCTTGTTGAGGTTGCGGATTTCGATGCTCATGCGGAAGCTCCCACCGACTCGCTCGCGAGCCGGATGTCTTGTTTGACGCGGCGCTCGACCGCGTACTTCAGGACCAGTGTCAGCAGGGCCAGACCGGCCAGCAGCGACGCCACGGCAAAGGCCGCAGCGAACTGGTATTCGTTGTACAGAATTTCAATGTGAAGCGGCATGGTGTTGGTCTGCCCGCGGATGTGGCCCGAGACCACCGACACCGCGCCGAACTCGCCCATCGCCCGTGCATTGCACAGGATCACGCCGTAGAGCAGCGCCCACTTGATATTGGGCAGCGTGACGCGTGTGAACATCTGCCAGCCCGAAGCACCCAGCACGCGGGCGGCTTCTTCCTGCTCCTGGCCTTGGGCCTGCATCAGCGGAATGAGTTCACGTGCCACGAAGGGGAAGGTCACGAAGACGGTGGCCAGCACGATGCCGGGCACCGCGAACACGATCTTCAAATCGTTGGCGCGCATCCACTCCCCGAACCACCCTTGCAGGCCGAACACGAGCATGTAGATCAGGCCCACGATCACCGGCGACACCGAGAACGGCAGGTCGATCAGCGTGAGCAGGATGTTCTTGCCGCGGAAGTCGAACTTGGCAATGGACCAGGCCGCCGCCACACCGAACACCACATTGAGAGGCACCGAAATGGCGGCCGCGATCAGCGTGAGCTTGATGGCCGAGAGCGCGTCGGCGTCCACGATGGCCGCAAGGTAGACGTCCCACCCCTTCTTGAAGGCCTCCACGAACACGGCGATCAGCGGCACGAACAAGAAGAGCGTGAGAAAGAGCAGCGACACCGCGATGAGGATGCGCCGCACCCACGCGGGTTCTTCCGTGGCCGAAAGAATGCGGGGTGGCGGCGAGGAGCGCACCACCGGCTTCGCCAGAACAGCGGATGGGATCGTGGAAGAAGTCGTCATGGGGTCACCGACCCTGGCGCTTGCGCGTCCAGGCCTGAAGCAGGTTGATCGCCAGCAGCATCACGAAGGCCGCCACCAACAGCACCACGGCGATGGCGGTGGCACCGGCGTAGTCGTACTGCTCGAGCTTGGTGATGATGAGCAGCGGGGTGATCTCCGACACCATGGGCATGTTGCCCGCGATGAAGATCACCGAGCCGTATTCGCCGAGCGCACGCGCGAAGGCCAGGGCAAAGCCGGTCAGCAGGGCCGGGGTGAGGATGGGGAAGATCACCCTGGAGAAGGTCTGCCAGCGGTTGGCACCCAGCGTGGCGGCTGCTTCTTCGAGTTCCTTCTGCACGTCTTCGAGCACGGGCTGCAGCGTGCGTACCACGAAGGGCAAGCCGATGAAGGTCAGCGCGATGAACACGCCGATGGGCGTGTAAGACACCTTGAGATCGATCGGCGAATGGAAGGTGAAGAGCTCGAACGAACGGAACGATACCGTGATGTCGCGTGGCGTGAGCCACTTGCCGATCCAGCCGTTCTGCGCATACAGCGCCGTGAGCGCGATGCCGGCCACCGCCGTGGGCAAAGCGAACGGCAGATCGACCAGCGCGTCAATGATGCGCTTGCCGAAGAACTCGTAGCGCACCAGCACCCACGCGATGACCAGCCCGAAGATGGCGTTGACCAGTGCCGCCAGGAACGAGGCGCCGAAGGTGAGCCGGTAAGAGGCCATCACGCGCGGCGATGTGACGGTGTCCCAGAACGCAGGCCAGGTGAGCGTGAAGGTCTTGAGGAAGGCGGCCGACAACGGGATCAGCACGATGAAGCACAGGTACAGCAGCGTGAAGCCCAGCGCCAGGTCGAAACCTGGCAGCACGCTGTGCTTCTTCAGCAGGGTGCGCGTGAAGAGCCGTTGCCTCAGGATCAGGCGAAAGAATGACATGGGCTGGCCTTAGACACGAGAAGACACGAGAAACACACAGGGGGCACGTGCCACAGCACGTGCCAGAGGGCCACGCCCGAACGGGAATCAGCGTTGCTTGGCGACCGCGATGACCTGGTCGTACAGGCCGCCGTCGTCGAAGTGTTCCTTCTGGGCTTTGCCCCAGCCGCCAAAGACTTCGTCCACCGTGAAGAGGCCGATCTTCGGGAAGGCCTTGGCGTACTTGGCCAGCACCTTGTCGGAACGCGGCCGCATGTTGTGCTTGGCCGCCAGCTCCTGGCCTTCGTCGGACCACAGGTACTTCAGGTAGGCCTCGGCCTGCTTGCGCGTGCCCTTCTTGTCGACCACCTTGTCGACCACGCTCACCGGGTTCTCGGCCAGGATGCTGGTCTTGGGATAGACCACGTCGAAGTCGGCCCCGAACTCGCGCAGGATGAGCGGCACTTCGCTCTCGAAGGTGGCCAGCGCATCGCCGATGCCGCGCTGGGCAAAGGTGGTGGTGGCGGCGCGGCCGCCGCCGTCGAACACGGGCACGTTGGCAAAGGCCTTGGTCACGGTGTCACGCGCCTTGGCGGCATCGCCGCCTTCTTTCAGCGTGGCGCCCCAGATGGCGAGGTAGGTGTAGCGGCCGTTGCCCGACACCTTGGGGTTCGGAATGACCACCGACACGCCAGAGCGCGCCAGGTCCGCCCACTGCTTGATGCCCTTGGGGTTGCCCTTGCGCACCAGGATGACCGAGGTGGACGTGGTCGGCGCGCTGTTGTTCGGCAGGCGCTTGGCCCACGCCTGCGGCACCAGCTTGCCGTGCTCGAACAGGATGTCGATGTCGTTCGACTGGTTCATCGTGATCACGTCGGCTTCCAGGCCTTCGACCACGCTGCGCGCCTGCTTGCTCGAGCCGCCATGCGACTGGTTCAGCGTGAGGTCTTCACCGGCGGTTTTCTTCCAGTAGGCGGCGAACAGCGTGTTGTATTCCTTGTAGAACTCGCGCGACACGTCGTAGCTCACGTTCAACAGCGACGGGCCCGCCGCCCAGCTCGCAGGGGCTGCAGCCGCACACAGGGCACCAACCACCAGGGCCAGCACGGCACGGCGAGCGATGGGACGGGCAACACGTTGAGATGGGTTCATGGATGTGTTCTCTGAAAGACGCTGGGCAGGGGCAATGAAAAACCCTGATGAGCGCATGTTAGAAATCAAACACCCCACCAGGAAACGAATAAATCGACCCATGGGTATATGAAATTCAGATATGCCTGCTTGATCGTGACATAGTGCCGAGCGCCCGGGCCAAGTCCTTGAACAAGGAAGGCATACGGGCTTCGGGTAAAACTGCGTACGCCCCCGCGCCACAGCGGGGCGTCCCCCTTTCGGAGTCCACGTCATGCCCTCGCCGAACTCTCCCCGCTCTTCCGATGAGGTCGTGACGTTCTGGCGCGACGCCGGGCCGGCCGCCTGGTTTCGCAAGGACGACGCATTCGATGCCGACTTCCGCCAGCGTTTCGAGTCGGCTCACGAGGCAGCCGCCGCAGGCTCGCTCACAGCCTGGGAAGCCACGGCCGAAGGCACGCTGGCGCTGCTGATCCTTCTGGACCAGTTTCCACGCAATGCCTACCGGGGCAGCGCACGCATGTTCGCGACCGACCGGCTGGCGCTCGCCGTGGCTGACAAGGCACTGACCCAAGGCTTCGACCTGCAGGTCGACCCTTCACTGCGCAATTTCTTCTACCTGCCGTTCATGCACTCGGAACAACTGGCCGACCAGGACCGGGTGGTCGGCTTGACCACCCCGCTGGGCGGCGAGGCGCTGCGTTTTGCGAATGTGCACCGGGACATCATTGCGCGCTTTGGGCGGTTTCCTCACCGCAACCCGCTGCTGGGTCGGCAGACCTCGCCGGACGAACAACGATTTCTGGACGAAGGCGGCTTTGCAGGCTGAATCCCGGCCCATCGCATGAAGAACCCGAAGATTTGCGAATACCGGCTTCGACGGCAGCGGTAAGGCACGTGCTTTGCCCGAACTCTCCACACTTCGTGCGGAGGTCCCATGGCCGGCGCTTATTCCAGTTCTCATCCTGACGCTCAGGCTTCGACCAGCTCTGCGGGGCATCGGCTGCAAGAGCCTTCCGACGATGCGGAATCATGGAAGCTTCTGTGTGCCTGCACGCTCTCGGAGGTGGACCCGCACTTGCTCGGTGCGCGCGCGGAAGCCATCGCGTGCGAGTTGTTCGACGACCCCGGTTTCAGGTGGCTGGAGCCTGAAGCGGCCGCCTACCTGTGGGTGCTGGAGCATGTCTACCGCTGATACCAGCGGCCGCCATTCAGAAGAATCCGGCGCGGCGCAAACCCTCGACGGTCGAGCGGCCCATGGTTTCGACCTGGGTCGTCACCGAATCTCCGGCACGCGAACTCGCGCGGGCCGTCCACAACAGGCGTCCGCCCTGGACATCGCTCAGGCTGCTGTTGGCCACGTAGTTCTGAGCGATGACCCAGCCACCCAGCGGAGCCGACACGCCGATGCCGCCGAACCCGCCGCCACCGAAGCCACCGCCCATCCCGAAGCCGATGGAGAACCCGGAGCGCTCGGTGGATTCACCCGGTGCCACGATGACCTGCAGCACCGCAGTCGCCTGAACACGGCGGGCGGAACCGAGGTAGCGCCCCGGTGCATTGAGTGAACCCGATGACACGCGTCCCGCTTCGACCTCGTCCGGCGACATCAGCACCGCCCTGCCCCCTGCCGCATTGACCTCGGCGAGCAGGCGGTCCTGGCAGAGCTGCCGCACCACCTGCTCGTCCGCTTCACAGACGACCAGCACCGTGCTTCCGCGAAGCGACGTGATGCTGCGCTGAGGGTCGATCCACTGGGCATCCACCCCCGTGGTGCTGCAGGCTGACAGCGCTGCCAACACGCCGGCGGCCAGACCCGTCACCCGCAGCACCCGGGCGTTCATGCTTCTTCTGCCTCGGGAGACAGTTCCATCATCAACTCCTCCTTGCGCTGGGCGAGTTGTTCGCCGAGCGCATCGAGGTCGGCACCGGCCTTTTTCACCTTGGGGAACATTTCGTCTTGCTCTTCCTTCACGTGGTGGTCGATGTACTCGCCCAGCACCTTGACCTTGGCGTCGTACAACTCTTCTTCCGGGCTGGACTCCTGGATTTGTGCGATCAGGTCTTTGGCCGATGCGTGTTCCACGTCGGCTTCATCGATGAGGTCCTGTTCTTCCAGCACCTCGCGCGCGGCGGGGTAGAAGATTTCTTCTTCGATGGTGGCGTGCACGGTCAACATCAAGCAGATCTGCTCGGCGAATGCTTGTTTTTCAGAGGCTTCTGCTTCGTCCTTGACCAGCTTGTCGTAGGCCTTGAACAGCTTCTTCACCTCGGCGTGGTCAGCCGTCAGCAGCTTGATGGCATCAGGAGGACTGCCAGCGGGTTTGCGGGCAGGCGATGCGGTCTTGCGGGCGGCTGGCGTTTTAGCGGCGGTCATGGTGAGTCTCCTGTAGCGTGGATGGGGTACCTGGCTGAGGCGATGGACAACGTCGAAACGCCGTTCCACCGAATGCCAATGGTCGTCAATCGCACACACAGACGCTGTAGGAGAAAACCGCCGGAAGGCGTCGGCCCACCTCGAATCACCGCATGTGATTCGACATCGAAGGGCCGTCACGCTCCCGCATGTCGGCCCTCGACCTCATCAGCCCAGACTGCGCCGCGCGTTGGCAAAAATGCGCATCCACGGGCTGGCCGCACTGCGGTCGCCCGACGTCCAGCTCAGCTGCACATTGCGGAACACCCGCTCCGGATGCGGCATCAACACGGTGAAGCGGCCGTCGGCCGTGGTCACCGAGGTCAGCCCGCCGGCGCTGCCGTTCGGGTTGGACGGATAGGTTTCGGTCGGCTTGCCTTGGCCGTCTACGAAGCGCATGGCGGGCAGCACCTTGGCCGCGTCCCCACGCTGCGAGAAGTCGGCAAAGCCTTCACCGTGGGCGACGGCGATCGGCAGGCGGCTGCCGGCCATGCCGGTGAAGAACACCGACGGGCTCTCGAGGATCTCGACCTGGCTCAGGCGCGCTTCGAACTGCTCGCTCTTGTTGCGCGTGAACTTGGGCCAGTGCGTGGCACCCGGAATCATCGGCGCCAGGGCCGCCATCATCTGGCAGCCATTGCACACGCCCAGCGCCAAGGTGTTCTGGCGCGCGAAGAACGCCGCGAACTGGTCGGCCAGCAAAGGGTTGAACTGGATGGAACGCGCCCAGCCTTCACCCGCACCGAGGGTGTCGCCGTAGCTGAAACCACCGCAGGCCACGAAGCCTTCGAAGTCGCCGAGCGCGGCGCGGCCCGATTGCAGGTCGCTCATGTGCACGTCGAAGGTGTCGAAGCCCGCCTGGTCCATGGCGTAGCTCATCTCGAGATGGCTGTTGACCCCCTGCTCACGCAGGATGGCCATGCGCGGGCGCTTGAGATTCAGCGCCGGTGCACTCACAGCCGCTTCGTTGGGCAGGTGCACGTGCAGGCCGGTGTCGTCGGTGCGGCCGGCGGCCTCGTGTTCGGCATCGGCACACGCAGGGTTGTCGCGCAGGCGGGCGATGCGCCAGCTCACGTCGTCCCATGCCTGGTGCAGGTCGCGCAGCGGTGCGCTGAACACGGCCTTGGCATCGCGCCAGACTTCCACCACGCCGCGGTCGTTCGGCTTGCCGATGATGTGGCTGTGGCGGCTCAGGCCGTGGGCACGCAGCGTTTGCATGACCTCGTCGCGCTGGGCGGTGGGCACCTGGATGACAGCACCCAGCTCTTCGTTGAACAGCGCACGCAGCGTGAGTTCGGCGCGGCGCGCCCCCACCTGGCCGGCCCAGTTCTTGGAGTCGCCGTGGTCGGCACGGCTGTCGCCGATGCCGTCGCCTTCGGTGACCAGAAGGTCCACGTTGAGGCTCACACCCAGGTGGCCAGCGAAGGCCATTTCGCAGACGGCCGCCCAGAGGCCGCCGTCGCTGCGGTCGTGGTACGCGAGCAGCTTGCCCTGGCCGCGCAGTTCGTTGATGGCCGACACCAGCGACTTGAGCAGGGCCGGGTCGTCGAGGTCAGGCACTTCGTCGCCGAACTGGTCGATCACTTGCGCCAGCATCGAGCCCGCCATGCGGTTGCGGCCTTGGCCGAGGTCGATCAGCACGAGGCTCGTGTCGCCCGCTTGCAGCTGGGGCGTGAGCGTGGGGCGCACATCGGCCAGGGTGGCAAAGGCAGTGACGATCAGGCTCACAGGGGCGGTGACCTGCTTGGCCTCTATTGCTCCTTCAATGCCTTCGGACCAGCGGGTGCGCATGGACAGGCTGTCCTTGCCCACCGGCACGCTGATGCCGAGCGCAGGGCACAGCTCCATGCCCACGGCCTTCACCGTGTCGTACAGCGCAGCGTCTTCACCGGGCTCGCCACAGGCGGCCATCCAGTTGCAGCTGAGCTTCACGCGCGAGAGTTCGAACGGCGCGGCCAGCAGGTTGGTGAGCGCCTCGCCCACGGCCATGCGGCCGGAGGCCGGCGCATCGAGCGCGGCGAGCGGCGTGCGCTCGCCCAGGCTCATGGCCTCGCCCTGGAAGCCGCTGTAGTCGGCCAGCGTCACCGCGCAGTCGGCGACGGGCACCTGCCATGGGCCGACCATCTGGTCGCGGCTGTTGAGGCCGCCGACCGTGCGGTCGCCGATGGTGATGAGGAAACGCTTGCTGGCGACGGTAGGGTGGCGCAGCACGTCGAAGGCGACCTTCTCGAACGCCACATCGGCCAGGTTCAGCGCGGGCAGCTGGCGCGCCACGCGGGTCACGTCGCGGTGCATCTTGGGCGGCTTGCCCAGCAGCACGTCCATCGGCATGTGGATGGCCTGCTCGCCACCCGGGCCGTCTTCGAGCACCAGGTCTTTCTCGGCGGTGGTGACACCCACCACGGCGAACGGGCAGCGCTCGCGCTCGGCCATCGCGCGGAACACCGGCAAGGCCTCGGGCGAGACGGCCATGACATAGCGTTCCTGGCTCTCGTTGCACCAGATTTCTTTCGGCGCCAAGCCGCTTTCTTCCAGCGGCACCTGGCTCAGGTCGAAGCGGGCACCCATGCCTGCGCCGTCGACCAGCTCGGGGAAGGCATTGGAGATGCCGCCTGCACCCACGTCGTGGATGGCGAGGATGGGGTTCTGGTCGCCCAGGTTCCAGCAGTGGTTGATGACCTCTTGCGCGCGGCGTTCGATCTCGGGGTTGCCGCGCTGCACGGAGTCGAAGTCGAGCTCGGCCGCATTGGCGCCGGCCGCCATCGAGCTGGCCGCACTGCCGCCCATGCCGATGCGCATGCCCGGGCCGCCGAGCTGGATCAGCAGCGTGCCGGCAGGGAACTGGATCTTGTGGGTCTGCGAGGCCGAGATGCTGCCCAGGCCGCCGGCGATCATGATGGGCTTGTGGTAACCGCGGCGCACGGCCTCGGCACCCGTTCCCACGGTCTGCTCGTAGACGCGGAAGTAGCCGGCCAGGTTGGAGCGGCCGAACTCGTTGTTGAACGCGGCGCCACCGAGCGGGCCCTCGATCATGATCTGCAGCGGGCTGGCGATGTGCTCGGGCTTGCCGTAGGGCGAGGTCTCCCAAGGCTCGCTGGTGCCCGGCAGATGCAGGTTGGACACGCTGAAGCCGGTCAGGCCCGACTTGGGCTTGGAGCCACGGCCCGTGGCACCTTCGTCGCGAATCTCACCGCCCGCGCCAGTCGAAGCCCCCGGGAACGGCGAAATGGCCGTCGGGTGGTTGTGCGTTTCCACCTTCATCAGCACGTGCACTTCTTCCTGGCGCGCCGCGTACTTGGGGGCGTTGGTGTAGCCCTCAGGGAGCCAGCGCTCGATGGTGCCGCCTTCCATGACGGAGGCGTTGTCGCTGTAGGCCACCACCGTGTGCTGAGGGGCCAGCAGGTGGGTGTTGCGGATCATCTGGAACATCGAGCGGTCTTGTGCCTCGCCGTCGATGGTGAACTGCGCGTTGAAGATCTTGTGGCGGCAGTGCTCGCTGTTGGCCTGAGCGAACATCATCAGCTCGACGTCGGTCGGGTTGCGCTTGAGCGCGGTGAAGGCGTTCACCAGGTAGTCGATCTCATCATCCGACAGCGCCAGGCCGAAGGCCGTGTTGGCGGTGACCAGTGCGGCGCGCCCCTCGGCCAGCACGTCGACATGGGCCATGGCGCGGCCGGTCTGTTCGTCGAACAGGTGGCTGGCGTCTTCACGCTGCAGCAGCACGCTTTCGGTCATGCGGTCGTGCAGCACGTTGGCGGCCGCCTGAAGTTCCTCAGCGGTGAGTGCCTTGGTGCCGCCCAGCAGGCCGGTTTTGAGTGTCAGGCGGAACTCGGTGACCCGTTCCACCCGCTTGATGGGCAGCCCGCAGTTGTGGGCGATGTCGGTCGCCTTGGACGCCCAGGGCGAAACCGTGCCCAGGCGGGGGGCGACCACGATGACCGGGCCCTCGCCGGGGCCGGCATAGGCGTCACCGTAGCGCAGCAGGGCCTCCAGGGTGCCGGCGGCATCGGCCGGCAGGGCCACGTCGCTCCAGACCCAGTGCACATGGCGGGCGGCGACGCCCGTGATGCGGGGGCTCGCGGCTTGCAGCAGCGGCAACAAGGCCTGGGCGCGGAAGGTCGACAGGGCGTTGCCGCCTTCAAAATGCAGCAGATGCTTGGGAGTGGAAGTCACGCTGGAGGCTCGGTGCGGGTGGACAAGCCGGGCTCGGCACTGGGGCGGCCCGGTAGAACCCGTGATTTTACGGGGTCGGTGAGATAATCGGTTTCATGAGTATCGTGATCAAAGACGCCGCAGGGATTGCGGGCATGCGCAAGGCGGGCCGTTTGGGCTCCGAAGTCCTGGACATGCTGACCCCCCACATCAAGCCCGGCATCACCACCCGGCAGATCGACCAGTTCGCCGCCGACTACATGCGCGACGTGCAACACACCGTGGCCGCCACGCTGGGCTACGCCCCGCCGGGCTATCCACCCTACCCGGCATCGCTGTGCACGTCGGTCAACGACGTCATCTGCCATGGCATCCCCGACGACGTGCCCCTCAAGAACGGTGACATCGTCAACGTCGACGTGACCGTCATCAACGACGGCTGGCACGGCGACAACAGCCGCATGTTCGTCATCGGCAAGGCCAGCATCGCCGCCACCCGGCTGTGCGCCATCACCTATGAAGCCATGTGGAAGGGCATTGTCGAGGTGCGCCCCGGTGCCCGCCTGGGCGACATCGGCCAGTCCATCCAGACCTTCGCCGAAAATGCCGGCTACTCGGTGGTGCGCGAGTTCTGCGGCCACGGCGTGGGCCAAAAATTCCACGAAGAGCCGCAGGTGCTGCACTACGGGGTGGCAGGCACGCTCGAAGAGCTGGTGCCCGGCATGATCTTCACCATCGAGCCCATGATCAACCTCGGCCGCCGCCACATCAAGGAAGACCGCAAGGGCAACCGCCCCTATGACGGCTGGACCATCGTCACCAAAGACCGCTCGCTTTCGGCCCAGTGGGAACACACGGTGCTGGTGACCGAGACGGGCTACGAGGTGCTGACCCTGTCGGCCGGCAGCCCGCCGCCTCCCGCCTTCGTGACGCAGAGCCGCGTTGCGCTGGCGGGCTGAAGACCCGCCGTGTCCACCCTGGTCGAAACACCTGCCGTGCGCGGCATCAGTGAGCTGCGCGCCCGTTTCAAGGAGCGCAAGGCCGAGCTGCTGGCGGAGTTCCGCCTCAGCCGCGCCACCACGTCGGCCGCCTCCAAGCTGCTGCGCGCTCTGTGTCGTCATGCCGACCAGACGTTGATCGAGCTCTGGCAGCACGCCATGATGCCGCCCGGCGCCATGCTGGTGGCCGTGGGCGGCTACGGCCGCGGCGAGCTGTACCCGTACTCCGACATCGATGTGCTCGTGCTGCTGCCCAACAGCACACTGGCCGCGCCAGGCCTGTCTGCGCCGAGCGCCTCGAACGACGCGCTGAAGTCGTCGGTCGAGGGCTTCATCACCGCGTGCTGGGACATCGGCCTGGAGATCGGCTCCAGCGTGCGCACGCTCGACGAATGCATTGCCGAAAGCGAACGCGATGTCACCGTGCAGACGGCCTTACTCGAAGCCCGCTACCTGTGCGGCGCCAAGCGCCTGTTCAACAGCTTTCTGCGCGCCAACCGCGACGCCATGGACCCGCGCGCCTTCCTGCGGGCCAAGACGCTCGAGATGCGCCAACGCCACCAGAAATACGAAGACACCCCCTACTCGCTCGAGCCCAACTGCAAGGAAAGCCCGGGCGGCCTGCGCGACCTTCAGGTGCTCATCTGGGTGGCCCACGCGGCCGGCCTCGGCAAAAGCTGGACCGAGCTCGCCACCAAGGGCCTGATCACGGCCTTCGAAGCCAAGCAGCTGCAACGCAACGAGGGTCTGCTGCGACTCATCCGCGCGCGGCTGCACCTCATTGCCGAACGGCGCGAAGACCGGCTCGTGTTCGACCTGCAAACCGCCGTGGCCGAGAGCTTCGGGTACCGCGCGACCGCCGCCCAGCGGGCGTCTGAAGTGCTGATGCGCCGCTACTACTGGGCCGCCAAAGCGGTGACCCAGCTCAACCAGATCCTGATGCTCAACATCGAGGAGCAGGTGAACGGCTCGCAGAACGCGCCCATGCGGCCGATCAACGAGCGATTCTTCGACCGCGACGGCATGCTCGAGGTCGCGAGCGACGACTTGTTCGAGCGCGAGCCGCACGCCATTCTCGAGACCTTCCTGGTGTTTCAGCAGACGCCCGGCCTGGAGGGCCTGTCGGCCCGCACGCTGCGCGCGCTCTACAACGCCCGCGAGCTGATGGACGCCGAGTTCCGTCGCGACCCCGTGAACCGCAAGACGTTCATGGACATCCTGCGCTGCAACGAAGGCCAGACGCACAGCTTCCGGCTGATGAATCAGACCAGCGTGCTGGGCCGTTACCTGTGGGTGTTCCGCCGCATCGTGGGTCAGATGCAGCACGACCTCTTCCACGTGTACACGGTGGACCAGCACATCCTGATGGTGCTGCGCAACGTGCGCCGGTTCTTCATCCACGAACACGGTCACGAGTACCCGTTCTGCTCGCAGCTCGCCTCCACCTGGGACAAGCCCTGGATTCTGTATGTCGCAGCCCTCTTCCACGACGTGGCCAAGGGCCGCGGTGGTGACCACTCCGACCTCGGCGCCGTGGAAGTGCGCCGCTTCTGCCGCGACCACGGCATCGACCGCGACGACGCCTCGCTGATCGAGTTCCTGGTCAAGGGCCACCTGACGATGTCGCGCATCGCGCAGAAAGAAGACCTGAGCGACCCGGACGTCATCGAGGCCTTCGCGGCCCTCGTGGGCACCGAGCGCCGGCTCACCGCGCTCTACCTGCTCACCGTGGCCGACATCCGCGGCACGAGCCCCAAGGTCTGGAATGCGTGGAAGGGCAAGCTGCTGGAAGACCTTTACCGGCTCACCTTGCGCGCACTCGGCGGTGCCCGTCCGCACATGGACGCGGAGATCGAAGCCCGCAAGCAAGATGCCCGGCATTCGCTTGCGCTGCACTCCATGCTGCCCGACACCGAAACGCCGCTCTGGAAGACGCTCGAGCCCAGCTACTTCGCACGCCACGACGCACCCGACATCGCCTGGCATGCGCGCTCGCTGTTCCGCCATGTCGACGGCACCGAGCCCATCGTGCGGGCGAGGCAGTCGTCGGCCGGTGAAGGCCTGCAGGTGCTGATCTATGCACCCGACCAGCCCGATCTTTTTGCCCGCATCTGCGGCTACTTCGACGGCGCCGGCTTCAACATTCTGGAGGCCAAGGTTCACACGACCCGCGCGGGTTATGCGCTCGACACCTTCCAGGTCATCAGCCCGCAGTCCGACCAGCTGCACCGCGATCTGATCTCGCTGGTGGAGACACAGGCCACGCTCGCGCTGAAAGCACAAGGCCCCTTGCCCGAGCCCCGCAAGGGCCGCATCTCGCGCCGCGTGCGATCGTTCCCGATCACGCCACGCGTCACCTTGCGGCCAGACGAGCGCGGCCAGCGCTGGCTGCTGGGCGTGTCGACCAGCGACCGCTCAGGCCTGCTCTACGCCATCGCGCGCGTGCTCGCCCGACATCAGGTGAACCTGCAGCTCGCCAAGGTCGTGACACTGGGCGAGCGCGTGGAAGACATCTTCCTCGTCGACGGGCCTGCGCTGCAGCAGAACCGCTTGCAGATTGCCATCGAGACGGAGCTGCTCGACGCGA
Organism: Pseudomonadota bacterium; assembly: GCA_041179165.1. GTDB lineage: Bacteria > Pseudomonadota > Gammaproteobacteria > Burkholderiales > Burkholderiaceae_C > Rhizobacter. The sequence continues at coordinate 14,831 of JBEGTX010000230.1, read as the reverse complement.
TCGCACCTTGAGCTGCGCTCACAAACCTGCCCGCGCGTCTCCCAGTTCGTTGCCTGTCATTGATCGGCAGGCGGCTTCGAGAGGGCGTGCTCTTGCCCTTGAAGCACCGCACGATGCAGGGCCGCCAGCGAACGCTGGATGACGGCGGAGACCTCTGGATCCTCGATCATGCCCAGGTCGTCTAGCCTCGAGCCGAGCAAGGGCATGCTGAGCGAAGCCGGCTCGACGATCACCGCTGACATCGTGATCAATGTTTCTCGAAGCGCCGCATCGGCGTGATGCGCCCGCGGTGAAGCATTCAGCACGGCAACATGTTTGCCCACGAACGGCTCGAAGCTCACCAGCCAATCGAGCAGATTCTTGATGGTGCCCGAGACGCCGTGCGCGTACTCGGGACTGGCAAACAAGAGCGCGTCTGCGTCAGCCACGGCGGCGTGCAGCAGACGCACCGGCTCAGGCAAGTCAGTTTCCAGATCAGGGTTGAACAGCGGCAAGGCCCCTGCCCCTTCGAACACAGCCAGCGCCATGCCAGCGGGTGCCAATTGGCGCGCGGCTCGCAGCAGTGCGGAGTTGATGGAGGCTTGCCGCAAACTGCCGGAGACGCCGAGAATCTTCATGGTGTGCGTTGCGTCGTTGATTCGGGTGCGTGGTTCTCCGCCCATGGCGTTCATCACGGCGAGGGGCGCGATGCCCATGACAGCAGACGCTCCAACAGGGGTTCGAGCTGGTCCAGTGGAATGGCAGCGGACGATTCGATGGTGGCGCGCCGTCCGTTGCAATCGATCGAGCACACGAGCTGCGAGGGTGTGTGGTCCCCTGGGAACTTGCGCAGTGAGAGTTGAACCTGGTCATCACAGGTCCATTCGGTCCGATCGAGAGACCACGATTCGTCCAGGAACCGAAATAGCGTCTCACCTGTGCGTGTGTCCACAATGCGCGGGCTCTCCACCCAAAGCGAGTTCCGAGCCTCCCAAGCCACCACGTGAACTTGAAAAATGCCGTCATGCGATGCGGATCTGAAGAACGAAGCCGTGGAAGACACCATGGGTCGTCTGCTCAAAAGTTGCGGGTGGAATCGGCACGCCATTTTGCGCCAAAGCGCAGCCTCGTGCCCGGTGCAAACCCACATCCAATCACGAGGCGCTCCTACAGCAGTTGCACCGGTGGCCGACGATGATGGCGTTTCTATCCTCGCGGGAGATACCTCATGCGCCAGATGTTCACGATCGCCCTGTTCACCATCGGGGTGTGCACCAGCGCCCTCGCCCAGCAGCCAACGCCTTCGCCTGCCAAGACAGCCGCGTCTGCGCCCCTGCGCGAGACGGCACCGGGTCCCGCCACACGACCCACTCAAGACGGACCTCCGGCACAAAGCGACCAACCTGGCAACGTGGCCACGCCCCAGGTGTCCATTCCCCTGAAGCGAGCCAAGCCCGATCCCGTGGCCCTCAAACCCGGAAAGCGCGAACCCGCCCGTGGCGGCATCGATGACTCAGTTGCCCGATGTCAGGCACGCGCTGCCTCAGGGCCGCGGGCGAACTGCGGCAAGCCCTGACAGCGCATGGCCTCAGCAGGCGCGAGGCTTTGCCCCGGCACTCGCTTCATTCGGCCGCCCCACCACCACTCGACCGTTCAAGCTTGATCCCCCGAATCAGGCGGACAAGCCAGAGGCCAACGCAGATCAGCAGGCCCGCCTGTGCGTACGGCTTGAGCGGGTTCACGGCCATGCCCAGGTAGAAGTCCGGCCCGTTGAGCTGACCCATGATGTCCTCGACCGTGTTTCCGACCGGAGGGAAACATGGGCAGACGATGTGCACGAGCAGGTTCGCGACAAGAAGAACATTGCAGGCGAGTAGCACCAGCCACATTGTTCTCCCGACGGCTGTGCGGCGACGCAAGGGTGAGAACCAGAACGCAGCCAACCATGCCATCCACGGAATCGCGAATGCCTTCAGATGAAGGAACGCATGCCCCATCCCAGCCACCCACTCCGATTCCTCTGGCAGATAAACCCACAGCCAGGACGTGATGAAGGCGAGTGCCGTGACGAGATTGATCATCAGGGCCTCAGAACGACAAGACATTCATGGCGACCAGCACGATGTGCAAGACGATCCCCACCAGAAACCAACGGACGAACGACCGGCCGATCAGCCTCGCTATGACGCCGAACACGAGCGCAAAGCCCAAGAGCTTCAGCAGGGACTTTCGCGCGCCCTTCATCAGCAGCTTGTCGCTTTCGGCCTTCTGGGCGGACTCTGACGCGGATGCGGCCGGGCTCTTGGGCGACGCCGTGCCGAGCGGATCGACAGCTGAACCAGCCGCTGCGCCCGCGAGGGCATCGCGGACGGTGTCCTCGCTGGACGCGGCGGGCGTGTCCGGCCCGCAAGGCTCGATCTGCCCGCGCACATGGCCGTCCGCGTGTTTGCACCAGTTGAGCGGCTTCAGCGGCGGCAGTTCCTTGAGTTCCAGCGTCGGCACGGCCTGGGCCGAAAGCGCAACACACACCATGCCCAATAAGGCGGCTGTTCTGTTCATGTCTGTGGATGGCAAGGTTTCAATCTAAACGCGAGGGCTCGCTCGAAGCGCGATTCTGTCACGGGGCCTGCGAGGTACACAGCGCACCATGTGTGCGGCGCGGCAAAGCAAACAGGCACGGACACAGTGCCTCTGCGGGAACGCTGCAGCGCGCCGTCAGCGGGTTCACGCAGATGCGTCGTGGCCGGAAGCCATGTCGTTGCGGCTGGAGCTGCGCACTCGCCAAGCGCGCTTCGTCAGAATCCCCACCACCAAGACCAGACCTGCCATGGCGATGCGCCATGTGATCGCAGCATCACTGCCGCCACCATGCTGTCCGGTAGGAACGGCAATGGCAAGGACAATGAGCAGCATCCAGATGCCGAGCGCCACCGCGAAGTTCCCCAGCTTGCGGCCCGGTCGCGCGGTGAACGCAGCGAGAGCTGGAATGCCGGCCAACGCACAGAGAACGATGCCAAGCACGAGCAGCGCATCACCGCCGCTGATGTGAGACATGTTGGCGTGCGCCCAAGCCGGCCACACTGCCATGGTCATCGCAGCGGTACGGGCTGTTCGCATCCTGAAACTCCGGGAGCCTGGGGTGAGTGGGCACGCCCATGATAATCAAACAGAAACCGCGCTCACCGATGAAGACCGTCCATCACCACAAGATTCTTGCCGCTGCAACCTGGCTGCTGCCTGCCCTCGCCTCGGCGAACGGGTGGGTGTTTCACGAGCCGCACCGCGGCGTGGCTGCGGGCTGGACAGCGTCCGAGCGCCTGTCGCTGCAATCAGAGCGCCTGGCGCTCGAGCTGCACCCGGCCAGTTACGCGGCACGTGTGGTGTACACGGTGACCGATCGCGGCGCCCAAACACCCGGCGAGCGCACCACCATGTATTTTCCGGTCGTTTGCTCCCAACCCGACCCGCCCGAGAAAGCCGCGCCCTGTGTCCGGCGCTTTGAAGCCACGTTGAACGGAAGCCCGCTGCCGAGCCGGCGTCTGATGCAGGCCCAGCCGCTCCCCCTCAAACGCCTCGTGAGCAAGCTCGACAGACGCTTGCCCAAGCCCAGGGAAGAGGCCGGCAACGAAGCCCGCGCCTGGTTTGTCTACCGCATCGACATTCCTCAAGGCACTCGGGTCCAGGAACTGGCCGTGTCTTACCGCGCCGACTATGCAACGATCGGCGGCGGGACCAGCAAGTCGGCGGTTCAGGACCATGGCGTTGCCAGCCTCGTGTACGACTTTCTTCCTGCATCGGCGTGGGCCGGCAAGGCCACCACTCAGCTGCAGATCGACATCGACAGCAGCCGCATGAAAAGCCCTTTGTCCTGGCGCCAGAAGCAGTGGCCGTTTGTTCAAGTGAGCAAGGATGCGCTGCGCCTTGTCATCGACCGGCCCGACTTTGCTGCGCTGGCGCCGCTGCAATTAGAGACAGACAACGGCAACTACCATCACTTCAGCGACCAGGTGAAGACCCTCACAGAAGGCAAGGTGCGCTACCGAGCAAGCTCACTCGGCGCAGAGACGAAATCCGCCAAGACACACGGCGACCTCAAGGCCCTGGTAGACCGCAACCCGGCCACGTTCTGGTGCTGGCGCGGTGCGCAGGCCAGCTTCAACCTCGATTTCGACGCCACCGCGATACTGCCCGAATTCGACCGCTTCTCGCAGGCCTACCTGAACGGCCTGGCCCTGCTCAACGGGGCCACCACCGACCTGGAGACCGCACGCGGCCAAGGCACTGCCCGCAAGATCGAACTGTCGATCGGCACCTACCGCGGGGTGCAGACCTTCAAGTCTGCCACCATGAAATCGGATCGAGACCAGTTCTACGGGTGGGTCGAGCTCGAGTTGACCGATACGGGTTCGACAGAGGCCTTCGACCCCGCGCCTGCCTTCACCGGCGAAGCCGACAGCAACCTGACCGCCGCCGATCGGCACAGAATTCCGCAGCTTCGCCGCAAGGTCACCGTGACCGGCACACGCACAGGCGCCAACGATGAAAACTGCATCGCTGAGATCTTGCCGCTGTACAACCCTGGTTGACATGGCGCATCGCCTGGCCATCGCCGCCACGCTGCTGGCCTTGGCTTGGCCGACAGACGAAGCGCGGGCGTCGGGAGCCGCCGAGGCATTGCCCACGGCACAGGCCATGATCCCACTGCTGGGCCTTCCCTACACGCTGTATGCGCGCCAACCAGAAACAGAGGCCCGGCGTTCGGCCAACTGCCTTACCGCCGTCGTGTTTGCACTCCGCCGCTCGGGGTTCAGCTGCCCTGCCCTGTCTCCCGACCAAGCCTGGTCGCACTGGCGCGCGAGCGCTCAGCCGCTGGCGCTCGGCCGCACGGCCATCCCCACACGGGGCCTGCTGCTGTTCACCCGCGACCACTTCCTGCTGTTGCACAGCGACCGCAACAGCAACAGCGTGGTCGACGCCGACGACGATGTGATCCACGCCCCCTACCGCCCGGTTGAAATCACCCAGGTCGGTCATTGGCTCAAGGAGCCGCGCCCATTTCCCCAGGTGTGGGTGGTGCCGATCGATGACAGCTTTGCATGTCCGACCGCGAAAGAACTGCGCGACTTGCCGGTGCGGCTGCGCGCCACGAGCTCCGGCGCGCGATGATGTCCGAGCAAACTGACGACGCCGGGAAGTCGGCGCATCGGCCGCCCGTGTGACGCGTCATCGATCGTCCTGCGAGCGCTCAGGCAAGCGCCCCCACACCTTTGACGTCACCAGCGACACCATGCAGACGACCAGCTGAGCTGCGGCGCCAAGCGTCATGCACGCCATGGCAAACAGAGAAAACCAGTGCCATGCGGCGTACGGCGCAGTGGCTGGGTGCAGCGCCATGTACCCGTCCTCCTCCGGAGGAAGAAAGGCTTGAATCGCGTCGCCGACACGCATCTGGCCGATGTGCGTCGCATCGATCTCACCGAAGGTCTGACAGGCCTCATTCGGCCCCCGGGGATGGACCCGAAACGACCGACGGGTCGTTCCGCCCTGGACGACTTCGTATTCGATGAACGGGATCGACGTGACGCCATGAAGAGTGCCACGGCCACCCACCGAGCAACTGGTTCGACCAGCCTGGACCACCTTGGCAGACACAGCGCGCCAAGCAGGATCAGGCCCCGTCGGAAGCGCGTGAACAAGCCACCACCATCCTCCTGCCAACAGACATCCGACAAAGAGAAGGTAGGGCAACGACACTGGGGGCGTCGCCTTCGGTTCGGAGACTGGATTCACCTGTTTCAATCCCGGCAGTAGCCCTCACCGGTTCGAACGGTCAGGCAATCGGACTTTTCGCTCAGCCACTTCATGCCGGTGTCTGCGCCGTTTGTCGCACGGAGAATTTCCTTTTTCCCATCGCGCTCGAACGCGATCTGGCCTCCTTCAACACGCCCCTGAAACTTGCGAGGACCGTCCAAGTTCTGGATGGTGACCTCGTAGGTTCCACCGCCGCCGGTGACTTGAAGAAAGGTCCCCTCGGGGCCGGTCCATTTGCCCAGCCACTTGTCGGTGGCTGGCGCTGTGGCGGGCTGCACTGCGGCGGGTGTCGCTGCGGCTGCGGGCAGAGAGGCCTCAGCGGCGGGGCTGGATGCCTTGTCCAGCGCGACGCCAGGCTTGGGAGCGTCGCACCCGACCAGGCCCAAGGCCAGTGTCAGACACACGAACAACGGCCGCATGCGGGGCCCGATGGCAGAGTGATTCATGGAAAGCCTCCTTGGGTTCGGCCTCGGCCTGATGGGTCGACGAGCGACCGGACGCGGCCTTCAGCCTTGTTCAGAAGGTCAATCATGGCACGTCGACGTGCCGCGTTACCGCAGGGGCTGGCGACACTGGGCAGGTTCAAGCGCCGTCTCACGGCTCGTGCCTTGACGCACATCGGCCCGCGCCATAGGACAATCCACGGTTCCGCCCCTCCTCTCTTCGCATGAACCTCCCCCGCCTTCGCGCCGACGTCCTGGCCGGACTGACCACCTCCTTTGCCCTCGTTCCCGAGTGCATCGCCTTCGCTCTGGTGGCGCAGGTGAACCCGCTGATGGGTTTGTACGGCGCCTTCATCATCTGCACGATCACCGCGCTGTTCGGTGGTCGGCCGGGCATGGTGTCGGGTGCGGCGGGATCGATGGCGGTGGTCATCGTGGCGCTGGTGGTGCAGCACGGGGTGGACTACCTGCTGGCGACCGTGCTGTTGAGCGGCCTGCTGATGCTGCTGTTCGGCGCGCTTCGGCTCGGCAAGCTGGTGCGCATGGTGCCGCATCCAGTGATGGTGGGTTTCGTCAATGGGCTTGCCATCGTCATCGCGATGGCGCAGTTGTCGCACTTCAAGGACGGCCAGTCCTGGCTCACCGGCACATCGTTGTGGCTGATGATCGGCCTGGTGGCCCTGACCATGGTCATCGTCTATGCACTGCCGAGGCTGACCCGCAGTGTGCCGCCCGCGCTGGTCGCGATCGTGGGCGTCGGCCTGCTGACCAACTTGCTGGACCTGCCCACGCGCACACTCGGCGACCTCGCGCACATCGCAGGTGGACTGCCCACGCTCACCTTGCCCCAGGTGCCATGGAACCTGGCCACGCTCCAGATCATCGCGCCCTACGCCGCGCTGATGGCGCTCGTCGGTTTGCTTGAGACGTTGCTGACGCTGAACCTCACTGATGAGATCACGCAGAGCCGGGGGCGCACCAACCGCGAGTGCGTCGCACTCGGCGTGGCCAACGTGGTGTCAGGACTCGCCGGCGGCATGGGCGGCTGCGCGATGATCGGACAGACCGTCATCAACCTCAACTCGGGCGGCCGCGGGCGCCTCTCGGGCGTGGTGGCAGGCGGGATGGTCCTGATGTTCGTGCTGTTCCTCTCACCCTGGATCGAACGCATCCCGCTCGCAGCACTCGTCGGGGTCATGTTCGTGGTGTCGCAGCAGACCTTCGCCTGGGCGTCGCTGCGGGTGGTCAACAAGGTGCCGCTGCACGACGTGGTCGTGATCATCGCCGTCACGGTGATCACGGTCTTCACCGACCTCGCCACCGCCGTGATGTGCGGCATCGTCATCGCAGCGCTCAACTTTGCGTGGCAGCACGCCCGCGAGCTGTATGCCGACACCCAGACCGAAGCCGATGGCAGCAAGCTCTACCGCCTGCACGGCACGCTGTTCTTCGCCTCGGTCAAACCCTTCCTGCGCATGTTCGATGCGGCTGAAGACCCCGCCCACGTGACACTCGACTGCCAGCACCTGAGCTTCGTCGACTACTCGGCGATCGAGGCGCTGAAGACGCTCAAGTCGCGCTACGCCAAAGCCGGCAAGCACCTGCGCGTGGTGCATCTGTCAGAGCGATGCAAGCAGTTGCTGAGGCGGGCCGGGGTTCCGCAAGGGGATTGAGGGCGGTGCGTGCAGCCCCGAAAAGAAGCCGAAACGTGTCCGACCCAGATCTACGCTTGCTCTCCACATGCCGGGCAAATCGATCCAGAATGGCCTGCCATCCCTGGCGCTGTTGTTCGACCGAGTGGGTTTCCTCGGCCTCGAACGTTTCCCGCACGACGACCCCGTCGGGCCCAGGCAGGAACTCCACCAGCAGCTGCCGATCGCCGAACGAAGACTCGATCAGTTCGTGCTCGACGACCCGCGTGTAGGTGCCAGCGAAGTCAAAGCCGAAGCTTCCGTCTTTCGCTTCCATGCGCGAAGAAAACGCGCCGCCGACACGAAGGTCCACCGCTGCGCGGGTCGTGTGCCAGTCGTCGGATGCGGCGTTCCATTGCATGATGTCGCTGGGTGTTGTCCATGCCTTCCACACGGCCTCGACCGGGGCATTGACCGTGGTTTCGATGGTGATCTTCACAAGCTTCTCCTCTTCGTTCGTTGCATGGGTCAAGCGTCACATGAACAGCGTTGCCTTCAGCCCTGTTGCCCTTTGCCACGGAACCACGCGTTGGACCCCGGAAGGTAGAGCAGAACGATGGCGACGAGTTGCAGACCGGATTGGATGGCCATCACGGCCATGGAAAGGGCGCCTCCCTGCAGAAGCTGTTCTGGCATCATGACCAGACCCAGGAGCCCCAGCAAGAACAGGAGCAGGAAAGTCACACGCGCCCAGTTCTTTCCTTTGGCCATGGCGAAGATGAAACCCACAACGATGCAGTCGATCGCGATGGCAGCCCACAACGCAGCCGGCACAGGCGCCAGTGCCAGGTCCACGAGCCCCACGCCCATGGACACCAGAAGGAGCCACACGGCCAGCCTCGTCGATGCAGGCGCATCCTTGAAATGAGTTTCCTGGGCGGACAGGTCTGCCAGTTCGGCTTCAGGTGGTGCGTAAGGATTCATGGGATGAATTGGTCGGTTGAGGGGGTGTCCGAGGCGGCATGTCCACCGAGCTTATCCGACCCGCAGCCCCCACGGGCCCGCACTCGAACGCGTCCGAAAAACCTGTGAGGTCCCGACGATCGCAAGCTCTTCAGATCATGAAAAAGGGCGCCAGTAAGCTTTGAATCCACGACCGGCCACCATGCACTTGGGCGGAAGCCACCAAGTCGGCAGCCCCAAGACAAGGACGGGGCCGAACACCCACGCGGCGAAGCAGGAGGCGAAGACAAGCCAACCCGAGCTGATCTGCGTCACGGCGGCAAAGGCCAGAGGCAGCACCGTGAGCACGAGGAATGGCAGGACGGAAACTGCCACAAGGTGTTGCTTTCGGATCGTCGTCAGGCAGGCGGTATAGGGGGTGAACCTTGAAGGCCAGATGCCGATAATCGATTGACTTGAGAGCCCTCTCAAGGGATGCGCACTCACCTGCACAAGCATGCCGGAAAGTATGACCATGGCGCCGGCCACTGCGACATGCCACGCCGGTGCAAAGGACATGTCGAAGTGCGGCGTCATCAGCACCCAAGCCGCCATGACCACCAGCGCCACGGCAGTGCCGATGGGCACAGCCAGCAGCTGTGCAGCCCAAAGCGGCAGCGCGCGAACGGGCTGCCACGCACCAGACGCCAAGTCGGCATCGCTCAGAGAGTCGGGCGGCGGGCCCAATTGAAAACGCACGAAAGGTCACCTCTTATCGACTTGGAAAGAAAGTTCGCCACCTCGCGTTCAGAGCGACCCGAACAGCCTGACCACGCAGCGGTCGCATCCAAAGCAGGCGGCTTTGCGTTGAAGAGCCCGACTGCGCAGATCGATGCACATAGCACCCAGACAGAAACACCGTCCTCACGCGTATGAAACTGCCGGACGAACCCACAGAAGAAAGTCACCATGGCTTGAGCGAAACGAAGGCTTCAAGCCCCTGCCTGGAAAGACTTTATCAAGAAGTCTTCGCGGGCAGGCTCGCCACATGGCTTGAACACCAGGACACCCACGCGTTGAGATCTCCGTCGTCAACCAAGCCGAGGGGCTCGACGTAGACATAGCCTTTCATCGGCTTGCCCGTGAAGTCCATCTTTCTGACGTGCGGGAGCGCCAGCGCATCCTGATATCGCTCGACTCCTACCCTTGCCATGAGTCGGGAGCCAGACACAGCCACGAACATCTTCTTGTCCACGAGAAACGCCAGGCCGCCGAACATTTTTCGCTCGCTGATTCCGGCTTGCCCAGACAGCGCCTGCCGTACCCGTTGAGCCAGCACTTCGTCGAATGCCATGTCGCTTTGCCTCCATGTTCAACAGCACGGATTGAGACAACCAGGGTAAGGTCGTCTCGCAGGGCCGATCAGGCAGCACCGGCACCGGATCATTCAGCTGGTGGCGATGGTGCGACTTGGGACTTGGTTGCGTACAGCCACAAAGCCAGGGCAAACAAAAGGGCCAAGGCCGCACTGAGCACGACGAGGACAGACACGTACTGTTCTCGATCCCCCAGCCAAGGACTCAAGTTCGGCGCCACCGCGTAGACGGCTGCGACCGCGCGAGCGCAGAGAACCAAGGCCAGGGCGATGTACAGAAGGCGCAAGGGAAAATGGCGGATGGGTTTCCTGAACACATAGCCGCACAAGCCGTAGAGCGCCACAGCATCGAGGGCGAGCTGGACCAACGAGAGCGGCTGCATTCCCCTTTCGATCACCCAGTAGGAGTACAGGCCAGCCATGAATGAAACGACGCAATAGGCGAGCAGGACAGACCACCCCTTGCGCATGTTGGCGAGATCGATGTGCATTGTTTTGTTTCGTGGGTCTGCAACGAGGGGCTTGCCGAAGGCAAGCCTGTTCCATGGAAGGGAGGGCGACATGCGAGTCACGGCGCCGAGATGGCCTTATTCCTTGATGGCTTCTCGCTCGGCCTCGGCCTTCTTGACTGCGAATTGCTCGATGGCACGGCGCGTGTCTTTCGACATGAACCGGGCCCAGATCAAGGCTGGCATCAAACAGGCCGCCATGATCTTGAAGCCGAGTGACTCTTTTTGCCAAAGGTGTGCAGCGAGGGCACCCACTGCACAAAGGATCGCGATGTGCAAAATGCCATGCCACCCTGCGATTGCAAAGATCAGAGAGGCTGCTCCGAGCAGAAGCGCCAAGCCGACAAGGACGGTGGTTCGAGGGGTGCTCATGAGGCCTGAAGTTTGACACGAGCGATTCACCGAAGGCTGTCCTCCGGATGGACGGGGCTGGGCATCACCCCGGTGATGAGGCGATCCAATCCCGGTGAAGCAAGCCATAGAGGGCCGAATCAGACGTTTCATTGCCGACAATCCAGCGCTCGCGCAAGTGCCCTTCTTTCATGAATCCAAGGCGTGCCAGACTCTTTGCGGATGCACCATTTCTCGGATCGATGTCGGCCTCGACGCGATTCAGATTCATCTCGGTGAAGCCGAAGTGCAGCAGCTTCGATACGGCTTCAAACACGTACCCTTGACCCCAGGCGGTCGGCGTCAAACCGAAGCCGACCTCAGCTCGCCGACATTGCACAACGTGCTCGAAAAGCGTGCATGTACCAAGAAGGGAACCCGTGGACTTCGCCACGATGGCCAAACGCAGATGTTTGCCTGCGGACATCGCCATCTTGTCGCGTTCGATGAATTGCCTGCTGACCTCCAATGAAGCCCAGGGGGTGGAGCTCCAGTAGCGCATGACCTCCTCATTCGAGAAAATCGAATAGAGATCAGAGGCATCTTCATCCCGCAACGGACGCAGTGTCAGCCGTTCAGTAGAAAGCAAAACCGTAGAAAAATTGTTCATGCTGGGTTGATCAATTTCGTGAGGCCGAACGCGAAGGTTAGCGGAGGATGAAGGCGCCACGACGCCGGGTCCCCGAAGTACAAGCACCCATCGAGAGAAGGCCTGCATGGCAACGGCCCCGAACAATCACCGTTCGGAACAAGGTAACTGGTCAGACCGCACTCCGCGAAGCCGAGACTTGAAACTACGGTGCGCCCGTGCATGGCTTCGGCCTGACGTTTGAGACGCGAGGCGGCCGCACCCGATGCTGCCGAACGTCGATCACCACTTGAAGTACCTCATGGCGCTGAACATGCCGAAGGCAATGGCGAACCACAACACCACCTGTGAAATCCAGTCATCCCAGTTCCACGGCTGACGGGGCTTCTGGGCTCGGCGCTGGAGCATCGCATTCACCTCTGCGAACAAGTTGTCAGCGACCAATCTGCCGTCGACATGCGCTTGAACCTCCAGGCTCTTCATGCTGGTCCGGACGCGCACCGTGATCGAGTGTCCATGCGCCTCGAAGGTCCGCTCGCCATTCCACCGCATGCTCCAGCACTGGTCCACCAGAACCCCATCGACAAAGTAGCTCTCCCGACCCCATCGACTGAAGTCGATGCGCACCTCGTGCACGGGGTCCATGCCAAAACGAAAGGAATCAGATGTCATGACTGGACCGAAGGTCGTTGCTGCTGCCGTGGCGATCACATGAAAACGGCCCCGAAGGGCCGTATCGCAGAATGAGGCGGCTCGCCTCACCCCATGTGCAGACCACCATTGACCGAGAAGTCGGCACCGGTGGCAAAGCCGGATTCGTCAGACGCCACCCAGGCCACGATGGACGCGATGTCGTCTGGCGTGCCCAGGCGCTTGACGGGGATGCCGGCAACGATCTTGTCGAGCACGTCCTGGCGGATGGCCTTGACCATGTCGGTGGCGATGTAGCCCGGGCTCACGGTGTTGACGGTGACACCCTTGTTGGCCACTTCTTGCGCCAGCGCCATGGTGAAGCCGTGCATGCCGGCCTTGGCGGCGGAGTAGTTCGTTTGACCGAACTGACCTTTTTCACCGTTGACCGAGCTGATGTTGATGATGCGGCCCCAGCCACGCTCGAGCATGTCTTCGATGACTTGCTTGGTGACGTTGAACAGGCTGGTGAGGTTGGTCTCGATGACGGCGTCCCAGTCGGCACGGCTCATCTTGCGGAACATGCCGTCGCGCGTGATGCCGGCGTTGTTGACCAGCACGTCGATGGGGCCGTGTTCGGCCTTGGTTTTCTGGAAGGCCGCGACGGTGGACTCCCAGTCGCCCACGTTGCCGACGGACGCGTAGAAGGTGAAGCCCAAGGCCGCCTGCTCGTCGATCCACTTCTTGAAGTCACGGCTCGGGCCGCAACCGGCGATCACCTTGAAACCGTCTTTGTGCAAGCGTTGGCACATCGTGGTTCCGATGCCGCCCATGCCACCTGTGACGTACGCTACCTTCTGGGTCATATGCCTCTCCTGAGTGCTCTGTTATTCAAATGCCAATTGTCTTGGCGACGCACCTAGCGTCTGCCTGAGGGGCCCCGGGGTCAACCGGGTTCCCCCTTGTAAAACACCGGTGGATGCAAAAACATCCGCCGATGCGAACCACTCTGCCGGGGCGTGGACCCTGCCCACCCGAAACGGTTCCCACCGTTTCACAGGCACCCTGCCCCGGGGTCGGGAATCAGCGCTCCACCGTGAGCGCCACACCCATGCCGCCGCCGATGCACAGGCTGGCGATGCCCTTCTTGCTGTTGCGGCGCTGCATCTCGTGCAACAGGGTCACGAGAATGCGGCAACCGGACGCACCGATGGGGTGACCGATGGCGATCGCGCCACCGTTCACGTTGACCTTGCTGGTGTCCCAGCCCATTTCGTTGTTGACGGCGCAGGCCTGGGCGGCAAAGGCTTCGTTGATCTCGAGCAGGTCGAGGTCGGAGGCCTTCCAGCCGGCACGCTGCAGCGCGCGTTGCGAGGCCGGCACGGGGCCGATGCCCATGAGGGCCGGGTCGAGTGCCACGGTGGCGTAGCTCGCGATGCGGGCCAGCGGCGTGAGGCCGAGCTGGTCGGCCTTCTTGGCTGTCATGAGGACCACGCCGGCAGCGCCGTCGTTCAGGCCCGAGGCATTGCCTGCGGTCACGCCGCCGGCCTTGTCGAAGGCGGGGCGCAGGCCGGCCAGAGCCTCGGCGTTGGATTTTCGGTTGATGAATTCATCGGCCTGGAAGACGATGGGGTCGCCCTTTTTCTGCGCGATGCTGAAGGGCACGATCTCGTCGACGAATCGGCCGGCGTCCTGGGCGGCAGCAGCCTTTTGCTGCGAGCCGAGCGCGAGCGCGTCTTGCTGCTCGCGGGTGATGCCGAACTTCTTGGCCACGTTCTCGGCGGTGATGCCCATATGGTATTGGTTGTACACGTCCCAGAGACCGTCGACGATCATGGTGTCGATCATCTTCCAGTCGCCCATGCGCTGGCCGTCGCGCGAGTTGGGCAAGGCGTGCGGGCTGAGGCTCATGCTCTCCTGGCCGCCGGCGATGATGATTTCGGAGTCGCCGTCGCGAATGGCCTGGGCGCCGAGCATCACGGCCTTGAGGCCGGAGCCGCACACGGCATTGATGGTGAGGCCGGGCACACCCTGCGGCAGACCGCTCTTGACCACCGCCTGGCGGGCCGGGTTCTGGCCCACACCGGCGGTGAGCACCTGGCCGAGGATGACTTCGTTGATCTGGTCGCCCGTGAGCTTGGCGCGGCGAAGCAGGTCGACGATCACGGCGGCACCCAGTTCAGGGGCCGGGGTCTTGGCAAGTGCGCCACCAAACTTGGCCACCGCGGTACGGGCGGCAGCGACGATGACGATGTCGGTCATGGGAGTCTCCTGGGGAAAGAACAACGAAATACAGATCAAATGAATATGGTCTGCGCCACGATTTGCGTCAAGTGAACGGCCTTCCTATTGACGACTTCTCTACTTCTAATGCAGGGGTATTCCCCAGGGCCCCGAGGGGCGGGGTTCAAGCTTTCTCTTTGACGTAGCGGCCCGGCGCCGGTTCAATCACTTTGTATTGGCGGTTGCCCGGGGTCTTGGGGGCTGGCACCTGCTTGCCGGAGTGGCTCTTGAGCCAGGCCGACCAGTCGG
>JBEGTX010000229.1:0-26225 GCA_041179165.1 Pseudomonadota bacterium | reverse complement strand
TGCCCCGCGTGGCCGTGCAACCCACCGACACGCGCGGCCTGCCCGCCATGCAGGTCGAAGCCACCGCCTTCGCCTGGCTCGCCTACGCCCATCTGCAGCACCAGACGGGCAACCTGAGCGCTGTGACGGGGGCGGCAGGGCCACGGGTGCTTGGGGGTCTGTATCCGGCGTGAAGGATTTTTCGGCGAGCTGGACCAAAATGTCGGCGCCGAAGGAGGCATCTTCGGTCATCAACTCTCCTTCGCTGCAGCGCATCGAGGCCGTCAGCGCGGCAAAGGTCCGGCAGACGCCGCATCCGAAGCCAATCGCCTGATGAAGCCTTCAATGCGCTGGCGGGCAGCGCCATCTACGGGCATATCCTGGATTCGCGCAAGGGCGGCATCCAGCACCACCAGTCCCGAGCGAAGCAACACCACATTGAAGCTTCGGTCCTTCTCGCGTTGGGCAGCGCACTTCGACATGAAAAGATCAAGCACGCTGACGCAATAGCCGATTCGCTCATTGGTGCCAGGCGTCTGCAGTCGCACGAGCCTGGTTTTCCACCCGTGAGGCAGGACGGCTGTCGTTGAGTCCACACCTTGAGCGTAGTAGCCGTAGGTTTCGTGAAACTGCGAGCCCTCGCCTATGGCACCATCGATCAGGTTAGACAGCTCTTCCGCATCCATCGGATAGATGTCTGCCTCGATGGACATCAGGCATTCGAGCGGCGGACGCTCAACTGAACCCAGAATGCTCTGGCTTCCGACAACAATGAATTCGTAGCGGTCCGTGATTTCGCTTGCGGCCCGAATGAGGTGTTCAAGCTGATCGAGCTTCATGCCCAGCCTGCTTCAGCGCCTTGACCCTTCTGATGATGGCAAGCCGTTCTTCCTCGGGCAGCAGCGTCGACAAGGGTGAGGCTTGGCGCAACTGATTGCCACGCTCGTCGGGCGCAACGGCCAAATGCCAGGCGCGCTCGCGCAAAATGCGCGCCCATTCATCGAACAACGGCTGGCTGCGAGGGTCGGAGGTCTCTCGCCATCGGGCCAGCGTCGTGGTGGCACGCCCGACCAGTCGAGCGTCGAGCTTGAGCATGCGCACCGCCGCCACGTGCATCAGCAGGCTTTGGTAGTCCTGAGCAGCATGATGGCTGAACTCTGCAGGAGCGACAGGCTCCATGGTGTCCGACTCTCCAGTTGCCAACAACGTCATGTCGGCAGCAAAACCGAGCACAGACAACACGGCCATGTAGGTTCCCATTGAGGGTGAAGGCAATCCGCGTTCGACGGCTTGCAGCGTCGTTCTCGAAATGCCAACCTGGCGAGCAAGCTCAGCAGCGCTCAACCCCCGCGCTTCGCGGGCACGCTTCAAACGACCGCCCAACTGGGTCAAAAGCTGGCGGTCGCGCAGCGGCATGACATCGTGAACGGCAGAACTGTGCATGATCAGAATTTTAGCCACTCATGCTTGTGAATGCACAGTATTCTGGTCATTCGCTCGTCGCAGCCTCATTGCCTGTACACGCCAGCGCCATCAAACAAAAAGCCGCCCGAAGGCGGCTTTCATGATGCAAGCCAGTACGGCTTGCCGGGGCTGAATCAAACGCTCAGACCGAGAAGCTCGAGCCGCAACCGCAGGTGGTGGTGGCGTTCGGGTTCTTGATGACGAACTGGGCGCCTTGGAGGTCATCCTTGTAGTCGATCTCGGCGCCGACCAGGTACTGCAGGCTCATGGCGTCGATGAGCAGCGTGACGCCGTTCTTCTTCATTTCGGTGTCGTCGTCGTTGACGATTTCGTCGAACGTGAAACCGTATTGAAAGCCGGAGCAGCCGCCACCCTGCACGAACACGCGCAGCTTGAGGTCTGGATTGCCTTCTTCGTCGACGAGCTCTTTCACCTTGCTGGCAGCGCTGTCGGTGAAGACAAGCGGCACCGGCGGCATGGCATCGGCGGAAGAGGGAATGGTTTGGGCAACAGCGCTCACAGGCAACTCCTAAATAACGACTGAGGTGGATTATCCACCCTTCAGGCGTTGCTCACACGGCGTTGGAAGCAGCCAACTTGATCATCGTGGGCTTTTCTTCTGCCTTGAGAGGGTGAAGCTCACCATCGATGGTGGCGCCCTGGTGCATTTCAAGGGCCTCGTAGCGGACATCACCCACGATGCGGGCCTTGGGCTGCAGCTCGAGCAGCTCGACGGATTCGACCGGGCCTTCGACGTTGCCGTTGATGATCACGTGGCCGGCTTTCACGCGGCCGATGACACGCGCCTTTTCGCTGATGACGAGAATGCTGTGGCCATCGCCGATGGAGACCACATCGCCCTGCACTTCACCGTCGATGCGCAGGCCTTCGGTGAAGCGGAGCTCACCGACGATGACCGTGCCTTCACCGATGAGGGTGCGAATGGGGGGCTGCTTCTTTTTCGTGAACATGGGGAGTCTCCTGGAGGCGGTGAAGCGCAAGGGCTGGGCCGGCCAGCTCGGGCAAAATCGGGCAAGAGCGGAAATCGCCGGACAAGAATCGCCCGAACATGGCGAGAGCTGATGGCCTACAGCTTGGCCGTTTGTGTGACTTTGACAGAACCCTGCCCGTCCATCACTTTGATTTGCACCGTTTTTACCATGGCCTGTGACGGATAGTCGATCAAACCTTCGAGCCGTATCGGCTGTTTCACTTGCAGAGGTTTTGCGCCGCCCGGCATGCTGAATGTCCACGGCTTTCCATCGAGTGTTCCGGCCAGCACGATCTCGTAGCGGCCCACGAATTCAGGCAAGGTTTTGCCGATCAGCATGACCAGCGCCTGGAACTTGACCTGTCCCGGCGTTTGCATCTGCCCCTGCAGGGCACGCACGGCCAGGCCGCCATTCACCCCAGCCGGCAGCAGGCGCTCGAAGAAGCCAAGATCGGCCTTCAGGCCGAGGTTCTCCGCCTCGACTTTCTTGATCTGCTGGGCGAGCTTTTCCTGCGCGGCCTTTTCGGTGCGCAGCAGGCTCTCTGCAGTGTTGGCAATCGACTGGGCACCCTCGCGCTCGGAGCGCAGCATGGCCACCTCGACGCGCAAGGCCGAGAGCTCGTCCTTGGCATTGCGGTCGAGCCCGGCGATGTCCTTGCCGAACTCGAAGGCCCACAGGCCGATGGCCGCCGAGAAGCCCATCATCAATGCGAAGGCCACCCAGCGAAGCGGCCACGGCAGGTGACTGCGCACGATCATGCGGGGGGCGCTGATCGAGAGTCGGCGTCTTAGCAGTTTCCAGCGCATAGAGGCTCAAAGAGAAAAGGTCCGCGATTGTAGGAGTCCACAGACCAGAAGCATGTGTCCAGATCTTTCGATCTGTTTTGCGGCCGGTGGTTCATGGCCGGACACGCCGGCTTGGCAACTCATGGGAGACAAGGTTTGCCTGATCGGCCAAAACCAGGCCAAAACCAAGCCAAAAAAAAGCCACCTGACGGTGGCTTTTTTTGATGAACCCAGCCGGAGCAGGGCCCATGCAGCATGACTGAAGATCAGCGCTTGCTGAATTGCTTACGGCGACGAGCACCGTGCAGACCGACCTTCTTGCGCTCGACTTCACGGGCATCGCGGGTGACGAAACCAGCGTGCTTGAGAGCGGGCTTGAGGCCTGCGTCGTAGTCGATCAGGGCGCGGGTGATGCCGTGGCGAACCGCACCGGCTTGACCCGACTCACCACCACCACGCACATTGACTTTGACGTCAAAGGCGGCGTCGTTGGAGGTCAGCACGAGCGGCTGCTTCACGACCATGATGGAGGTCTGGCGACCGAAATACTCATCGACGGTCTTGCCGTTGACGAGAATCTGGCCAGTGCCCTTCTTGATGAAAACGCGTGCCACCGAAGACTTGCGGCGGCCGGTTCCGTAGTTCCAATTTCCGATCATCACCGCTCCTTAGAGTTCCAGCACTTTAGGCTGCTGGGCGGTGTGCGGATGCGTTGCACCAGCGTACACCTTCAGCTTCTTCACCATGGCAAAGCCAAGAGGACCCTTGGGCAGCATGCCCTTGACGGCCTTCTCGATGGCACGGCCTGGGTGCTTGGCTTGCATGTCCTTGAACTTGGTGCCGTAGATACCGCCGGGGTAACCCGTGTGGCGGTAGTACACCTTGTCGGTGGCTTTATTGCCCGTGACGCGGATCTTGTCTGCGTTGACGATGACGATGAAATCACCGGTGTCGACGTGAGGCGTGTAAATGGCTTTGTGCTTGCCGCGCAAACGGAGTGCCACTTCGCTGGCAACACGTCCGAGCACCTTGTCGGTGGCGTCAATCACAAACCACTCGTGCGTCACTTCGGCCGGCTTGGCGCTGAAGGTCTTCATGAGATTCTTTCGATGACCCGTCACAGGGACGGGTTGGCTTTAGGCTCTAATTTCATGGCGCAAGGTCACCCTTGTGCCACCGCGTGCCGGTGTTCGGTGCTGCTTATGGAAGGCAGCCTCTCACACCCGAATCACGCTCTTGCCTGTGCTACCGCGGGCCAGAAGCCTGTGATCGCACCATGCAAGTCTCTCCCGAGCCAACTTGGGACAGCCTTCGAGTGTAGCCCAGATTGCCGCTTCTGCCAAAAGGGAACGTCGGCGTTGGGGAGACCCACTTATGCTGCGCCGCACAATGAATGCTACATTGATTGCTCTAGACCGCGACACCGCCCCATGAACACCACCACCCGCCACCCCGATCCAGCCCCTGCGCAATCCGCGCCGGCCGGCCAGGTTGTGACCGAATCGGCCCTGGTCTTTCGCCAATCCATGGAGCGCATGGGTCTGCAGTGGGTGCCGATCCGATCGCTGGCCCCTCGGCACCGAGAGCGCATTGCAGCCCACCTGCTCGCGCTCGACCAGCGCGACCGCTATCTGCGCTTCGGCTACGTGGCGACCGACGAGCAGGTGCGTCGCTATGTAGACCAGCTTGATTTCGAACGCGATGAGTTGTTCGGCATTTTCAACCGCCGCCTGGTGCTCATTGCCATGGCCCATCTGGCCTATGCGCCTGCGCCGCAAGTGGCGCCAGCACCAGGTTCGCCTGCGGCGCTCGCAGACGCCACGGCCGAGTTCGGGGTGTCGGTGCTGGCGCGTGCCCGCGGCCGAGGCTACGGCGCGCGGCTGTTCGATCGCGCGGTGCTGCATGCGCGCAACCGCGGCTGCCAGCGCCTGTTCATCCATGCGCTGAGTGAAAATTCGACGATGCTCAAGATCGCCACCAACGCCGGCGCCACCGTCGAACGTGACGGACCCGATTCCGAGGCGTGGCTCAAGTTGCCCCCTGATGACCTGCTGTCGCGCATGGACGAACTCGTCGAAACGCATGCCGCCGAGTTCAACTACCAATTGAAGGTCCAGGCCCATCGGGTGAGCGAATGGTTCGGGTCCTCCAAGGATGTTGGCGACCACACCTCGCCCGAAGGCCGGAGCGACACGGAGTAGTCCGCCGTCAGGCCTCAGCCGAGGTTTCAGGGAGCCGAAACCCCCAAGAGAGTCACACCCAAGTCGGGGATGTGGCCCGGGGAAGCAGCGGAGTAGCATCATGTCCAACATGGTTTTTCCCCTGTCCAGGCGACGTCGGTCGAATTGGACGAACTGCGCAGCATCGTCCGAGCCCCACCTGTGAACAACCTCTACCTCCCCTGGATTGCCCTCGCGGTTGTCGTGCTGCTGATGCCGCTGCTGACCGTCCTGGTCCTGCGCGGCCGCAAGCCCGCTGCCCCCAAGCCCCTGCCCGACGACTGGGCCCTGACCGGGCGCCCGGTGTTCACGTCCGACGAGCGCCGCATCTACAGGCTGCTGCGCGAGGCGCTGCCCCACCACGTCATCCTCTCCAAGCTGCCCCTGGTGCGCTTCTGCCAGCCGACCGACTCCACGGAAGTCCGCTTCTGGTACGACCTGCTCGGTGCCACCCACGTCACGTTTGCCATCTGCAGTGCCAACGGCCGGGTGCTCGCCGCCATCGATCTCGAAGCCGAGCGCGGCCACTCCACCCGCATCCAGAAGATCAAGCAGTCGGTGCTCGACGCCTGCCGCGTTCGCCATCTCGTGTGCCCGGTCGATCACCTGCCCTCCATCCCTGAACTGCAGCTGCTGGTGCCACACAGCGGCGCCACAGCGCGCGCCCCCCTGCCACCACCTTCGCTCAACCAGGCTCGCGACAGTCTCTCGAGCACGGTCGCCACCAAGCGCGCTGAACGCACCGCACTCTGGCAAGACTCCACCTTGTTCCAGGATTCCTTCTTCGCCATGGACAGCCGCCTCGACGGTTTCACCAGCAGCGACTACGCCACGCTCGACAACACCCCCGCAGTAAACCGGCCGCCTGGCTTCAGCGACAGCGGTGCCGATGACATCGGCGCTGTGGTCACCGACGGCGAACCACAGTACGGCAGAAACGCACGCCACTGAGTCGGTGCCGCAGCACGGCGATGGAACCATGACGTGAAAGGGAGCGGTGGCGCGTAGGATGCGGTATGTCCCAGCCTTCCTTCCCGTCCTCCACGCCCTCGAGCGCCGCCTCAGCGCCTTCCGGCACCCCATCCGATACGCCGTATGCAGGCCTCACACCCGAAGTCCTGCTCGATGCCCTCGACTCCGTCGGGCTGCGCGGCGATGGCCGCCTGATTCAACTCAACTCGTATGAGAACCGCGTCTTCCAGGTCTTTCTGGAAGACGGCCGCGTGGTCGTGCCCAAGTTCTATCGGCCCGGCCGCTGGACCGATGCGCAGATCCTCGAAGAACACAGCTTCACGGCCGAACTCGCCGCGGAAGAAATTCCGGTGGTGGCCCCCTGGGCACTCGAAAGCCTGGCCCACCCCGGCCATCCGAGCACGCTGGCCAGCTTCGCGGTCGAAGGCCGACCCTATCGCTTCGGTGTGACCGAGCGCCGCTCGGGACGCGCTCCCGAACTCGAAGACGCTGCCACCTTGGAGTGGATCGGCCGCTTCATCGGCCGCATGCATGCGGTGGGGCAAAAAAAACCGTTCGAACACCGGCTCACGCTCGACATCCAGACCTACGGCCACGGCCCGCGTGACTGGCTGCTCGCCTCCGACCTCATCCCCATCGATGCCGTGACCGAATGGAAAGACGCCATCGACCAGGTGCTGGTGGAAGTACAGCGGTGTTTCGACGCGGTGGACGGCTACCGTCCCATCCGCCTGCATGGCGACTGCCACGTCGGCAACGTGCTCTGGACCGAGGCAGGCCCGCACTTCGTCGACCTGGACGACGCCCTCACCGGCCCGGCCGTGCAAGACCTGTGGATGCTTCTCTCCAGCGAGCCCGTGGCCATGCAGTGGCAGCTCAATGCACTGCTGAGGGGCTACGAAGACTTCATGGAGTTCGACTGGCGGCAACTGCGTCTGATCGAAGCGCTGCGCACCCTGCGCATGATCCACTACAGCGGCTGGATTGCCCGCCGCTGGAACGACCCGGCCTTCCCCATCGCCTTCCCGTGGTTCGGCGGACGCGGCTACTGGAACGAGCAGACCACGCGGCTGCACGAGCAGTTGCAGGCCTTGAAGCAGCAGCCTGCCGCCAGCGGCCTGCCCTTCTGAAAGCCGAAGGGCCGCGCAGTGGCGGCCCTTCGTGGCGACTGACCGCGTTTATGCGGTGAGCAGCGAGTTCACGCGGCGCACATAGGCAGCAGGGTCTTCGAGCTGTCCGCCTTCGGCCAGCGCTGCCTGATCGAACAGGATGTGAGCCAGGTCATCGAAGCGCGCGCTGCCCTCCAACTGCTTGACCAGCGCGTGGTCGGCGTTGACCTCGAGCGTGGGCAATGACTTGGGCGTGATCTGGCCGGCCTGCTTGAGCATGCGCGCCAAGTGGCCGCTGACGTCGTTCTCTTCAACCACCAGGCAGGCAGGTGAGTCGACCAGACGCGTGGTGACGCGCACGTCTTTCGCGCGGTCTTTCAGCGCTTCTTTCAGGCGGTCGAGCACCGGCTTGAAGGCGGTGGCCACTTCTTCCGCCTGCTTCTTTTCTTCTTCGTCCTGCAGGCCGCCCAAGTCCACTGAGCCCTTGGCCACGCTTTGCAGCGCCTTGCCTTCGACCTCGTACAGATGGCTCAGCATCCACTCGTCGACGCGGTCGATGAGCAGCAGCACCTCGATGCCCTTCTTGCGGAAGATCTCGATCTGCGGGCTGTTCTTGGCCGCAGCCAGGCTGTCGGCGGTGATGTAGTAGATGGCCTCCTGGCCCTCTTTCATGCGGCCGATGTAATCGGCCAGCGAAACACCCGTGTCGGCATGGGTGGACGCGAAGCGCAGCAGCTTGGTGAGGCGCTCGTGGTTCGTGTGGTCTTCGCCGATGCCTTCTTTGAGCACCGAGCCGAAGTCGGCCCAGAAGGCCGCGTACTTGGCGCGTTCGGCTTCGTCCTCGCTGTCGGCCAGCGACTCGAGCATGCTCAGCACGCGCTTGGTCGAGCCTTCACGGATGGCCTTCACGTCGCGGCTTTCCTGCAGCAGTTCGCGCGAGACGTTGAGCGGCAGGTCGGCGCTGTCGATCACGCCCTTCACGAAGCGCAGGTACACCGGCATCAATGCCTCGGCGTCGTCCATGATGAAGACGCGCTTCACGTAGAGCTTCACGCCGCCGCGCTTGTCACGGTTCCACAGATCGAACGGGGCCTTGGCCGGCACGTACAGCAGCTGGGTGTACTCGCTGCGGCCTTCCACGCGGTTGTGCGTGTGGGCGAGTGGCGCCTCTGTGTCGTAGCTGATCTGCTTGTAGAACTCGACGTAGTCCTCGGGCGTGATGTCCGACTTGCTGCGGGTCCACAGGGCCGCGGCCTTGTTGACGGGCGCCCACTCGTCCTGCGTCACCTGCTTGCCCGCCTCGACATCCCACTCTTCCTTCTGCATCAGGATGGGCAGGGAGATGTGGTCGGAGTACTTGCTGATGATGGACTTGAGCTTCCAGCCGCTCAGGAATTCTTCTTCGCCCTCGCGCAGGTGCAGGATGACATCGGTGCCGCGCTCGGCGCGGGTGATGGTCTCGATCTCGAACTCGCCGCTGCCTTCGGACGTCCAGCGCACACCTTCTTCGGCGGACGCGCCAGCGCGGCGGGTCTCCACGGTGATGCGGTCGGCGACGATGAAGCCCGAGTAGAAGCCCACGCCGAACTGGCCGATGAGCTGCGCGTCTTTCTTCTGCTCGCCTTCGAGGCGGCTCATGAACTCGCGCGTGCCGCTCTTGGCGATGGTGCCGAGGTTGTTGAGCGCTTCATCGGCCGTCATGCCGATGCCGTTGTCGCGGATGGTGATGGTCTTCGCTTCGGCGTCGAAGCTCACGCGCACCTCGAGGTTGGGCGCGTCTTCGTACAGTCCGGCGTTGTTCAGCGCCTCGAAGCGCAGCTTGTCGCAGGCGTCGGACGCATTGGACACCAGCTCGCGAAGGAAGATTTCCTTGTTGGAATACAGCGAGTGGGTCACGAGGTGAAGGATCTGCTTGACCTCGGCCTGGAAGGAACGTGTTTGTTTGTCCATGGTGTTCTCGAAATCGTCGTTCACCGGCTCGGCGGCCGGGCACGCAGGAAATGGGGGGCCGATCGCTCGAATTCAAGCGGCGGATCAGAAAATGGATCAGATGCAGCGGCGGCCGGCCAAACTACCGGCACCGGCCAACCGGACATCATACGGACGACGCGGATGCGCAGGGCCTGAGCAGCCCTGCCCCCTTGTCAGGTGCGCTCAGTGCAGCTTGATGCGCGGCCGGTGCGTGCGGTCCAGCGCTTCAGAGAGCGTGATGAGAATGGTCTTGCGCCAGCCTCCGAGTGCGATCTGGTGCTGCTTGTGCAGCGCCC
This sequence comes from Pseudomonadota bacterium, assembly GCA_041179165.1. Classification (GTDB taxonomy): domain Bacteria; phylum Pseudomonadota; class Gammaproteobacteria; order Burkholderiales; family Burkholderiaceae_C; genus Rhizobacter. The sequence goes on along the minus strand of JBEGTX010000229.1, from coordinate 16,438 downwards.
AGTACATGAACTGCGCCACACGCCCTTCGATGAACAGGCTGCCGCGACTCAGGCTGCCCATGAGGCTGCCAACCGACGAGTACTCCGACAAGGAGATGAGCGAGCCCTGGTCCTTGTAGATGAACGGCGACACGGTGTCGCCTTTGAGCAGTCGCGGCAACGCGCGCACCAGGTACATGGCCTGCTGGTAGGCCGCCTGCGCGCGCGGAGGCACCCAGGCGCCACCCTCTTGCGGGCAGGCAGCGCAGTCGCCAAAGGCGAAGATGTTCGGGTCGAGCGTGGTCTGCAGGTTGCCGTTGACCATCAGCTGGTTGAGCTTGTTGGTCTCGAGCGGCTGCTCGCCGCCCAGGCCCTTCAGGAAGTCGGACGCCTTGACACCCGCCGCCCACACCGACAGCGTGGAGCCGATCACCTTGCCGCTGGCCATCTTGAGGCTGTCGGCCGTGACCTCCACCACCTTCTCGTTGGTGTGCACCTCGATCGAGAGCTTGCGCAGCTCGCGCACTGCCGCCTCACTCAGCCGCTCGGGCAATTGCGACAGCAGGCGAGGAGCGGCTTCGACCAGCACGATCTGCAGGTCTTTTTCGGGGTGGATGTAGTCGAAGCCGAAGTTCGCCAGCACCCGTGCGGCGGCATGCAGCTCGGCGGCGAGCTCAACGCCCGTGGCCCCACCGCCCACGATGGCGACCGTGAGGCGGCCGCTGCCGGCCTCGCGTGGCACGCTCTGGGAGCGGATGCACGCATTGATGAGGCGGTCGTTGAAACGCTTGGCGGCCTGTGGCGTGTCGAGCTTGATGGTGTGCTGGGCAGCGCCCAAGGTGCCGAAATCGTTGGTCTGGCTGCCCACGGCAATCACCAGCGTGTCGTAGCCGACTTCCTGTGGCGGTGTGATCTCGGCGCCGCTCTCGTCGTAGCTGGCCGCCAGTTGCACGGTCTTGTTGGCGCGGTCGATGCCGACCAGGCTGCCGAGACGGAACTTGAAATGGTTCCAGCGCGCCTGGGCCAGGTACTCGATTTCCTCGGCGTGCGTGTCGAAGCTGCCGGCGGCCAGTTGGTGCAGCAGCGGTTTCCAGACGTGGGTGCGCGCCGAGTCGACCAGCGTCACCTCGGCCAGCTTCTTGCGGCCCAGCCGTTTGCCCAATTGGGTGGCCAAAGCCAAACCCCCCGCCCCACCGCCCACAATCACGATGCGCTGCACGTGTCGCCCTCTGTCGTCTGTCTTGTTGATTCCGGCGCCTCCAGGAGCCTGTCGGACTTGAAAGTCAGACAGGCTCCCAGGCGCCCGCGTACCCCGCATTATCAGGGTGACTACGGATATGCGCTTTGCGCGAGGCGTTGCAGGCACAAGGACGGTGCATCGGCACAACGCCGCCCCTCGGTCAGGGGATGCGCGGCGGGGATCAAGACGACAAGGGCCGCGCGGCGCGAACGCCGTGCGTTGGCATGCTCAGTTCGCGAACGCGGCGATGCCGGTCTGGGCACGGCCCAGGATCAGCGCGTGCACGTCGTGGGTGCCCTCGTAGGTGTTGACCACCTCGAGGTTGACGAGGTGGCGTGCCACGCCGAACTCGTCACTGATGCCGTTGCCGCCCATCATGTCGCGCGCCAGGCGGGCAATGTCGAGCGCCTTGCCGCAGGAGTTGCGCTTCATGATGGAGGTGATCTCGACCGCCGCCGTGCCTTCGTCCTTCATGTGGCCGAGGCGCAGGCAGCCTTGCAGGCCGAGCGTGATTTCGGTCTGCATGTCGGCGAGCTTCTTCTGGACCAGCTGGTTGGCCGCGAGCGGCCGGCCGAACTGCTTGCGGTCGAGCACGTACTGGCGCGCTCGGTGCCAGCAGTCTTCGGCTGCACCGAGTGCGCCCCAAGCGATGCCGTAGCGCGCGCTGTTCAGGCAAGTGAACGGGCCTTTGAGACCACGCACTTCGGGAAACGCGTTTTCTTCGGGACAGAACACGTTGTCGAGCACGATCTCGCCGGTGATGGAGGCGCGCAGGCCGACCTTGCCATGGATGGCGGGGGCGCTCAGGCCCTTGGCACCCTTCTCGAGCACGAAGCCGCGGATCGCGCCTTCATCGTCCTTGGCCCAGACCACGAACACGTCAGCGATGGGGCTGTTGCTGATCCACATCTTGGCGCCGCTCAGGCTGTAGCCGCCCGCCACTTTCTTGGCGCGCGTGACCATGCTGCCGGGGTCGGAACCGTGGTCGGGTTCGGTCAGGCCGAAGCAGCCGATCCACTCGCCGCTGGCCAGCTTGGGCAGGTACTTCTGCTTGGTGGCTTCGTTGCCGAACTCGTTGATGGGCACCATCACGAGCGACGACTGCACGCTCATCATCGAGCGGTAGCCGGAGTCGACACGCTCCACCTCGCGCGCGACGAGCCCGTAGCACACGTAGTTGAGGCCGGCGCCGCCGTACTGCTCGGGGATGGTGGGGCCGAGCAGGCCCAGCTCACCCATCTCACGGAAGATGGCCGGGTCGGTCTGTTCGTTGCGGAAGGCCTGCACCACACGCGGTGCCAGCTTGCCTTGCGCGTACTCGCGTGCGGCGTCGCGCACTTGGCGCTCTTCTCCGGTCAGTTGCTGTTCGAGCAACAGCGGGTCGTCCCAGTGGAAGGCGGCGGCTTTGGTGGACATGGGAATCTCCGGAATTCGGTACAGCAGGCCATCATAGGACGGGCCTGCTACATGCTCTGTCGGCATGGTGACAAGAGCGCTTCGCGCCGTGACAGACTGCGCGAGCGGCCAAAAAAAACGGGACATCGCGATGATGCCCCGTTCGTTCAAACTCTGCTGAGAGGTCCGTGGTTCAGACCGGCATCAGGCTGCTGCAGCCTTCAGTGCCGCACGCTGGCTGAGCTCGGCAAACCGCTGCAGGTGCAGGTCGGTGTCACCGAAACGCAGCTCGATGGCGAGCAGGCGTTTGAAGAAATGGCTCACATTGAGTTCGTCGGTCATGCCCATGCCGCCGTGCAATTGCACCGACTGCTGGCTGATGTAGCGGCAAGCCTGGCCCACGGTCACCTTGGCGGCCGACAGCGTCTTGCGGCGTGCCGGGTCGTCGGTGGAGTTGCAGTCCATCGCCGCCAGGTAGCTCATCGAGCGCGACTGCTCCAGGTGCAGCAGCATGTCGGCCATGCGGTGCTGCAGGGCCTGGAAGCGGCCGATCGGCTGGCCGAACTGCTGGCGGGTCTTCAGGTACTCGCCGGTCGCATTCACAGTGGCTTCCATCACGCCCACGGCTTCGGCCGTGAGAGCAGCCAGACCGATGTCGAGCGCACGCTCGACGGCGAGCAGGCCCTGGCCTGCAGCGCCCAAGCGCGCCGACGCCGGCACCTTGACCGACTTCAGGATCACCTCGGCAGCGCGCTGGCCGTCGATGGTGCCGTAGCCTTGCACCGTGAGGCCGGCCGTGCCCTTTGGCACGCGGAACAACGACACGCCTGCGGCATCGGCCGGCGCGCCATCAACGCGAGCCGACACGATGAGTTCGTCGGCCGCGTCGGCGTGGTACACGACCGCCTTGTGGCCGTCGAGCACGAAGCCGTCGCCATCGGCCTTGGCAGTGGTGGCCACCCAGGCCACGTCACCGCGGCCGGCCGCTTCTTCGTGGGCCAGCACGACGATGCGCTCGCCAGCGCCGAGTGCAGGCAGCAGCTCGGCACGTGCGGCGTCGTCACCGAAGTCCCGCACGAGGGCGGTGGCGATCACGGCGCTCGAGAGCACCGGCTCGGCCAGCAACGCCGGGCCCAGGGCCTGGAAGGCCAGCTGGGTTTCCACCGGGCCGTAGCCCAGGCCGCCGTCGTCTTCGGGGATGAGCATGGCCAGCACACCCAGATCGGCCAGGCCCTTCCAGACCTCGCGGCTCCACCCTTCGGTGGATTTCAGGATGCCGTGGCGGCGTTCGAATGTGTAGTCACCCTGCACGAAGCGGGTGATGGCGTCTTGCAGCTGTTGCTGCTCTTCGCTGAAGCTGAAGTCCATGACGAGTCTTCCTTGTGTGCGTTACAGACCCAGCAGCTGCTGAGAAATGATGTTCTTCTGGATTTCGTTGGAGCCGCCGTAGATCGACAGCTTGCGCATGTTGCAGTAGTGCGCGGCGAGCGACGCGGCATAGGCCGGGCCGGCGGGCGGGCCGGAGTAGCCAGCCGCCAGCGCCTCGGCCACGTACGGCAGTGCGTACGGGCCCACCGCCTGCAGCAGCAGCTCGGTGACGGCCTGCTGAATCTCCGTGCCCTTGATCTTCAGGATGGACGCAGCAGGGCCCGGGGCGCGCTTGTCTTTTTCGGCCGAGAGCACACGCAGGTTGGTCATCTCGAGCGCGGTGAGGTCGATCTCGACCTGGGCCACCTTGGCCGAGAACAGCGGGTCTTCCAGCAGCGGACGGCCGCGCTTCTGTTCAACGGCGGCGATGCGCTTCAGACGGGCCAGCTCACGCTTGGCGATACCGATGCCGGCGATGTTGCTGCGCTCGTGGCCGAGCAGGAACTTGGCGTAGGTCCAGCCCTTGTTCTCTTCGCCGACAAGGTTCTCGGCCGGCACGCGCACGTCTTCGAACCAGATCTCGTTGACTTCATGGGCGCCGTCGAGCGTGATGATCGGACGCACGGTGATGCCGGGCGTCTTCATGTCGATCAGCAGGAAGCTGATGCCACGCTGGGCCTTGGCCTGCGGGTCCGTGCGCACCAGGCAGAAGATCCAGTCGGCGTACTGGCCGAGGGTGGTCCAGGTCTTCTGGCCGTTGCAGATGTAGTGGTCGCCCTGCGCGTCGACACCGCGCACGGCGCGCATCTTGAGCGAGGCCAGGTCGGAGCCGGAGCCTGGCTCCGAGTAGCCCTGGCACCACCACTCTTCGGCGGCGCTCAGCTTGGGCAGGTAGCGCTGCTGCTGCTCGGGCGTGCCGAAGGCCATGATGACGGGGGCCACCATCTTGATGCCGAAAGGGATGAGGCGCGGCGCGCTGCCGGCGGCGCACTCTTCTTCGAAGATGTACTGTTGAACGGCATTCCAGCCCGGTCCGCCGAACTCCTTGGCCCAGCCTGGGCCGCCCCAGCCGCGCTGGTGCAGCAGGTTCTGCCAGGTGACGTGGTCTTCGCGCGTGAGGCGCAGGCTGTTGGCCACCTTGTGGCGAATGTTCTCGGGAAGCTTGTCGCGCACGAAGGCGCGCACTTCTTCGCGGAAGGCTTGTTCTTCGGGGGTGAAGGTGAGATCCATGGGGTGGTTCCGTCAGTTCAATGTTCTGGGGTCAACAGCGACAGGCCGAGCATCGCGCGGCGCTTGAGCCACGGGCTCGCACGATAGCGCGCATCGCCGTAGAAAGCTTGCATCCGGTCAAGGATGGTCAGCACTGTGGCCGCGCCGATGCGGTCGCCCCAGGCCAGGGGCGGGAAGGGATAGTTCAAGCCGAGCGACACGGCGCGGTCGATGTCGACCGGCGTGGCGATGCGCTGCTGGGCAATGTCGCAGGCGATGTTGACGATGGTCGCCACCACACGCTGGGCCACGAGGCCTGCGCTGTCGCGGATCACGGTGACAGGCTTGCCATCGGCCGAGAACAGCGCGTGCGCAGCATCGCGCCAAGCGGGCGTGGTGGCCGGCGTGGTCATGACCACGCGGCGCTTGTCGAGTGCAAAGAGGGTCTCCACGCCGACGGTGCGCGTGGGATCGAGCTTCAGGCGCAATGCGCAGGTGGTGGCGTCGTCACCGATGGGTGCCACGACGATCAGGCTCTCGGCACGTGGCGAAGCGCCCGTGTCCACGGGCACGCCGAGGTTCTGCACCAGCTCGCTCAGTGCGGCAGGCACGTCAGGCGCCAGCCATACCGATGCCGGCAGGGTGGTGGGCGCCGCGCCTTCGGGAATGCCTTGCTTCTGGCCGCCTTCGTAGCGGTAGAAGCCGCGGCCGACCTTGCGGCCCACGATGCCGGCCGACAGCATCTGGCGCGTCAGCGGGTTCGGGCGGAAGCGCGGCTCTTCGTAATACTGGCGGTAGATGGACTCCATCACCGGGTGTGACACGTCGAGCGCGGTGATGTCCATCAGCTCGAACGGACCGATGATGAAACCTGCCACTTCGCGCAGGATGCGGTCGGCATCGTGGAACTCGCAGATGCCTTCTTGCACCACACGCAGTGCTTCGGTGGTGAAGCCGCGGCCCGCATGGTTGACGATGAAGCCCGGGGTGTCCTTGGCGCGCACGGCCGTGTGGCCCATGGCCTGGCCGAGGGCGAGCAACTGGTCGCTCACCGCGCTGTCGGTCAGCAGGCCGTCGACGATCTCGACAACCTTCATCACCGGCACGGGGTTGAAGAAGTGGAAGCCCGCCACACGCTCAGGGCGCTTCAAGCCGGCCGCAATGGCGGTGACCGACAGCGACGAGGTGTTGGAGGCGAGGATGCACTGCTCGCTCACGATGGTTTCGAGCTGGGCAAACAGTTTCTGCTTGGCCTGCAGGTCTTCGATGATGGCTTCGACCACCACATCGCAGCCGGCGAATTCATCGAGGCTTGCTGCAGGCGACACCAGCGCGGTGGCCGCAGCCACCTGCTCGGCGTTCAGCTTGCCGCGCTCTTGCAGCTTGGCGAGTGTTTCGCCGAGCTTCTTGCAACCAGCGGCAGCACCGCCTTCACGCAGGTCGAACACCTTGACCGAGACCCCCGCCTGCGCGGCGATTTGCGCGATGCCCATGCCCATCACGCCGGCGCCGACAAGGCCCAGGGAGCGCAGTGTTGAAGTGGATTTGTCTGTAGCCAATGGAGCCTCTGCCGATGTGTGTGGTGCCCGCTGCGAAATCAGCCCGGAACGACCGTGATCACGCTCTGCTGCAGCCCTTTCACACCTTGCGGAGGATCAGTCGCCTGCCGGAGCAAGCTTGAGAGCCCAGTGTTCAGAACCGCATTGCAGAACAATATTCCGCTTGTAAAAACAAGTACGGGATTGTTGATGCGGATGCCCGGCGTGTCAACCGCGCGGGGCGAAAACGGCGTTTTCTGCTGTGAGGAGTCGCTTCGCAGCTGGCGCCTGAAAGGCCTTGCAGCGTCCATCCCAGGGATTCTCTGCACACACGATTTGCAGATTTATGTTCCACTTTCGGCGGTTGACCGTTTCGGCCTCGCTCAGAGCCTCCACCCACCCTGCATTCGACAGAACACTTTGCCGTCCAACAACGACCTTCTCATGACCACGCCCACCAAATCCGCCAAAGCCGCACCCAAGGAGGACCGCCATTTCGTGACGGCCCTGGCGCGCGGGCTGGAGGTTCTGGCGTGTTTCCGATCGGGCGACAAAGCGCTGGGCAACCAGGAAATCGCCCAGCGCTGCAAGCTGCCCAAGTCCACCGTGTCGCGGCTCACCTCCACGCTCACGAAGCTCGACTATCTGGCCCAGGTCGAAGACAGCGGCAAGTACCGCCTCGGCACGGCCACGCTGTCACTCGGCAGCGCCATGCTGGCACGGCTCGACGTGCGCCAGATCGCCCGCCCGCTGATGCAGGAGCTGGCCGACACCTCACGCTCGATGGTGTCGCTCGGCACACGTGACCGGCTGTCGATGATCTATGTGGAGAACTGCCGCAGCTCGGCCGCCCTCACGCTGAGCCTGGACGTCGGCTCGCGCATCCCTGTGGCCTCGTCGGCCATCGGGCGCGCTTACCTGGCGGCCATTCCAGACCGCGAGCGGCTCGACTTCATGGAGCGGGTGCAGGAGCTCGACGAGGTGTCGTGGCCCGACATCCGAGACGGCATCGAGCGTGCTGTGGACGACTACCGCTCTCTGGGCGTCACCTGCTCGTTCGGTGACTGGCAGAAAGACGTCAACGGCATCGCCCGCGCGTTCCAGCCGGGCAACGGCATGCCGCCGATGGCCATCAACTGCGGCGGGCCGTCGTTCAACCTGTCGAAAGACTTCTTGCTGAACGAGGTACGTCCGCGCCTCATCGACACGGTCACGCGGCTTGAAGCCTTGCTGATGCGCTGAGGGCGCTGCAACCGGCGTGGGGTGGAAGGCTGCAGGTCAGTGCTCTGTCTTGTGGCCGCGCGTGACCATGCCCTCGGTGCCCTTCTGCGAAATCACCTTGGCTGGAATGCCACCCAGCGTGACGCCGCCCTGCGGGAAACTCTTGTTCACCACCGAGTTGGCACCCAAGGCCGTGTTGGGCCCTATGACGATGGCGCCGAACACCTTCACGCCTGGTGCGATGTAGCAGTTGTCGCCGATGACCGGGGTGCTGCCCGGCTCCGTGCTCTCACCGATGTTCACGCACACGTGCAGCCTGCAGTTGGCGCCAATGCGGGCCTTGCTGTTGACGACGATGGTGCCGCGGTGGGCGATCGACAGGCCCGGCCCGAAGGTGTTGATCGGGATCGAGAAGCCGAGCTTGGTGCTGAGCGAGGCAAAGCGGTAGCTGGCCCACTTGCGCAGAAACCAGTTCTTGCGGCAGTTGTGCAGGTACTCGACGCGGCGCATCCGGCGCTGAAACGCCCAGATGTCGTCGAGCAGATAGTTGCGCAGGCTCTTGTCGACGCCGAGCGAGATGCGGTCGGCTTCCAGATAGGCCTGGTAGTCAGTTTTGGAGTTGATCATGGGCAGTCCGAAAGGTCGGCGCGGACCTCCCATGGCCCGCGCGCCCGCCAGTGTGCCTCAGCCGTCAGCGCAGAACCAGCTTGCCGTCGACCAACTGCGGCACCACGTTGATCCAGCTCTTGCGCGCCGCATAGTGCAGCTCGGACTCCAACCCCTTGGCGAGCATGCGCCGACCGACACGGGCAAGCCACAGGCTGTGGGTGGAGGGGTCGACCTCGCCCTCACCCTGTGCATGAACCAGCGTGGCGCCAATGGCCGCGTCGGTGTACTCGCGCTTGCCCGGTGCGGCACGGAACAGCGAGACGAGGTAGCCCGCGCCGTAGTAGTCCTCGAGGTTGAATCGCCCTGCCGAGCCGGCGCACACGAGCAGGATGGTGCGATCAGGGTGTTCCTTGACGACATGGTCGATCACCGCTTGCGCATTGGTGAGCGAGGCCGCGTACACCGCATGGCCGCCACGGGCCATCAGCAACGCCGGCGTGCCGTTGGTGGTGGCGTAGATGAGGGTCTTGCCGACCACGCCTTCGCGCAGCAAGGCCTGTGGTGCCGCATGCAAGAAGCCAGGCAGCGTTTCCGCGTTCAGTTCACCCGCCAGCAGGTAGCTGCCCGGGGCATGTTTCTCGGCTTCAGCGAGCGCCGAGGCGCCATCTGCCATCGGCAGGATGGCTGTGGCGCCAGAAGACAGCACGCCCACCATGGTGGTCGTGGCAAACAGGATGTCGAGCACGATCAGGACCTTGCCGTCCAGACGCTCGCCATCGAGTTCTTCCTTCTTCAACAAGACGTGGATCTTTTGCATGGGGTGGCTCAGAAGAAGAGGAAGAGGGAATGACAGAAAAAGAACTCAACCGTCGGACGGCGCGTTGTCGGCTTCGTCCGACTGATCGGACATCACGGTGGGAGCGGCCTGCCCGTCACCAATGACCGAGAACACGCCGCTGCAGCGAAGCACCAGCCGTTCACCGACGCGCAGCTCGCACTCGGCGAACGACAGGCGCCGGCCGTGTTTGGTCACCCGCACATGGGCCTCCAGCCACTCGCCCGGATGCGCCGAGCCGAGAAAGTCGCTCGACAGGCTCACGGTGACCATGGGCTGCGAGGGCTTGCGCGTCATCGACATGTTCATGCCGAGTGCCGCATCGGCCAGCGTGACCAGCATGCCGCCATGCGTGATGCCCAGCGTGTTGGTGTGCTTGGCACCCACGCGCACGCCGATGACCAGCGTGGCGCTGTCGTCGCTGCGCCGGTAGTGCGGCCCCATGTTCGAGAAGTAGGGGCCGCCCCGCTTCAGCAGCGTGAAGCCTGCAGGGATGTCGTCGCTGCTGCCGCTGTTGCCCATGTCGGGGACCAGTGAACTCATGGCCGGGCACGCCTGCGCGTCAGAACCAGTTGGGCGACATCGTCAGCGTGCTGTCGTTCAGGCTGCGCAACAGTGCGTGCTGGGGCACGGTGCGTGGCAGTTCCCAATCGAAGAACCACTGCGAGGTGTGCAGCTTGCCGTTGTAGAAGTCGGCGTCGCTGCCCGTGGCTTGCGGCAGCGCACGCGCCGCCACCACGGCCTGGCGCAGCCAGGTCCAGGCCAGCACGGTGTGGCCGAAGGCCTCGAGGAAGACGGTGGCATTGGCCAGCGCCTTCTCGTTGTCTTCTGCCAGCACGGCGCCGATCTGCTTCACGGTCTCGAGCACCTCGGCCCAGGCCGTGGTGAGCGATGCCGCTTGGCCCTTCAGGCCCTCGAAGGCCTGCGCCTGCTCGACGGTGGACGCGATCTCGCGCGCCAGCAGCTTGACGGCAGCACCCTGCTTCATCATCACCTTGCGGCCCAGCAGGTCGATGCCCTGAATGCCGTGCGTGCCTTCGTGGATCATGTTGAGGCGGTTGTCGCGATAGAACTGCTCGACCGGGTACTCACGCGTGTAGCCGTAGCCGCCATGGATCTGGATGGCCAGGCTGTTGGCCTCGAGGCACCACTGCGAGGGCCACGACTTCACGATCGGCGTGAGCAGGTCCAGCAGCAGGCCGGCCTCGGCGCGCACGGTATCGGTCTCGCCGGTCTTCTGGTCGTCGACCAGGCGCGCGGCATACAGGCCGAGTGCGTAGCCGCCCTCGACATAGGCCTTCTGCGCGATCAGCATGCGGCGGATGTCGGCGTGTTCGATCAGGGCGACCTGAGGGTCCAGCGGGTTCTTGGCCTTGGGGCTGCGGCCTTGGGGCCGTTCGCGCGCGTACTGCAGCGAGGCCAGGTAACCGCGGTAGCCGTACATGACCGCGCCCATGCCGACGCCGATGCGGGCTTCGTTCATCATCACGAACATGCAGGCCAGGCCGTTGTGTGCCTCGCCCACGAGCTCGCCGATGCACTGGCCCTTCTCGCCGAAGGACAGCATGGTCGACGTGGTGCCGCGCCAGCCCATCTTGTGGATCAGGCCGGCGAGTGCGACGTCGTTGCGTGCGCCGAGGCTGCCGTCGTCATTGACGTGGTACTTCGGCACGGTGAACAGCGAAATGCCCTTCACGCCGGGAGGCGCGCCAGGGATGCGGGCCAGCACCAGGTGAATGATGTTCTCGGCCAGCTCATGGTCGCCGCCCGAGATGAAGATCTTGTTGCCTTTGAGCGAATACGTGCCGTCGCCGTTGGGCGTGGCGCTCGTCGTCAGGTCGGACAGGCTGGAGCCGGCCTGTGGCTCGGTGAGGGCCATGGTGCCGAAGAAGCGGCCGCTGAGCATGGGCTCGAGGTACTTGGCGACCTGCTTCGGCGTGCCGAACTTCTGCACGAGGTTGGAGCTGCCTTGCGTCAGGCCGAAGTACGACGAGGTCGAGCCGTTGGCGCTCTTGAAGAGCGAGGAGCAGGCCTGCGACACCACCACGGGCAGCTGCATGCCGCCGAGGTCGTAGTCTTTGGTGGGCGCCATCAGTCCGGCTTCGCAGAAGGCGGTGAGCGCTTCCTTGACGGCGGGGATCATCGTGACCTTGGTGCCATCGAACGTGGGTTCGTTTTCATCCGACTCGCGGTTGTGCGGCAGGAACTTGTCGGTGGCGATCGCCTGCGACGTGTCGAGCGCGGCCATGAAGGTCTCGCGGCTGTGGTCGGCATGGCGGGGGCGCTGTGTCAGCGCCTCGGCGTCCAGCACTTCGAACACCTGGAACTCCAGGTCGCGGCGGTTGATGATTTCGCTCACGTGCGATGTCCTAAAAAATGAAGGCCGGCACAGGGCCGGCCTGGTCTAACTCGAACACAGCAACCCGACCGCACCGGCCGCCGGGTTGCTGCAAGACACCGGAACTCAGGCCACCAGCAGGCTGTCGCTGAAGCGGGCCATGTGGTGGTCGACGTCGCCGAATGTGGCGGTGATCGTCGTGAGGCGCTTGAAGTAGTGCGCCACGATGAGCTCGTCGGTCACGCCCATGCCGCCGTGCAATTGCACCGCGCCCTGGCCCACCGTGCGGGCCGATTGGCCGATGTAGGCCTTGGCAGCCGACACCGTGCGGCTGCGTTCTGCCGCGTCGGTGGAGTCGGCGTTGATGGCGGCGAGGATGGCCATCGAACGGGCTTGCTCGGTCGCGATGGCCATGTCGGCCATGCGGTGCTGCAGCGCCTGGAACTTGCCAATGGGCACGCCGAACTGCTTGCGTTGCTTGAGGTAGTCGAGCGTGGCGGCGTTCAGCGCCGTCATGATGCCCACCGCCTCGCCGCACAGGGCGGCGTTGGCGCGGTCGAGTGCACGTTCGATGGCAGGCAGCGCCTGGCCGACCGTGCCCACCAGCGCGTCGGCACCGACCTTGACGTTGGCCAGCAGCACTTCGGCAGCGCGCTGGTCGTCCTGGTTGGGGTAGCTGCGCAGCGTGAGGCCGGCGGTGCCGGCATCGACCACGAACAGGCTGATGCCGTCGGCATCGGTGTTGGCACCCGAGGTGCGGGCAGAGACCAGCAGCTTGTTGGCTGCAGCGGCACCCAGCACCACGGCCTTGTGGCCGTTGAGCACGTAGCCGCCACCATCGGCCTTGGCCGTGGTGGCCACGTGGCGCGTGTTGTAGCGGGCGCCCGGCTCTTGGTGAGCGAGAGCCAGCAGCACGCTGCCGTCGGTCACGCCGGCCAGCAGCTTGTCGCGCTGGGCAGGCGAGCCAATGTCGGCCAGCAGGCTGCCGCCGAGCACGACCGTCGGGATGTAGGGCTCGAGGGCGAGGTTGGCGCCCAGCGTTTCCAGAATGATCATGGTGTCGACAGCACCGCCGCCGAGGCCGCCGTTCTCTTCCGAGAATGGCAGGGCCAGCAGGCCGAGTTCGGCGTAGGTGGCCCATGCGGCCGGGCTGTAGCCCTCGGCCGACTTGGCGATCACGCGGCGTTGTTCGAAGCCGTAGTCCTTGGCCAGAAAGCGACGCAGGCTGTCCTGAATCGCGACTTGATCTTCACTGAGGTTGAAATCCATGGTTTCTCCGTGCGCAGGGGGGATCGGGGCCTTACAGGCCCAGGATCATTTGCGAAATGATGTTTTTCTGAACTTCGCTCGAACCGCCATAGATGGTGGTCTTGCGGAAGTTGAAGTAGTGGCCGGTGGTGGCAGCGTTCGACTCGGCGTAGTTGTCGGCGAGCGGCTCGCTCAGCTTGCCGGCTTCCATTTCCTCGACGAGGTAAGGCAGCGCGTAAGGGCCGAGGGCCTGCATCGACAGCTCGGTCAGCATCTGCTGGATCTCGGAACCCTTGATCTTGAGCATGGACGCTTCAGGGCCTGGAGGCAGGTGCTTGTCTTCGCCGGAGATGACCTTGAGGTTGGTCACTTCGAGTGCCATCAGCTCGAGCTCGACCTGCGCCAGGCGGTCGCGGAAGCGCACGTCTTCGATCAGCGGACGGCCGTTGTCGCCAGGCTGGCGGCGGGCCAGGGCCTTCAGGCGCTTGAGGGCAGCCTTGGAGCGGCCGACACCGGCAATGCCGGTGCGCTCGTGGCCGAGCAGGAACTTGGCGTAGGTCCAGCCCTTGTTTTCTTCGCCCACGCGGTTCTCGACCGGCACGCGCACGTTCTCGAACCAGACTTCGTTCACTTCGTGTTCGCCGTCGAGCATGATGATCGGACGCACGGTGATGCCGGGGGTCTTCATGTCGATCAGCAGGAAGGAGATGCCTTCTTGCTGGCGGCCTTCGGTGCTGGTACGCACGAGGCAGAAGATCCAGTCGGCGTACTGGCCGAGGGTGGTCCAGGTCTTCTGGCCGTTGACGATGTAGTGCTCACCTTGCGCGTCGGTGCCGCGCACGGCACGGGTCTTCAGCGAAGCCAGGTCGGAGCCGGCGCCCGGCTCCGAATAACCCTGGCACCACCAGTCCTGGGCCGACACGATGCGCGGCAGGAAGTGGGCCTTCTGGGCGGCGTTGGCAAAACGCATGATGACGGGGGCGACCATCTTGAGGCCGAAAGGCAGCTGTTGCGGCGTGCCGGCAGCAGCGCACTCTTCGTCGAAGATGTGGCGTTGGACAGAGTTCCAGCCCGGGCCGCCGAATTCTTCAGGCCAGCTCGATGCACCCCAGCCCTTGGCGTGGAGGATTTGCTGCCAGCGCACGAAGTCTTCTTTGGCTGGGCGCTTGCCGGATGCCACTTTGGCGCGGATGTCGGCCGGCAGGGCGGACTCCAGGAAACTGCGGACTTCCTGACGGAAGGCCTGCTGCTCGGGGGAATAGTCGAAATTCATGCGGTCCTCGCTTGGGCGTCAAAAATAGCGCTCGGGGTGGTCGATCCAGTATTCTGCACCGCAAAACACCAGTTTGGATATTGGAACTTTCACGGAAGCAAAAAAGTCTTTGGGCTGTCACCTCGGTGACGTCGCCGCACCCCTGGATCAAACTGTTTTCCCCAGCAAAACAGCCCCAAAAGGGAAACGCCTTGTTTACAAGCGGGGCGCCTCTGGCTACGATGACGTTCTTTCAAAATTCTGTCCTGCACTGCGGAACAGGGCCTGGCCAAAACGGCCGGCAGCCCCCGGTCCGCGCATGACACCGCCCGTCCCTTCCTTCTTGTCCGGAGCCCCATCCCCATGAGCAACCCAGCTTCCACCCAATATGACGTGCGCGGCGCCGTGGCCGTCATCACGCTGACTTCGCCGCCCGTCAATGGCCTGGGGTATGCACTGCGCGCCGGCATCGTCGACGGCATCGACCGCGCACAGGCAGACCCTGCCGTGACCGCCGTCGTCATCACCGGCAGCGACCGCGCCTTCTCCGGCGGCGCCGACGTGCGCGAGTTCGGCACGCCCAAGGCCGGCTTCGAGCCCAACCTGCGTGAAGTCATCAAGGCCGTCGAATCGTCGACCAAGCCTGTCGTCGCCGCCATCGCCGGCGTGTGCCTGGGCGGCGGCCTCGAGCTGGCCCTCGGCGCGCACTTCCGCGTGGCCAAGCCTGACGCCTCGCTCGGCCTGCCCGAAGTGAAGCTCGGCCTGCTGCCAGGCGCCGGCGGCACGCAACGCCTGCCACGCCTGATCGGCCTGGACGCTGCCCTCAACATGATCGTCTCCGGCGCACCGGTGCCGGCCTCGCAATTCGAAGGCACGCCACTGATCGACGCCATCATCACCGGCGACCTGCTGGAAGGCGCTGTTGCCTTTGCCCAGAAGGCCGTGGCCGACAAGCTGCCGCTCAAGCGCGCCCGCGACGTCAAGATCAAGCAAGGCGACGCTGAAGCCTTCCTGCAATTCGCCCGCAACATGGTCGGCGGCATGTCCAAGAACTTCCCTGCGCCGCTGAAGTGCGTGGAAGCCGTGGCAGCCTCGGTCGGCAAGTCCTTCGACGCCGGCTGCGACACCGAACGCGCGCTGTTCCTCGAACTGATGCAAACGCCTGAGTCGCGTGCCCTGCGCCACATCTTCCAGGCCGAGCGCGCTGCCTCCAAGGTGTCCGACATCGGTGACGACGTCAAGATTCGCGACATCAAGTCGGTCGGCATCATCGGTGCCGGCACCATGGGTGGCGGCATTGCCATGAGCTTCATCAACGCCGGCATCGCCGTCGTGCTGCTCGAGCAGAAGCAAGAAGCGCTCGACAAGGGCCTGGCCACGATCCGCAAGAACTACGAGAGCTCGCTCAAGAAGGGCAAGATCACGCAAGCCAAGCTCGACGAGCGCCTGGCCCTGATCACGCCAACGCTGTCGTACGACGGCTTCAAGAACGTCGACCTGGCCATCGAGGCCGTGTTCGAAAGCATCGAAGTCAAGGAACAAGTGTTCAAGACGCTCGACGAAGTCATGAAGCCAGGCTCCATCCTCGCCTCCAACACGTCGGCGCTGAACCTCGACGAAATCGCTGCGTTCACGAAGCGTCCTGAAGACGTGATCGGCCTGCACTTCTTCAGCCCGGCCAACGTGATGCGCCTGCTCGAAGTGGTGCGCGGTGCCAAGACCAGCAAGGAAGTGCTCGCCACCTCCATGGCCCTGGCCAAGAAGATCAAGAAGATCGCCGTGGTGTCCGGCGTGTGCGACGGCTTCATCGGCAACCGCATCGTGGCCCGCTACGGCCAGGCGTCGAACGAGCTGCTGAATGCCGGCGCTTCGCCTGCGCAGATCGACAACGCGCTGCAGAAGTTCGGCCTCGCCATGGGCATCTACCGCATGGGTGACCTGGCTGGCCTCGACATCGGCTACGCCGGCCGCAAGCGCCGCAAGGAAGCCAACCCCGAGGCCTACATCCCGATCGTGGCCGACCGCCTGGCCGAAGCCGGCCGCTTCGGCCAGAAGACCGGCGCCGGCTGGTACCGCTACGAAGCCGGCAAGCGCGACCCGATCGTCGACCCGGCGGTCGACAAGATCATCGAAGACTTCCGCACCGAGCGTGGCCTGAAAGCGCGCAAGGTCAGCGATGAAGAAGTCATCGAGCGCTGCATCTACG
>JBEGTX010000228.1:0-17450 GCA_041179165.1 Pseudomonadota bacterium | reverse complement strand
GCGCGAGAAGCGCGCGTGCGCCGGCGTCGGCGTGTGATCGTCGATCAGCGCCGCGCCGTAGCTGGCCTTCGCGCTGCCGTGGCCACCGCCGAGCGCGAATACGTGCGGCCAGCGACGGGCGCCGAAGTGCCCGATCAGCGCCGCCGCGATCACGATCGCCGGGAAGGGCGTGTCGAAGGCGAAGATGGCGACGAAAGCCAGCGCCGCGATGGCCCACATCCACCGGTTCTTCAACGCCCGCGTGCCGATGCGGTGTGCGGCGTGCAACACGAGTGCGGTCACAGCGGGCTTCAGGCCATAGAAGATGCCCGCCACCAGCGGCAGGTTGCCAAAGCGCAGGTAGATCCACGACAGCGCGACCAGGATGAACAGCGACGGCAGCACGAACAAGGCGCCGGCGACGATGCCGCCCCAGGAGCGGTGCATCAGCCAGCCGATGTAGGTGGCCAGCTGCTGGGCTTCGGGGCCGGGCAGCACCATGCAGTAGTTGAGCGCGTGCAGAAAGCGCTTCTCGGAGATCCAGCGGCGCCGCTCCACCAGCTCCTCGTGCATGATCGCAATCTGCCCTGCGGGCCCGCCGAAGCTGATGAAACCGAGCTTCAGCCAGAAGGCGAAGGCTTGCCAGAAAGTGATGGGTGCGGGGGCTGAAGCAGGAGCAGGAGCGGTGTCCGTTGGCGTCGGGCTGGCGGTGGAAGTCATGGCGTGGGCCGCAGCGCGGCGTACAAGGTGTCGAAGAAGGTGCAGGCGGCGGCGAGCAAATCATCGTCGCCAGGGTGCTGGTGTTGCAGGCCGCGGACCATCGTTTCGATGCCGGCGGCTTCGTCCACGGGAATGCCACCGATGTCGATGAAATGCACCAGCTCTCCCAGGCGCTTGAGTGCGGGGTCGTTGTCCAGGCCGAAGCTCTGGGCGACCACTTCAAACGTCACGTGGTTGTCGACGTGGCTGAAGCGGGCACCATCGAAGTCGTAGCCTATGGCCGACTTCGGGCATCGCTTCGGATCGGCCAGCCAGATGAAGCGGGGCTTGGCGTCGACGAAGCGCTGAACCAGCCAGGCGGTGGCGAGCCTGTCGACCCAAGGGCGTTTGCGTGTGGCCCAGGTTTTGCCCTGGAACGATGCGATCGACAGGTGCTCCATCGCGCCTGACCCTGCGCTGGGTTCGTTGGGCGACCACTTCCTTTCAATGCGAAGCCGCAGGCCCTCGAGTGCGGACAGCGCATGGGCGCTGGCCTGGCCGGGGAAAAAGTCGGTGGCCTGCAGCTGTTGCAGTTGCAGGCTCAGGTCACGCAGGCGGCGGCGAATGTCGGGTTCGTTTGCTGCGGCCACGAGGCTGCGCGCCTCCTTCAGCGACAGCGCGAAATCGGCGTAGGGCTCGCTGCGGTCGAAGAGCGCGCGGAAATCAGCCTCTTGGGTTGCATCACGGGCTTGCAGTGACAGCATGTGGGCGTCGGCGCCGCCCTCGCGAATGGCGGTGTCGATGGCCCAGAAGCCCTGGGCCGATGGGGCGGCCGACGGCAGGATGTAGACGCCCTCGCGCAGCGTGGCGCAACCCGTGGCCTTGAGGGCACGCCAGATGCGCACACGCAGCCCGCTCGGAGAGGTGGGCAGCGTTGCCGTGAGAACAAGCCAATCGGTCATGTAGCAGATATCTCGTAAAGTGATGAATGCTACAACATGATCCGGGTGAGCACGGTGGACCGTCGACGCGCATGCGCGTGGGGAATGTGAGCTGACGGGAAACTCGCTTGAGTGCCATGGGCTCGTGCGCTGCAATGTGTCCTGCACCACGCACCCGGAGACCGCCTCATGCTGGCCCCTGCCCACCGTTTGTCCACGCCGCCCATCGTCACGGCGCAGCTGAGTTATCTGGCTTTGGGTGAAACACGCCCTGTCAGCTATGCCTTCGAGCCGCCCGCCGGCACGCCGTGGGAAAGCGCCGTTCACCTGCCGTGTTCAGTGCCTGTGAACGATACCCGTGGCGTGCGGACCGCCATCGAGCGAGAGGGGTTCGAGTTGAGGGACGCGCCCACGCAGGTCAGGAACTTTCTGGACGAACACGAAGTGCGGCAGGTGTACCACGCCGAAGCGTCCGAGCTGGCTCTTGCCGTCACGGGGGCGCAGCACGCCTTTGTCTTCGACCACCTCGTGCGCAAACGCAGCCATGGCTCGGGCGAGCTGAATTTCGGCCGGTCCGGCGTTCGTGGTCAGGCGGCCGCCAATGGACGCATCCACAACGACTACACCGAGGCGTCTGGCGCGAAGCGACTCGAACTCGTGCTGGGCGACGAGGCGGCTTGCCGCAAGGTGCGAAGGTTCAGCATCGTCAACGTGTGGCGCTCGATCAAGGCCCCCGTGCTCGACACTCCCTTGGCGCTGCTCGATGCGCGCAGCCTGAGTGCGCGCGACC
This sequence comes from Pseudomonadota bacterium, assembly GCA_041179165.1. Taxonomy (GTDB): domain Bacteria; phylum Pseudomonadota; class Gammaproteobacteria; order Burkholderiales; family Burkholderiaceae_C; genus Rhizobacter. Next base: position 15,041 of record JBEGTX010000228.1, on the reverse strand, counting down.
TGGTGGTGGGAGAGGTGCGCTATCCGAACCGCACGGGCGAGATCTATCAGGCGACGCCGTCGCCCTGGCACCGCTGGTCGTATTTCTCGGCCATGGACTGCCACGAGGTGCTCATCTTCAAGCAGTACGACTCGCAGCTGAGCGGGATGTCACGTTTCACGCTGCATGCGGCTTTCGATCATCCTCACGCGCCTGCTGATGCGGTGCCGCGCGAGAGCATCGAGCTGCGCTGCCTGGTGACGTATGACTGAGCCCGATCGCGAGTCCGTGAGAGTCGCACCGGGTGCGCCCGTGCTCGACTTCTGGTTCGACTTCGGCAGCAACTACAGCTACCTGAGCGTGATGCGGATCGAGCAGGCGGCTGCCATGGGCGGTGTCCAGGTGCGGTGGAAGCCGTTCCTGCTCGGGCCTGTCTTTGCATCAATGGGATGGCCCACATCGCCCTTCGTGCTGCAGAAGGAAAAGGGCACCTACGTCTGGCAGGACATGGCCCGGCAATGCCGCAAGCAGGGCATCGGCTGGCGTCAACCCCGCGCGTTTCCGCGGTCGGCCGTGCTGGCCTTGCGTGTGGCCCTGGTGGGGGCCGAGCAACCGTGGATGGCACGCTACTGCCGCAGGATGATGTCGCTCAATTTTGCAGAAGACCGCGACATCGATGCGCTCCCTGTGGTGGAGGCAGTCCTGCACGAGCTCGCCTTGCCGGCGGCTGAAATCCTTGCGCATGCCCACTCCCATCCCATCAAACTGGAACTCCGCCGACAAACGGAAGCTGCCCAGGCTCTGGGCATCTTCGGGGCACCGATGTTCTTTGTCGGGCCCGACATGTACTGGGGAAATGATCGACTCGACGATGCGCTGGCAGCGTGTTCAGAGGTCTTGTCATGATGCAAGCTGGGCGACGCATCTCGTTGAACGGAGCTGCATTTGGTGTGGCGGCGGTGCTGCTGTTCTCGAGTTTCACGTTGGTGTCGCGGCTGGGCTTGTCCAGCAGCCTGAAGGTGATGGATCTCACCGCACTGCGGTTCGGCGTGGGTGGGTTGTTGCTGCTGCCCGTGCTGTGGCGCTACGGCCTGCCGCGGCTGCGTTGGCATGAAACGCTCGGCCTGGCCTTGTCTGGCGGCGTGGGCTTTGCACTGCTCGCCTATGCCGGTTTTGCTTTGGCCCCTGCAGCCCATGGCGCTGTCTTGCTGCATGGCAGTCTGCCCTTGTTCACATCGTTGATCGGGTGGATCGCAGCCTCGGTGCCGATGAGCCGGTCGAGGGTGGTGGGCCTGTCCGTGATCCTGGTCGGCATCGTTTGCCTGTTGTCTGACACCTTGGGCGCGAACACCACGAGGCAATGGATGGGCGATGGTGCGCTGCTGCTGGCCTCGATCAGTTGGTCGGCCCATGGGCTGTTGTCGCGGCGGGCGGGCCTGGCCCCGGCGCACACCGCCTCGCTGGTGACTGTGTTGTCGATGGGCGTGTTCCTCCCGATCTACCTGCTGCTGCCCGGCAAGGCCTTGCTGGCAGCGCCCTGGCAGGAGCTGCTGCTTCAAGGGATCTTTCAGGGCGTGCTGATTGCCGTGGTGTCGATCTACATCTACTCCAAGGCGGTCGCCACGCTGGGGCCTGAAGACACGGCCTTGTTCACTGCGGCCGTGCCGTGTGTGACCACCTTGGCCGCCGTGTTCATGCTGGGTGAAACGCCGACATGGACCGCCTGGGCCGGTGTGTTGATGGTGACCGCAGGGATGGCGATCTCGGTGACGATGCGGCCGGGTGCACCGCTGTCGAGTGCCACCCTTGAGCCGGAGCCCGCGGATCGCGGCTGATTGTGGCTCGACAGACGCTGCGCGAGTGCACCGTCGTGCCTCTCACGCCGGCGCAGAGCCACCGGCACGAGCTTCGGATTCAATCCAGTCGGCCACGCGGCGAACATCGGGCCGGGAGCCTGCTTCTGTCTGCACCAGCCAATAGGCATGCGTGGTTTCTGCCAAGCGACGGGGGCCGTGAACGACCACGAGGCGGCCCTCGTCGATCAGGGGCTGCACGAGTTCGAGCCGACCCAAGGCCACGCCTTGGCCAGCCAGCGCGGCCTGGATCACCTGATCGTATTGATTGAAGTGGAGCACCCCAGGCGGCAGCTCGGTGGGCCAGCCCATGGCCTCCAGCCAGCCGTGCCAGCGAAGCCAAGGGTGATTCGGGTCGTCGAACTCGAGCAGATTCAAGCGCGACAAGGCTGCGGCCGACCGCAGTGTTTTCAGGCCCAGGCCGGGATGGGCCACCGGGGCCACCGACTCCCCGAACAGGCGCACCGAGCCGGGGGGCGCCAATGCCTCGCTGGTGTAGCGGATGGCCAGGTCGATGCCGTCGTGGCGCAGGTCCGACAGCTGGTTGTTGGCTGAAATGCGCAGCTCCACGCCCGGGTGCTTTTTCTGGAACCGGCTCAGCCGGGGCAGCAGCCAGAGGCTCGTCAGCCCGATGCTCGCGCTCAGGGTCACGGGCCTGGAGGCGCCTGCGGCGCGCAACTGGCCGAGCACGTCCTGCAGTTGCTGCACGGCGCCGTCGGCGCTGCGGAAGAGGCGCTCGCCCTCGGCGGTAAAGGTGATCGATCGGTGACCGCGGCGCAGCAGCTTCACGCCCACGTATTCCTCCAGCGCATGCACCTGGCGGCTCACGGCCGACTGGGTCAGACACAGGTCGTCGGCCGCCTGCGTGATGCTCATGCGGCGGCCCACGGCCACGAAGCCGCGAATGAGGTCCAATGACGGTAGTTTCACGAGGGGCAGTGGCATTCCCATGGCGCATGCAAGGGTGGGGGGTTCTGCATTGAATCACATCACCGTGCTGGCACCACACAACGCGCTTGACTCAAAAATTAACCCGGGTAAAAATGACGGAGTCTTGCACTGCTTTGATTGCCCATGAATGCTCCAGCCTCCTGCATCGCTTTTGACGGCGAGCGCCTCATCGCCAGCGGCAGCTTGCCCGCGGTGGTGACCCAAGCCAAGCGGGTGATCGATCGCGGTTTGAAGTCGCCCGTGCTGCTGTTCGACGCCGTGTCGAGCGACACCATCGAGATCGACTTTCGCGGCAGCCTGGCCGAGGTCTTGAAGCGCCTGCCGGTCGAGCCTGAACCCGCCCCACTGCAAGAAGACGACATCACCGTCACGCCCGATGCCCCCCGCGGCCGAGGCCGGCCGCGACTGGGGGTCGTGGCGCGCGAGGTGACATTGCTGCCCCGCCACTGGGAGTGGCTCAACGGCCAACCCGGCGGGGCCTCGGTGGCCTTGCGCAAGCTGGTCGAAGAAGCGCGGCGAGTGAATGCCGGCCGTGACGCCGCGCGCAAGTCGCGCGATGCCGCCTACCGGTTCATGTCGGTGATGGCGTGCGCACAAGAGAGCTTCGAGGAAGCTGCTCGCGCCTTGTTCGCCATTCAACGCGAGGCCTTTGAGTCGCAGATTGCGTCCTGGCCTGAGGACGTGCGCAAGCATGTGCTCGGGCTCGCCACGCCCTCGTTCGTTCCCCTCTGACCGTGATCACGCGCCCATGAAATCCGCGACCTGGACCCTCTTCAAGAAACTCGGCGAACTGCGCCGCAACGAACGCCTCGACCGGGCCCAACTCGAGGCGGCCAAGCTGCGCAAGTTCCGAGAGCTGGTGCTGTACGCGGGCACCCATTCGCCGTACTACGCCCGACTGATCACTTCGCTTGGCATTCAGCCCGAGCGCTGCATGCCGCAAGACTTTCCCGTCCTGACCAAGTCCACACTGCTCGCCCACTTCGACGACATCGTGACCGACCGGCGCATCACGCGCGAGGCCTTGTCGAGTTTTCTCGCCCACTCGCGTGACCCTGAAGATGCCTTTCTCGACACGTACCGGGTCATCCACACCTCGGGCTCGTCGGGGGAGGTGGGCTACTTCGTCTACTCGGCGGCCGACTGGGCGCGGGGCATGGCCCAGCAGATGCGCTCGCGTCCGGCCGCCACGCGCCGCAATCCCGAGCGCAGTCGCGGACGCCTTCGCATGGCCTACTACGGCGCGATCGACGGCCACTTCGCCGGCGTGTCGATGGGGAGCAGCATCAAGACCGGCCTGAGCCGCTTCTTCGTGAACATGCAGATGTTCGAGGTCAACAACCCGCTGGCCGACGTGGTCGCCGGGCTCAATGCTTTTCAGCCGGACATCATCATTGGCTACACGGGCGCCCTGAAGATGCTGGCCGCCGAACAACGCGACCAGCGCCTGCGCCTGGTGCTGGGCGGCATCGGCACGGTGGGCGAGGGCATGTCGCCGCTCGACCGGCAGGTGCTGCAACAGGCCTTCGGCTGCGACGTGCGTGGCACCTACGCCAGCAGCGAGCATCTCACCATGGGCGTGCTCGAAGGCGACGGTGACAACATGCTGCTGCGTGACGACGACCTGATCTACGAGATGCATGCCGACCACACAGTCGTCACCAACCTGTTCAACTTCACCGTGCCGCTGATCCGCTACCGCATGGCCGACGTGATGCAGCCTGTGATCGCGTCAACCGGCCTGCCGGCCACACCCTATCTTCGCATCGGCAGCCTCATCGGCCGATCGGAGCAGGCCCCTGTGTTCATCAACGATGCCGGCGAGCGCGACTTCATCAGCCCGCACACCATCAACGAAATTTTCGTGCCGGGGATCATCGGGTTTCAGATGCGGCTGCAAGACAGCACGGGCTTCCGCTTCATGGTGTGCCTGGACGAGGCATTGACTGGCGACGCGCGGGTGAGGGCGGTGGACGGCGTGCGTGCGCGCCTGAACGAAATCCTCGCGCAAAAGCGCATGACGCATGTGCCGTTCGAGGTCGAGGTGATCGAGCGCCTGCCGTTGAACCTGCGCACCCGCAAGTTCCAACTCATCGTTCAAGACACCCCTTTACAACCCGGTCTGCCGGCGGGGTAGGTCTTCAGCGGTACGACGCAGCGGACCCCATCGGCAGCTTGGCTTGCCAGCGCGCGAGCAGGTCCTCCGTCTCCTGAGCGTAGTTGAAGTCGGGCTCTGGGCGCTCTTTCACCTGATCGAGCACCTCGAACACGAACTGTGCTTCTCCGTGCACGCGCCAATCGGTCATCAGCTCGCGATGCCGGTGAACGCCGGCGTGCAATTCCATGCGATGGCGGTTGAGCGAGCCGGTGAGGTTCATGCTGCGCTCGACGAACTGCCGGCCGTTGACGAGGTTGCGGATGCAGAACACGCCCATCGGAGGCAAGGCCAGCTTGTAGGCGAGCTTCAGCTCGCGTTGCCGGGCCTTGGCCGAACGGGCCGTGTTCATGCGGTCCTCCGCGCATCGGGTGTGGGCCAGACGCTGCTCGCGGCGGTCATCGCGGCCTCGCGCACCGGTGCCGGCCACGACGCGCAGGCGGCCTCGAAGCGCGGTGCATCCACCGCGTACACCGCCCTCAGCGCGTCCTCGTAGCCCACAAGGTCACCGGCTTGCCCGCGCAGCACGCGGTAGCAGGCGTCCTGCGCCGCGCGCAGTTGGTGGCGGCCATCGGGGTCGCGGCGGGCCTCATCGATCAACTGGCGAAGTGCCGCACTGGCGCTGCGAGGTTGGTCGGCGAGCCAGGCCCAGTGCCGAGGCAGCAAGGCGATGTCGCGCGAGGTGGTGGCGGGCTGCGTGGAGCGCGGTGGCGGTGGGGCAGGGGTGAAGGTTTGCATCGGAAGGTCTTGTATGCGGTGAATCGCTGCTTTAAATATACCCGGACAAATATGCATCGTCAATAAATGCCGGGTAAAATAAGCGTGAATTCATCGCCCTCGATTCAAGCCCTCGACTGCACGTCGCAGTTCGATTCGGGCCGATGCGGTCGGTGTACGAAAGCGCCTCAATTCGAAGTTGACATCAAGGACACAGTCAGTCGAAGCCTCACTTCTCCCGCTTCGACCGCGTTGTCCAGTTGGACCTTGCCCCCGTGCATTTCGGCAATGCGGCGCACCAAGTACAGTCCAATGCCCGCACCGGGGCTGCGCTGGGCTTGGCGGCCACGGAAGTATTTGCGAAACAGGTGCGGGATTTCATCGGCCGGAATCGCTTGGCCCTGGTTGCACACGCACAGGTCCAACTCGCCCGCTTGGCAGCTCACCGCCACGTGCACGACGCTGTCCGCCGCGCGGTGGCGGTGGGCGTTGTTGATCAGGTTGCGCACCGCCACCTTGAGAAGGCCGGCGTCGCAGAACAAAGCTTCGGGCAAGCCCTCGGCAACTTGCCATTGCACGCTGTTGCCGTTCCCGTCGACCGAATCGGCCGTGTCCAGCCACTCTGAGGCGATGTCGCGCAGCAGAGGCAGCAACGGCGTGACCATCGGGGAAAATGCAGCGGTATCGGCCACCAGGCGATCGGCGCTGAGGTAGTCGTCTACCAGCGCCACGAGCCGGTCTGACGCTTCACGGATGTTCTGGGTTCGCTCCATGGTGCGTTCAGGTGGCGCTTTCATGTTGCGAGCGATCTGCTGGGCCGAGGTTTTGATGATGGCCAGCGGGGTGCGAAATTCATGGGCAACCATGGCGACGAAATCGAGTTGTTCCTCGCGCATGCGCCGTTCGTTGTCCAAGGCAGCGCGCAGCTCAAGTTCCAGCAAGGTGCGATGCTCGACCTCTTTCACCAGGGTGGCAGTGCGCTGCGCCACTTCGCCCGTCAGATGCGCGTTGTGTGCCTTCACGGCATGCGCCAGTTCATGCTGCGCCTGATCCTTGTCACGGCGAATCTCGTCGTAGCGCAGCTTCATGCGCCCGCTCATCATCAACATGAAGATGGCGGACCCGATGGCCGAGGCATGCAGGGCCAGGAAGCTCGGTGCGATCAGACCCTGGTTGCGCATCACGATGATGCCGCCAGCGGCGAGGTAGACGCCAAATGCCATCAAGAAAAAACGCGCACTCGACTGCCCCGTCCAGGCCAGCCGAACCGCCAGCAGCTGCATGCTCACCAGGCACACCAGGCCCACCGCCTGGGCCAGGCTGACTCCGGCACCGTAGCGCCCCATCAAGATCAGGCCTGCAGCCACAAACAAAATCGCCCATACCGCGCGCTCGGCGCGGCGTGTCCAGCCTGCCCAGCGAGGGCGCGTTTCCAGTAGCCGAAAGCTGAAGCACAGGCCAACACCAACGTGGGCGCAGATCACCAGCCCCAGCAGCGGGTCAGACAGCGCCATCGGCAGATTCATCAGGAACTGGGCTTGCCCTGGCGTCAGCGCCTCAACCCCCAGGTTGGTGAACAGGTAGGCGAAGTACCAAGCGCCATGCTGATCATGTGTCATGCGCCAGGTCAACAGGTGCAGCAGCACCAACAGCAGACAGCCCCCAAAGTAAAAGCCGTAGAAGCGTGCTTCGCTGCGCTCCAGTTCCTCAAAGGTGTCACGGGCCTGCAGCGTCACGGTGGTGAACATCGAGTTCTTTGAACGCAGGCGCAGCAGCAGGGTTTCAGCCTGGCCCGGCTCGAAGCGAATCGGCAGTACATAGCGCGGCACCTGGATGGGCCACTCGGCACGCGGCACCGTCTCGCCACCCTGTGCAACCAGCCGCCAGATGCCCGCCGCATCGCGCCGGTACACCAACACCTCGTCGATCAAGGGGTTGCTGAAGACGAGCCGCCAGTCGCGCGCGGGCTCAGGGCCGGGCTGCACCTCCCACCGCAGCCACAGGGCGCCGCGCAGATAGCCCTCACCCACCGCGCCAGGCAGGGGCCGCCACGGCGCTTGGGTGAACACCTCGTTCGGATTGGTGGGCACCGGGCTGGGCGAGGCCTCTTGCCAGGCGAAAAGATGGCCCGCGCTGTCCACGCTGCTTGCGTTTGCCTGAAGGGATTGGGGCAACGCCCTGGCGGCCGGGGCCAGGCAAAGCAGGCACAGCAGCCAGCCCCACAAGACAGCTTTCAGCAGCCGCTCAGAATGCCTCATCGCCTGGGCCTGCTTTCGCGTGAGAATCAAAGCCAATTCTGGGTTCACTGCCGACCTTGTCATGTTCAATTTGCTGCTGCTTGAAGACGAACCCGTGCTGCGCCGGGAGCTGACCGAGTTTCTGAACCACTGTGGGTACCACGTTGAAGCGGTTGGCAGTGTGGCCGAGTTCGAGGCCAGCTTCAATCCGAGTCGTCACAGGTTGGCGGTTTTCGATCTGGGCTTGCCCGACGGCGATGGCCTGGAGTTGATCCAGCGGCTGCGTGCCGCCGGCATGCCCCTGGGGGTGGTGGTGTTCACCGCGCGTGGTTCCCTGGCGCAGAAGGTCAACGGCCTGACCGGGGGCGCTGACTACTACCTGCCGAAGACGGCCGATCTCGAAGAACTTGCCGCCACCTTGGCAACGCTCGTGCGTCGGCTCGGTCCGCCGCAGGGCGGGGCTTGGCGGCTGGATGTGGGGCCGCGCCAGCTGGTGCCACCGGGCCATGGCCCGATTGCGCTGTCGCATCAAGACTTTGTCGTGCTGAACACGCTGATGCAGCAGTGCGGCGATGCGGTCAGTCGGCGCCACATTATCGAGGCCCTGGACGAAGATTTTCTCAGCTACGATCAGCGGCGACTGGACACCCAGATCCGACGCCTGCGAAGAAAAGTGAGCGAGGCCACCGGCCATGAACTGCCTGTCAAAACCGTGCGCAACGGCGGCTACAGTTTCTACGCGCCGGCACTCATTCAGGACTGAATCTCCGGGTCGTCCTGCTTGTCCAGTCCTTCGCTGGCCATGCCCCACAGCGCCGCTTCCATCGCCCGGGTGTGGGCCTGAACGTCCCAGGCCGGGCGGGCCAACAGGCGCTGGCGCATGCCGCGCTTGAGGGCCAGCAAGGCAGGGCGATCGGCGGCCATGCGGCGGGCCATGGCGATGTAGTCGGCCTCGTCCTGCGCAACCCAATCATCGAGGCCTGCATTGCGCATGAAGCTGGCACCCATGCGCGACACAAAATGCCCGCCCTCCAGCGTCAGCACCGGCGCGCCCATCCACATGGCTTGCAGGCTGGTGGTGCCGCCGTTGTAGGGTGTGGGATCGAGGGCAATGTCCACATCGGCGTACTCGGCCATCATGTCGGCCAGGCCCACCGGGCCTCGGAACTCGAGGCGCTCGGGGGCCACACCCAGCGCCACCAGCTTGTCGCCAAACAGCTTCACGGCCGCCGCGTCGCCAAAGCTGGGGGCCTTGAGCAGCAGGCGTGAGCCCGGCACGGCTGCCAGCACGGCTGCCCACAGCGCGAGCGTGCTTGGGGTGAGCTTGGGCACATTGTTGAAGGAGGCAAAGGTCAGTGGGCGTGCGGCCAAGGAGTCAGGCATGGGCGGCAAGACGTAGTCTTCTTCGGGCGCGTAGCAAAACACCTGGCCAGGCAAGCGCCACAGCTGCTCGCTGTAAAGGGACTCGCTGCCCGGCGGGGTGACGGTGGCGTCCGTCAGCATCCAATCCATGGTGGGCACGCCGGTCGAGCCGGGGTAAGCCAGATAGGTGCATTGCACTGGCGCGGCGCGGCGGCCGAACAAGGCCATGCGCTGCTGGCCGGTATGGCCCGACAGGTCCACCAGCACATCGATCTGGTCGGCATCAATGCGCCCGGCGAGCTGGGCGTCGTTCAGGTAGGTGGCCTCGACCCAATGTTCGGTGCGCGCCTGCGCCAGCTGGGTCTGGCCATCGTGCGAAACGCCGACGAAATAGCAGCTCAGCTCGATGCTTCTGCGGTCCAGCTCACGCAACACCGGCTGCATGAACAGATTGACCGGGTGCTGGTGATGAAAGTCGGCCGACACCAGGCCCACCCGCAAGCGCCGCCCGGCCAGCGGTGCGCGCTTGAAGCTGGCCCGCGCGCGCGCGCCTTCGCTCAGCGGCGCAAAAAGCTCGCGGTGCAAGGCGGCCACCTCGGCGCTGCTGAGGCGGTCGCTGTAGAGGGCGCACATGGCGGCGCTGCTGGCCAGTTCGTGCGTGCCGCTGCTGCGGTGGATGGCAGCCCGGGCTTCGGCCAGGTAGTGGGCCAGGGCGGCGTCGGCGTCGCCCGTGCGGCTGGCAACCGAGGCCCGCAGCCGCGTTGCTCCGGGCATGGGCGCCAGCGCTTCGGCCCGGGTCAACAGTCGCAAGCCCTCCTCCATCTGCCAGCACTCGGTCAGCAGTTGCGCCAAGTTCCAGTGAGCCTGTGGGCTGACCGGGTGCAGGGCCAGGTTGCGTCGGCAAACGGCGATGGCCTCGGCCCACAGGTTGTGGCGATAGCTCAGCTCGGCCAAGCGTGCGAGGGTGCTTTCGCGGGTGGCGCCACTGGCCTGGCTGAGCAGGGCTTGGCCCTCGGCAGGCCGGCCCTGGCGCATCAGGGCTTCACCCAGGTCGATCTGCAACTCGGCGCGGTCATTGACAGCCTCATCACCCTCGGCAAGCAAGTGGCTGCGCAGGGCCGATGCCAGCAGGGCTTGCGCGCCAGCGGCATCACCACCCTCCAGGCGGTAGCGGGCAGCTCGGCGTTGCACGTCGAGCAAGCGCGCAGGGCCCAGCAACGCTGCATTCGATAGGGCCTGGGCCAAGGCCTGCTCGGCAGGTTCCGCCTGGCCTGCCTGGGCCAGCACACGAAACAACGCCAGCGCCGCCTCATGGCGTTGAGGCGCCACGGCCATGGCACGCGCATAGGCGCCGGCCGCTTGCTGGAGTACCCCTTGCTGGCGGCACAGATGCCCCGCCTCCAGCCACGCGCTGTAGTGCTGTGCATCCAGGCGCAGGGTCTGGGCAAAGGCCTCGCGCGCCTCGGCCGTTCGACCCAGCGCCACCAGGCAGCGTGCGCGCTGCAGGGCAGCATCGGCAAACTGCCCCTGCAAGCCCAACGCGGCGCTGTAGCCCGCCAACGCGGCCATCCAGTCGCCAGCACGGTAGGCTGCGTTGGCCTGGTTGAATGCCTCGGCGGCCTGCGGGGTCGGGGCGGTGGGCGGAGTGAATGCGACGGATGAGGTCATCGAGAATCCTGGAGCCGGGGCTGTGTCAAGAAGAGGCGGTGGGTGGATCAGCCCACCACCACACCCTGCACGACATAGATCGTGGAGTTGGTGACGTTGCTGTTCCATACTTCGTAAAGCTGCCCGCCGATGGTGGTGGTGCCGCCGGCCTGGGTCCACCCGGCGGTGCCTGCGCCATCGGCCAGGTCCACGGTGTCGCCCGCATTGCCATCAATGAGCAACTGCGTGCGGCCGGTCGTGGCAAAGAGGTTGGCGGCCCCCAAGTCGAACACATCCTTGGCCGTGAGCGTGATGCTGTTGTTGCCCGTGCCGGTGAGGTCGATTTTCTCGATGCTGTCCAGGCGGCTGCCGGCCCTGGTGTCGCCGGCCGAGGTGTTGCTGACCTGGGTGAGGTCCAGCACCAGGTTGCTGCCACTCAGGGCCAGGGTGTCCATGCCGCCTCCTCCGTCAATGCGCGCCAGGCGGGTGGTGTTGCCACCGCTGCCCAAGTTGGCCTGCAAGGCCGTGATCGTGGCCGCGCCGATCTCGATGCGGTCGTCGCCGCTGCCGCCGTAGAGCACGCTGGCAGCGGTGGCGGTGAGGGTGTCGTTGCCGGCGTTGCCGACCAGGGTTTGGGATGTGCCGTTGTCAGTGAGGGAATCGTTGCCGGTGGTGCCGAGTTGGTTGACCAAGGTGGCGCCGGTGTTGCCGTTGGCACTACCGAAGACCACATAGCTTTGGCCGGCATCGGCGCCAGCAGCCGGGTCAGCCTGGAAGGCCCCCAAGATGAGGTCGGCCAGACCATCGCCGTTGACATCGCCCGCGCTGGTGACGCTGTAACCGCTGGAGTCGATGGCGGCTTGGCCATTTATCACAAAGCCACCCGTTCCGTTGGCCACAGCGGAGAGCTCAATGGCGGCACCTGTACTCTTGCCGAATACCACGTAACTGCGCCCGGCATTGCTGCCGGCGGCAGGGTCACTTTGATAGGCGCCCACGATGAGGTCGGCCAAGCCGTCGCCATTGACATCGCCAGCGCCGGAGACGCTCCAGCCGCTGAGGTCGCCCGCGCACTGGCCATTGATCACAAAGCCGCCCGTTCCGTTGGCCACAGCCGAAAGATCCGTGGCGGCACCTGTGCTCTTGCCGAATACGACATAGCTGCGCCCGGCATTGCTGCCGGCGGCAGGATCACTTTGATGGGCGCCCACGATGAGGTCGGCGAGGCCGTCGCCATTGACATCGCCAACACTGCTGACGCTAACGCCGCTGCTGTCGCTGGCGCACTGGCCATTGATTACAAAACCGCCAGTGCCCCCTGCCACCGCCGTGAGATCGATGGCCGCGCCTGTACTCTGGCCGAACACCACATAGCTGCGACCCGCGTTGCTGCCAGCAGTCGGATCACTCTGGTAGGCGCCCACGATGAGGTCGGCCAAGCCGTCGCCATTGACATCGCCCGCGCTGGAGACGCTGTACCCGCTGTTGTCACTGGCGCATTGGCCGTTGATGATAAAGCCGCCTGTACCGAGCCCGACGGCCGTGAGGTTGATGGCCGTGCCGGTGCTCTTGCCGAACACCACGAAACTGCGACCGGCATTGCTGCCTGCGGCAGGATCACTTTGATAGGCGCCCACGATGAGGTCGGCCAGTCCATCGCCGTTGACATCGCCCGCGCTGGCGACGCTGTAACCACTGAAGTCACCGGCGACTTGACCATTGATCACAAAGCCGCCCGTGCCGGCCGCCACCGCCGAGAGGTTGATGGCGCTGCCCGTGCTTTGGCCGAACACCACATAGCTGCGCCCAGCACTGCTGCCCGCGGCCGGGTCGCTTTGGTAGGCCCCCACGATGAGGTCGGCCAGGCCATCGCCATTGACATCGCCCGCACCAGAAACGCTGAGGCCGCTTCGGTCAGCGGTGCACTGTCCATTGATGACAAAGCCGCCCGCACCGTTTGCGACGGCTGAGAGATCGATGGACGCGCCAGTGCTCTGGCCAAAAACCACGTAGCTGCGGCCAGCAGAGGCACCAGTGGCCGGGTCGCTGTCCCATGCCCCCACGATGAGGTCAGCAAGACCGTCGCCATTGACATCGCCGGCGCTGGAGACGCTGAAGCCGCTCTTGTCATTTGCGCACTGTCCATTGATCACAAAGCCGCCTGTGCCTGCTGCGATGTCGGACAGGTTCACAGGCAGCACCGGGGTCGCGTTCGTCACTGCCTGAGCACTGAAACTGCTGGCGTCATTGCCGGCAACGTCTTGCAAGGCATTGGCGTCATTGCCAGTGGTGGGGTCGGTGTAGCCCACGGTGACCGTCAGTCCACTCACCACGGCCGAAGCCAGCGTGAGCGTCACAGTGTTGCCGCTGACCGCCACGCTGCTGACCGCACGCGCCACACCTCCTACCTGCACCGCAAACGCACTTGCTGCGGGCAGATGGGCTGCATCTAGCGCTTCGTCCATCGTCAGCGTCAGGGTGCTGCCATTCACGCTGGCCGACAGCACGCCGGGCGGCGTCAGATCAAGCAGGGTCACATCACTCTTCACCAGCACCATGGCGCCGTTGGCGGTGTACACGTTGTAGCTGCTGCCGCCTTGGGTGGCCGTCCCAGCCAGGGCGAAGACGGGCATGAGGCCTACGGTGTCGCCCGCGTTGCCTTCCACCACCAACTGGTGGCGGGTCTCGGTGGCCGCAAAGCTGTAGCTGCCATTCGCCCAACCCAGGCTTGATGCATTGCCACTGTTGATGCGGTTGCTGCTCGCCAAGTCTCGCACGTCCGCCGCGCTGAGCTGGAGGCAATTGTTCCCGCTGCCAGTCAGGTCGATGACTTCAATGTTGCTCAGGCGACTGTCGACTTCAGGGTTACCGGCGGCGGTGTTGCTGATCTGAGTGAGGTCCAGCGTGAGGCCGCTGCCGCTGAGTGCCAGGGTGTCCACCCCGGAGCCGCCATCCACCCGCGCCAGGCGGGTGGCGTTGCCGCCGCTGCCCAGGCTGGACTGCAATGCCGTGACCATGGCCGCGCCGATCTCGATACGGTCGTTGCCGCTGCCACCTGATAGCACACTGGAGGCGGTGGCGGTCAGCGTGTCGTTGCCGGCATTGCCGACGAGCGTTCTCGATGTGCCGCCGTCGCTGAGCGTGTCGGCGCCGGTCGTTCCGAGTTGGTCAACCACGGTGGCGCCGGCACTGCCGTTGGCGCTCCCGAAGATGACATAGCTGCGGCCGGAGCCATTGCCAGCGACCGCGACACTCCCTCTCGCCCCAACGATCAGGTCGGCCATGCCGTCGCCATTGACGTCGCCCGCGCTGGAGACGCTGGAGCCACTGATATCGGTCGCGCACTGGCCATTGATCACAAAGCCGCCCGTGCCGAACGCTACGGTCGAGAGCTCGATGGCTGCACCTGCTGTCGTGCCGAACACGACAAAGCTTTGACCTGCGCTGATGCCGCCGGCAGGGTTGGCACTTGGGGCTGCGACTAGAAGGTCGGCCAGGCCGTCACCGTTGACATCGCCTGCGCTAGAGACGCGGAAGCCGCTATAGTCGGTTTCGCACAGGCCATTGATCACAAAGCCGCCCGTGCCCGTAGCCACCGCCGAGAGATCGATAGCCGTCCCTGTGCTCTTGCCGAACACCACATAGCTGCGCCCGGCGTTGGGGCGGTCGTCATTGCTGTACGGGGCCGGGTCGCTCTCATAGGCCCCCACGATGACATCGGCCAAGCCGTCACCATTGACGTCGCCTGCGCTGGAGACGCTGTAGCCGCTTTTGTCGTCGGCACACTGGCCGTTGATTACAAAACCACCCAAACCAGCGGCCACGGCCGATAGATCGATGGCCATGCCTCCCGTCTGGCCAAACACCACATGGCTCTGGCCGGCGCCCGCGTTGTTGACGGTGGATCCGACAATGAGGTCGGCCAGGCCGTCACCATTGACGTCGCCAGCGCCGGAAACACTTTCGCTGAATCCATTGATCGAAAAGCCGCCCGTGCCCATCGCCACGGCTGAAAGATCGATGGCCGTGTTGTTGCTCTTGCCAAACACCACATAGCTGCGGCCGGCGTCGCCGCCCCCACCCAAATCACTCTGATACGCGCCTACGATGAGGTCGGCCAGGCCGTCGCCATTGACATCG
>JBEGTX010000227.1:0-14821 GCA_041179165.1 Pseudomonadota bacterium | reverse complement strand
GAGGACAGTTTTTGCCGGATTTGCAGGCCCATAGCCCCGCTATGGGACAAAAAGACGGTGAAAAATGGACCGCTGCGGTCGATTTGCAGCCGACGCTTTCCAAGTCCGACAGGCTCCTAGCGTGTCGGGGCTTGGAATCGGAGCGGTACTTGGCCCTGCTCACTGGCGCACTCTGACAGCACCTCGAAAAATTCGCGGCCGTCGCGGGTGTCGATCCACTGGCCTTTCACGTGCTTGTAGTGAAAGCCGCCCGACTGCGATGCGAGCCACAGCTCGTGCAGAGGGGGCTGGGTGTTGAGAATCAGATGGCTGCCGTTGGGCAGCTTGAGTTCGAGCAGACCACCAGTGCGGTTGGCGTCGATGTCGATGACGTCGTCTTGCAGCCATTGGTCGACGCTCGACTCCACCGACGCCAGCACTCGCCCAGCAAGCTCATGAAACTCGGCATCGGTGAGGGGCGTGGGAACAAGTTCAGCAGTCATGGCCGGTAGAATTCGCTGTATGTTGAAACAGCATTCGAGTGTAGCCGTGCGACGCACCGCGTGGATCGCAGCAGGGTTGTTGACGTTGGCCTTGCTGCCGGCCTGCGGCCAGCGCGGGCCGCTCACGCTCAATGGGCGCCCGGCGCCCGTGCTGGTGCCTCCGCCCCTGCCCCCTTCGTCTGTGCTCACCCCCACGCCGGCTGCGTCGAATGAGCCGTCTGGCGAGGCCCCATCTCCCGCAGCGGCCACGCCGACTGCACCGCGTCCCGCCCCACCTCCTGCTGCCTCCGCGCCCCGCTGACCATGTCCCTTCCCGGCTCACCCCACGTGGCTTACCACGGCTCCGAACTCCATCTTGAAGGTGTGTCACTCAACGCGCTGGCTGACCAGCACGGCACCCCCCTGTACGTCTATTCGCGCAGCAGCATGCTCGATGCCTTGGCTGCCTATCAGCAGGCACTCACCGGGCGAAATCACCTCATCTGCTACGCCATGAAGGCCAACTCCAACTTGGCGGTGCTGCAGACTTTTGCCAAGGCCGGATGCGGTTTCGACATCGTGTCGGCTGGTGAGTTGCAACGTGTCATCGCCGCTGGCGGCGACCCGGCCAAGGTGGTGTTCTCGGGCGTCGGCAAGACCCGCGCCGAAATGGCCCTCGCACTCGAGGCCGGCGTGCTGTGCTTCAACGTCGAGAGCGAGGCCGAGCTGGCCGTGTTGTCGGCGGTGGCTGTGCAATGCCAGCGCACGGCCCGGGTCAGCCTGCGCGTGAACCCCGATGTCGATGCTGGCACCCACCCGTACATTTCCACCGGGCTGAAGGGCAACAAGTTTGGCGTGGCCCACCAGCGTGCGGTGGAAACCTATGTGATCGCCGCCTCGCTCCCCGGCCTCGAGGTGCATGGCATCGACTGCCACATCGGCTCGCAGATCACCGAAATTGCGCCCTACCTCGACGCCCTCGACCGCGTGCTCGACCTGGTTGAAGCGGTCGAGGCGCGTGGCGTTTCCATCCATCACCTCGACCTCGGCGGCGGTCTGGGCATCACCTACACCGACGAAACGCCGCCCTCAGCGGCCACGCTCGTGACGGCCCTGCTGCAGCGCATCGACGCGCGCGGGCACGGCCACCGCAAGGTGCTGTTCGAACCCGGTCGCTCCCTGGTGGGCAATGCCGGAGTGCTGGTGAGCGAGGTGCTGTACCTCAAGCCCGGCGAAGACAAGAACTTCTGCATCGTCGATGCGGCCATGAACGACCTGGCTCGGCCGGCGATGTACGAAGCGTGGATGGGCATCGTGGCCTGCACGCAGCGCACGGGCAACCCGGTTACCTGCGATGTCGTGGGGCCGGTGTGCGAGTCGGGCGACTGGCTGGGCCGTGACCGCGGGCTGGCCGTTCAAAGCGGCGACCGCGTGGCGGTGCTGTCGGCTGGCGCCTATGGCATGAGCATGGCCAGCAACTACAACAGCCGCGGCCGTGCGGCTGAGGTCATGGTGGCGGGGTCGGCCAGCTGGTTGGTTCGCGAACGCGAAACACCGGTGCAGTTGTTCGCCGGAGAGCACCTGCTTCCGGTTGACTGACCACCCTCTGCATGGCGCAACGCGCGCCCGTCAGATGCGGTTTTCTTCAACGGCGTGGCAGGCCACCCATGCGCCGTCGTGCGCGCGAAGCAATGGTCGCTCCACACGGCAGCGCTCGGTGGCATGCGCACACCGGGGATGGAATGCGCAGCCTGTAGGCGGTCGCAACGGGTCGGGCACATCGCCCACCAAGGCCACCCGATCGGCGCGCTGGCGGTGAATGTCCGGAATCGCATCGAGCAGCAGGCGGGTGTACGGGTGCCTGGGCTGCGAAAAGAGCTTCGACTTCGGCGCACGCTCGACCAAGCGGCCGAGGTACATCACGGCGACGTCGTCACTCATGTGGCGCACCACCGCCAGGTTGTGCGAAATGAACAGGTAGGTCAGGCCACGCTGCTGCTGAAGGTCCTTCATGAGGTTGAGCACTTGCGCCTGGACCGAGACGTCGAGCGCCGAGGTCGGTTCATCACACACGATGAAGTCGGGGCTCGTGGCCATGGCGCGGCCAATGGCGATGCGCTGACGCTGTCCGCCCGAGAACTGGTGCGGGTAACGCGCGCTGTCGGCGGGCGACAGGCCCACGGCGCGCAGGATGCCGTCAACACGCGACGACAGCTCGGCCGCGCGCCCGCCCTCCCCTTGCTCGACGAGCGGCTCCGCCACGATCTGCGCCACGGTCCAGCGCGGGTTCAAGCTCGCGTACGGATCTTGAAACACCATCTGCAGCCGTCTGCGCGTGGCCATGGCCTCTGGGCCTCGCAACTGCGCCACCAGCGGCTTGCCATCGAACAGGATGTCGCCTTGGTCGGCTTCGGTGAGACCGACCGCCATGCGGCCCAGCGTGGACTTGCCACTGCCCGACTCGCCCACCAGCGCCAGCGTGCGGCCCCGTTCGATCGTGAACCCGACACCGTCTGCCGCATGCAACCACTGACGCGGCTTGGCACCGAGCACCCGCTCGAGCCACGGTGGTGACACGTCGAACCGTTTGCCGACCCCGATGAATTCGACCAAGGGCGTCATGCCTGTGAGCTCCCGGCGTCAACATGCAGCCAGCATGCCGCCTGACTGTCACCCACGGCCACCAGTGGTGGCCGCTCAACGCGACAACGCTCGAATGCCCGCGGGCATCGGGGATGGAAGGCACAACCCTCAGGCATGTCGGCCAGACGGGGCATGCTGCCATCGATTTGCACCAAACGCTCATACGTGCCATCGAGGCTGGGAATGGCCCCCATCAACCCCACCGTGTACGGGTGGGCTGGCGAATGAATGACCGAGCGCACCGGCCCTTGCTCGACCACCCGGCCTGCGTACATCACCACCACGCGGTTGCAGCTCTCGGCCACCACGCCCATGTCATGCGTGATGAGCAGCACCGCGGTGCCGTGCTCGCGGCAGCGGCGTTCGAGCACGGCCAGAATCTGCGCCTGCACCGACACATCGAGCGCGGTGGTGGGCTCGTCAGCCACCAGCAGTTGCGGCTCGCCGGCCAAAGCCAGCGCAATCACGACACGTTGGCGCATGCCGCCGGAGAACTGATGCGGGTACTGCGCAAGGCGCTGCGCCGCACCTTCGATCCCATTTTGCTGCAGCAAACCGATGGCCCGCTCACGCGCCTGTGCCGCGTTCAGTCCAAGGTGCGTTTGCACCGTCTCGATCAGTTGGTGGCCCACGCTGTAGAGCGGGT
The DNA here is from genome assembly GCA_041179165.1 of Pseudomonadota bacterium. Classification (GTDB taxonomy): domain Bacteria; phylum Pseudomonadota; class Gammaproteobacteria; order Burkholderiales; family Burkholderiaceae_C; genus Rhizobacter. Next base: position 11,071 of record JBEGTX010000227.1, on the reverse strand, counting down.
TCAGCGACGACATCGGGTCTTGAAAGATGGCGCCGATGTGCCGTCCACGCAATTGCCTCAAGGCCTCCGCAGGCAGGTTGTCAATGCGCTCGCCTTTGAAGACGACGCGCCCACCGACGATGCGGCCTGGTGGCTCGATGAGCCCAATGACCGCTGCACCAGTGAGCGATTTGCCGGCACCCGACTCGCCGACCACGCCCACCATCTCGCCGGCATGAATCACCAAGGACACATCGTCGAGCGCCCGCAGCGGCCCGGCACGGGACGCAAACTCGACCTGCAGATGCTGCAACTCCAGCACCGCCTCCTTGGTGTCGCGCAGCGGCGGCGTGCTCATTGGAGCCTCGGGTTCAGCAGGTCGCGCAGCCAGTCGCCGAGCAGGTTCACGCTCAAGGCCAGCAGCACGAGGGTGAGGCCGGGAAAGAGCGCAATCCACCACTCGCCCGACGACAGGAAGTTGTTGCCCACGCGGATCAGCGTGCCCAGCGAAGGCGACGTGGGCGGCACACCCACACCGAGAAATGACAGCGTGGCCTCGATCAGGATGGCGGTGGCGAGCTGAAGCGTGGCCAGCACCAGCACCGGCCCCATCACGTTGGGCAGCACATGGCGGCGCATGATGCGCCAAGGCGTCACGCCAATGAGGCGCGCGGCCAGCACGTAGTCCTTCTGGCGTTCGACCAGCGTGGCACTTCTGACGGTGCGCGCGTACTGAACCCACCCGGTGAGCGAGATGGCCGCCACCAGCACCGACAAGGCCAGCACGTCCGGTGCATCAGGAAACACCGCGCGGCCCACGCCATCCACCAGCAGCGCGACGAGGATGGGAGGAAACGACAGCATCACATCGCACGCCCGCATCACCAGGCCATCCACCACACCCCCACGGAATCCAGCCACGAGACCGAGCGACACCCCGATCAACATGGACACCAACACCGACAGCACGCCGACCAGCAGCGACATGCGCAGGCCGTACATGAGGGCAGACAAGATGTCGCGGCCCTGGTCGTCGGTGCCCAGCAGATAACGGGCGCTGCCCTCGGCCGTCCAGGCCGGAGGCAGTCGGGAGTCCATGAGCTCCAGCGTGCTGAGGTCCATGGGATGGTGCGGCGCCACCCACGCGGCAAACGCGGCCACGAACACCAGCACACCGAGCGTGGCCGCAGCCATCACGGCCACAGGCGAACGCCGAAGTCGGTACCAGGCTTCTCCCTGCGCCCAGCGCTGCAACACGGCCACGGCCTTCATCGGCTGATTGCCCCCGCCCGCAGCCGGGGATCCACGGCGACATAGAGCAAGTCCACGATGGCGTTGATGACGATGAACACCAGGGCAATGAAACACAGGTAGGCGGCCATGACCGGGATGTCGGCGAACTGCACGGCCTGGATGAACAACAGGCCCATGCCAGGCCACTGGAACACGTCTTCGGTGACGATGGAGAAGGCGATGAGGGAGCCCAACTGCAGACCCGCAATCGTGAGCACGGGCACCAGCGTATTTTTCAACGCATGCCCCAGATACACGGTGCGATTGGACAGGCCTCGTGCGCGCGCAAAACGGATATAGTCGGTGCGCAGCACCTCCAGCATTTCGGAGCGCACCATGCGCATGATGAGCGCCACCTGAAACAAGGCCAGCGTCACGGCCGGCAGCAGCAGGTGCCTCCAGCCATCGAGTGTGAGCAAGCCCGTTGACCAGCTGCCCCACATCACGACCTCGCCGCGGCCGTGGCTTGGCAGCCAACCGAGCTGCACCGCGAAGACGAGGATCAACAACACGCCGATCAGGAAAGTCGGCAGTGACACCCCGGCCAGCGACACGGCCATCCAGAGTTGAGTCCATCGGCTGCGTGGTTTCAACGCGCTGTACACGCCCATAGGGATGCCGGTGAGCAAGGCCATCAGGCCGGCGGTCATCGCCAGCTCCAAGGTGGCCGGCAACCGTTCGGCGAAAAGCGCTGACACGGGACGCCCCTGGCGAATGCTGACTCCGAATTCCCCTTGCGAGGCATTGGCCACAAAACGCCAGAACTGGACCAGCACCGGCCGGTCCAGCCCCAGTTCGGAACTCAGTCGTGCCCGCTGCTCAGCCGTGGCCTCCTGGCCGAGCAACTGAACCACCGGGTCTCCAACATGCTGAAAGAGCACGAACGAGATCAAGGCCACCACGAGCAGAACACCCAGGGCTTGCAGCACGCGTCGGATCAGGAAGACCAGCATGCAGGGATCATCGTGGCAAATAGAAAAGGCCGCCCGAAGGCGGCCTTTTGGGTTCTGGTCTCAGCTTGCACTAGGCAAGCAGTCGATCAGAAGTTGTGTTGCACGCCCAGGTCGTAACCCGTCTTGTTCGCGGTGATGACCTTGCCTTCACGTGCGAAGTCGGCGTACAGCTTGGTACGCTTGGACAGGTTGTGGTGGTAACCCACGCCGATACGGGCATTGGTGGTGGTACCAGCAACCTTGGAGGTCACGTAGCTGACCTTGATGTCACCAGCGCCAACAGCGATGTTTGCACCGACGAGGTACGCACGCAGCTTGTTGTTGGTGGCGGTGTTGATCTTGCCTTCGGTCAGACCAGCGGAGATGGTGGCAGGGCCGACCGTGTACTTACCAGCGATGTTGAGGACTTGGTCTTCAGCGCCGGAAGCATCTTCGAACGCAACGCCAGCCCAGAATGGGCCGCCAGCGTACGTCAGGGTCATGCTGTATGGACGGTCAACGCCACCAGCTGGGGTTTCAGCGATGTCGCCACCAACGGTGAAGCCACCGAACGTGCCGGTGTACTTGACCGAGTTCGCAACGCGAACCTTGGCTGGACCGTTACCGATCAACGAAGCGTAGCCGTTGGCGGTGTCTTGTGGCAGACCGAAGGTGCCGTACGAAATGCCAGCGTAGATGTTGCGTTGTGCAGCAACGGTTTCACCAGCGAACGGGTCCAGAACTGCTTGAACGTTCTGGAAAGCCGACGTGTAGTGACGGCCGAGGGTCACGGTACCCAGCGTGGCGCTGCGAACGCCAACGTAGGAGTAGCCATCCCAGAAGGTGGCCGAACCAGCACCGTTGTCAGGGTTGAAGCGGTGTTCGAAAGCGAACACTGCAGCCAGACCGCCACCCAGATCTTCGAAACCACGGAAGGCGATACGGCTGCCTGCGGTGTCGATGATTTGCTTTTGTGGGGTGCCGATTGGCTTGCCAGCAGCTTGGTCGATCTTGCCGAAGATCGTGACCGACGATTGTGCCGAGGCGGCAGAAGCGAATGCACCCAGAACCACGAGAGCGAGAAGTGATTTTTTCATTGCGACTATCTCCAAGTTGAACAAGAGGTCCTGATCGGGGTGCGCGACGTGCGCTGATCAGGCCGAACTCCTCAGCGGAAGTTGCCGTATTGCACCAGAGTGCTGATGGCGTTGCAAAGGTTCACGAGGTGAATCTGCGCAATATGTTGCCTGTACACAACGCGCTGGTTTCTACGGTTTCCGCGCTCAATTCCACATGGCCGCCGCGGACACCGGTCGGCTCGGGTAAGCTCAAAGGCGATGAAAGCCCCCTCAGCACCCCACGCCGTCGCCCGCACCATCACCCGACACATCACCCGTACTGACGCTTGGCTCAGTGCCGCCGACAATGCGTTGAAAACCCTGTCGGGTGCCGGGCGAGCGGGCCGGCCAGTGCCGGCTCCCCTCTCTGCGCAAGCACCGCTGAGCGACGAAGCTCAGTCACTTTCCGGCGCGTTGATGCGGGTCAATCATGTGGGCGAGGTGTGCGCCCAGGCGCTTTACAACGCCCAAGCCCTCACCACCCGCGACCCTGACCTGCAGGCTCATTTCCACGAAGCCGCGCGCGAAGAAACCGACCACCTGGCCTGGACATCGCAGCGCCTGCGCGAGCTGAATGCTCGCCCCAGCCTGCTCAATCCGCTCTGGTACGCAGGGTCATTCGGCATCGGCTTGCTGGCCGGATGGGCTGGCCGCAAAGCGAGCCTGAGTTTCGTGGTCGAGACTGAACGGCAGGTCGAACGCCACCTCGAGAGCCACCTGCAGCGGCTTCCCGCCGATGATCTGGCCTCGCGGGCCATCATCACGCAGATGAAAGCCGACGAAGCACGCCACGCCGATCAGGCCGAATCTTCAGGGGGCGCGCGCTTGCCGCTGCCGCTGCAATGGGCCATGACCTTCGCATCGAAGATCATGACCACCACCGCCCATCGGATCTGAGCCTGCCGCACCTCGTGGTGCCGGCCCTGCCATCGAGGCTTTGAAGCCCGGGCTCAGCCCTCCAGCACTTCGAAACTCGTCGTGATGTCGGCGGTCTTGGCCAGCATGATGCTCGCCGAGCAGTATTTTTCGTGCGACATCTGGATGGCGCGTGCGACGGCGGCTTCGGCCAGGCCCTGGCCTGTCACCACGAAGTGCATGTGGATCTTGGTGAAGACCTTGGGATCGACGGTGGCGCGCTCTGATGTGAGCTTGAGCTGGCAGCCCCGCACGTCGTGGCGACCGCGCTTCAGGATGAGCACCACGTCATAGGCCGTGCAGCCGCCAGTGCCCGCGAGCACCGTCTCCATCGGCCTTGGCGCCAGATTGCGGCCGCCGCCGTCGGGTGCGCCGTCCATCATCAGGACATGGCCGCTGCCGGTTTCGGCCACAAAACCCATGCCGCTCGCTGCGAGCCAGTTGATCGTGCATTCCATCTCGAACCTTTGTGTGAATTGATGCACAACATTGTGCCGCGCGGGCACAAACCATCCGATCGGATGAGGGCCCTCCCCCGAACGGGTTGTTGCTGTAGCACCCCCTGGGGATTACACTGATATGGTGTGGCGCTGGCTGCTTTTTGCAGCAACGTCTACCGATTGTCTCCTCCACCTCCTCCATTGGTGGATTCAGCCCAAGGTTGCAAGACCTTGGGCTTTTTTTCGCCCTGCGTTCGGAGGTCACCCACCACCCCGGACGGTATGATCCGCCGCCCCGACGTGTTGCCTCAGGAGTTCCCATGGCTGGCCCCGCTCGCCCCCCTCGCCCGGTTTCATCATCCCCTCGCCGTGCCACGGCAAAGGCCGGCGGCACCATTGCGATCAGCGCCGCGAAAACCGCGGCCAAGAAATCGGCAGCCCGAGGCGCGAGCAAGCGCATCGAGCCCACGCTGCCCGAGTACCTGCGCAAGATCCTGAACGCTCAGGTGTACGACGTCGCCATCAAGACGCCACTCGAACGCGCGGCCAAGCTGTCGCGCCGGGTTGGCAACCACGTGTGGCTGAAGCGGGAAGACCATCAACCCGTCTTCAGTTTCAAGCTGCGCGGTGCGTACAACAAGATGCGCCAACTCACGCCCGAGCAGCTCAAGCGCGGTGTCATCTGCGCTTCGGCCGGCAACCATGCGCAAGGCGTGGCTCTCGGTGCGCAGCGCCTGGGCTGCAAGGCCGTGATCGTGATGCCGGTGACCACGCCACAGCTCAAGGTCGATGCCGTGCGCAGCTTCGGTGGCGAGGTGGTGCTCCACGGCGAAAGCTACTCCGACGCCTATCAGCACGCGGCGCAACTCGAAGCCTCTCGTGGCTTGAGCTTCGTGCACCCGTTCGACGATCCCGACGTCATCGCGGGGCAAGGAACGGTGGCTGTCGAGATCCTGAATCAACATCCTGGCCCCATCCATGCCGTGTTCGTGGCGATCGGCGGCGGCGGGCTCATCTCCGGTGTGGCGGCGTACATCAAATCGGTGCGGCCTGAGATCAAGGTCATTGGTGTGCAGACCACCGACTCCGATGCCATGACCCGATCGGTGGCCGCAGGCAAGCGCGTGCAACTCACGGACGTCGGGTTGTTCTCGGACGGCACGGCGGTGAAGCTCGTGGGCGAAGAGACCTTCCGCCTCGCACGCACGCTGGTAGACGACTACGTGCTCGTGGACACCGATGCCATGTGCGCGGCCATCAAGGACGTGTTCGAAGACACGCGCAGCATCGTCGAGCCGGCCGGTGCGCTCGGTGTGGCAGCCATCAAGCAGTACGCGGCCCAGCACAAGCTCAAAGGCCAGACGCTGGTGGCGATCACCTGCGGCGCCAACATGAATTTCGACCGGCTGCGTTTCGTGGCCGAACGCGCGGAAGTGGGAGAGGAGCGCGAAGCGCTGTTTGCCGTGACGATCCCCGAAGAGCGCGGCAGCTTCAGGCGCTTCTGCGAGGCCATCGGCCCGCGCAGCGTCACCGAGTTCAACTACCGCATCTCGGACGACGCCCAAGCCCATGTGTTCGTGGGCTTGAGCCTGGCGGGCCCAGGCGAGTCGATCAAGCTCGCGCGGAGTTTCAACCGCCAGGGCTTTGCCGCGCTCGACCTGACGAACGACGAGCTGGCTCACCAGCACTTGCGCCACATGGTGGGCGGGCGCAGCGAGCTCGCGAAAGACGAACGCCTGTACCGCTTCGAGTTCCCGGAGCGTCCGGGCGCTCTGATGCGCTTCTTGTCGAGCATGCACCCCGACTGGAACATCAGCCTATTTCATTACCGAAACCAAGGTGCGGACTACGGGCGCATCCTGATCGGCATCCAGGTGCCACGCGGCGACAAGAAGGCGTTCAAGGCCTTCATCGATTCGCTGGCCTACCCGTGTGTCGACGAGACCGACAACCCCGTCTACCGCCTGTTTTTGCGCTGACTCCCAAGGCCGCAACCGCAACAACATCCGCGGCCGCTTCGACGTCGGTTGCTGCCGCGACCGGCGTGTGGCCCACAATCCACGCTGTACGCGCCCTTCCCATCCCACCTACAGGCTTTTGCAGTCCCGATCGCTGACCATGTCTGCCAACCGCTCGCTCATCACGCCCACGTCCAACGCACTGCTTGAGCAAGCCCTGCGTGACAAGCTCAAGCGGCGCGCCGAAACAACAGGCAAGCTGGGCGAATTGGAGCCTCTGGCCGTGCGGCTCGGGCTGGTTCAGAACACGCTGAAGCCGAAATTCGAGTTGCCGCAACTGGCGCTGTTCGCCTCCGACCACGGTCTGGCCGTCGATGGTGTGAGTGGCTCGCAGCAGCCGAGTACGGCCCGCGTGGTGCAGAACCTGTTGAGCTCGCAGCTGCCCGTCTCGGTGTTCGCTCACATCCAGGGCATGGCCTTGAACGTGGTCGACTGCGGCGTGGCCGAACCGCTGGCCGCCCACCCGCGGCTGATGGCACGCAAGATCGCCCACGGCACGCGCAACCTGCGCGTCACCGTGGCCATGACACTCGACCAGGCCCATGCGGCCATCCGCGCCGGCATGGAGATCGCCGATGCGCTGCCGGGCAACGTGGTGGCCTGTGCCGGCATCGGTGTGGGCTCGCATGAGAGTGCGGCGCTGGTGCTCTCGGGCCTCACGCGAGCGCCCATTCGGGAGCTGGTGCTGAGTGGCGCGCCCATGAAGCCCGAAGCCCAGGGCCTGCTGCTGCAGGTCATGCAGACCGCCCAGACGCGGCATGGCGAGCTCAATGATGCGGTGGAAGTGCTCGCAGCCTATGGCGGGTTCGAGATCGCGATGATGGTGGGCGTGATGCTGGTGGCCGCCAGCAAGCGCCACCTCATCATCATCGACGGCATGCCGGCTTGTGCGGCCCTCATGGTGGCCTCACGCATTGCACCCACCGTGACCGACTACTGCGTGTTCTGCCGCAGCCACAGCCATGCCGGACTCACGCAGGGACTCATGCTGTTCCAGGCGCAGGCGCTGCTTGAACTCGGCATGGAAAGCACCGACGGCACCGGCGCCACGCTGGCCTACCCGCTGGTGCGCAGTGCGGCCGCGCTGTTGACGGAAGTGGCCGAAGGCGAAGACCCGGGGCCCTCGTTGCCCGCGGCCATGACGGCCCACTGAGCGCACGAGCGCTCATTCAGGCCGCGGCCTGACGGACGCGAGGCACGCCGTGGAGATGGTGAGACGGGTGGGGCCACCCCGAAAGCTCAGCGGCCGGAGCCGTTGTTGCGCAGACGCGGCGGCGTCACCAGACCTGAAGGCTCGATCGGTTGCGGCGGCACCACGGAGCCCGGGGGCGGCTCGTTGCCCGGCTGAGGCACACCTTGCGGCGGCATGGCCGGCTGACCGATGGCCTGTGGCGGTGGCGGCGCAATGGCCGGGGCCATGTTGGCCGCGGGCGCGACCGCTGGCGCGGGCTGCAGGTCCGAGGCGCCTGGCACCTGGTCCAGCGTGCCGGTGGCAGGTGGCGGCATCGGCGGAATTTCAAGCGTGAAGGAGACCGGGCCTTTTTCGGGACCGAACGACGCGGTGCGAAGCCCGACAGACAGCAGCACCAGCTGTTCTTCCACGCGCTTGCCTGGCGAATAGGTGCGGGGCGGCTTGCCGTCGATGGAGATGAGGGCCACGCCCGCAGACGGCATGTCGGGTTTACCCGCCATCACGCCCAGCAGCTTGAAGCGTGTGCTTTCCGGGGCGATGACCGCCACGGCAGCCACCTCTTCGGCGCCCAGAAGCCCCGACAGACTGCCGGTGGCCACGGGGGCATCGCTCAAGGCCACGGCATTCGCTGGTGGTGGAGACGGCCTGATCACGAGGCGCATGCCCCAGAAAACGGCGGCACCGGCCACAAGAGCCCATATGAAAAACGCTGACAATCGTGCAAGCATGTGAGAATTATCATCCATAGCAGAACTCGCCAACGCATTCCATGAAATCCATGTCTCTGAAATCCCAACGCCGCGCCCGCGGTTTCACGCTGATCGAGCTGATGGTCGTGCTGGTGATCATCGGTGTGCTCGGCGCCTTGATCGTCCCCAACGTGCTGGAGCGCGCCGCTGAAGCGCGCGTCACCGCGGCCCGCACCGACGTCAACAACCTCATGCAGGCCCTCAAGCTCTACAAGCTCGACAACCAGCGCTTCCCATCGGGCGAACAAGGCCTGCAGGCCCTGGTGGCCAAGCCCACGGTCGGCATCATTCCGCCCAACTGGAAGCCTTACCTCGACAAGCTGCCGGCCGACCCATGGCAGAACCCCTACCAATACGCCAATCCCGGCGTGAAGGGCCCGGTCGACGTCTACAGCTTCGGCGCCGACGGCCTCGCCGGCGGTGAAGGCCTCGACGCCGAAGTCGGCTCCTGGCAGTAAGGTGAGCGCCCGGGCCCAACGCCAACGCGGCTTCACGCTGATCGAGCTTCTGCTCGTGGTGGCGCTGATCGCCATGGCATCGGGCCTGGCGACATTCGCGCTGCGCGACTCCTCGTCCACGGCACTTGAAAACGAAGCGGCGCGCCTGGGCGCGCTGCTCGAGTCGGCACGCGCGCAATCGCGCGCCTCCGGCATCGCCGTGCGCTGGGAGCCCCGGCCCACCGAACAGAATGCCAGTGGCTTTCGGTTCGTCGGCTTGCCCGCGGGCAACGAGTTGCCCAGCCGCTGGCTCAACGAGGGCGTGACGGCCGAGGTGATCGGCGCGCCCCTCGTCACGCTCGGCCCGGAGCCCATCATCGGCGAGCAGCGCATCGTGCTGCGGCTCAATGACCAACGGCTGATGTTGACCACCGATGGGCTCGGCCCGTTTGCTGTGCCTGTGGCGGTCGAAGAGGCGCCTGCATCATGACCAACCCTCGCCACCAGGAGCGGCCCCTCGCCCGTCACGCGCAGCGTGGCTTCACGCTGATTGAAGTGCTCGTGGCGCTGGCCATCGTGGCCGTCACGCTAGGCGCAGGCATCAAGGCGGCCGGAGCGCTGGCAGACAACGCGCAGCGCATGGTGGAGGTCACGTCTGCGCAATGGTGTGCCGAAAACGAACTCACGAACATTCGCCTCACCGAAAACTTCCCCGGCACCGGTGACTCCGACTTCAGTTGCGAGCAGCTCGGTGCGACCTACCCCGGCACATTGATCGTGCGGCCCACACCCAACCCCGCGTTCAGACGGGTCGAAGCCAAAGTGGTGAACGCCGAAGGCCACACCATCCTCAGCCTGTCCACCGTGGTAAAGCGAGTGACGCAATGAGAGCCCGATTCATGCCCTCTCGCGGGTTCACGCTGGTGGAAGTGCTGGTGGCCATGTCGATCATGGCCACTGTCTCCATCATGTCGTGGCGGGGCGTCGACGGCATCATGCGCACCCGCGATGCGAGCCAGCAAAAGCTCGACCAGCTGCTGCGCATCAATGCGGTGCTCGGGCAATGGGAGCAAGACCTCAATGCGCTGCAGCCTACCGCTGCGCTGAAGCAGAACCCCACCTTCGATGGCGCCCGGCTCACCCTCACGCGCCGCTCACCCAATGGCGTTCAACTGGTCGTCTGGTCGTTGAAGAACAATGTGTGGTTCCGGTGGGCCGGCCCACCTGTCACCACCACCCGCGCCCTGGAAGACCAGTGGGTGTCGAGCAAGCAGTTCATCGGCAATGAGCCGGGCCAGCTGCGCGCACTGATCGGCGTGTCGCAGTGGCAGGTGTACTACAACCGCGACAAGACCTGGAGCAATGCGCAGTCCACCGGTGATGCACCCGATGTGCCGGACAGTCCCGACGGCGTGCGTTTGCTGCTGAGTTTTTCCGGCGAGCAGGGCACGATGGGCAACATCACGCGCGACATTTCGCTCAAGAAATGAAGCACGACCACCCCACAGTGCCAATGCGCAAAGGCTCGCGGCGCACGCCTCCCACCAGACCCGCACCGCAAAGCGGAGCCGCCTTGCTGATGGCGCTCATCATCGTGACACTGGTGACCACGCTGGCCACGTCCATGATCTGGCAGCAGTGGCGTGCCGTGCAGGTCGAGAGCGCCGAACGCGCGCGGGCCCAGGCGGCCTGGATGCTCACCGGAGCACTCGACTGGGCAGAGCTCATCCTGAAAGAAGACGGGCGCTCCAACCGGGCTACGCCGCACGATCACCTGGGCGAACCCTGGGCGGTGCCCTTGGCCGAGGCGCGTGTCTCCACCTTCCTGGCTGTCGACAAAGACAACACCGATGACGCGCCCGACGCCTTTCTGTCGGGTGCCATCGTCGATGCCCAATCGATGTACAACTTGCGCAACCTCGTCGGTCCGGACGGCAAGGTTGTCAAGGAGCAGTTCGACATCCTCCTCAGGTTGTGCGACCGCGTGAGCGTGGGCCC
>JBEGTX010000226.1:0-6649 GCA_041179165.1 Pseudomonadota bacterium | reverse complement strand
CATCAGGCACTTCGTCGGCGGCGAATGAGGGACCGATCACCTTGCCTGCCACCGAGGGGCCGCTGATGCGGGAGCCGTCAGAGCCGCCCAGCGACACCTGGTACCACTCCTTGCCGTCCTTATCGACGCCGAGGATGCCGATGTGGCCGCTGTGGTGGTGGCCGCAGGAGTTGATGCAGCCGCTCATGTGCAGGTCGATGTCGCCGATGTCATACAGCTCGTCGAGGTCGGAAAAACGCTCGGCAATGGCTTCGGCGATCGGGATGGAGCGGGCATTGGCGAGCGCGCAGAAGTCACCGCCCGGGCAGTTGATCATGTCGGTCAGCAGACCGATGTTGGGCGTCGCGTAGCTGGCGTCACGGGCGGCTTCCCACAGGGCGAAGAGGTCGGTCTCGAGCACCCAGGGCAGCACGAAGTTCTGGTCGTGCGAGACCCGCAGTTCGCTGTGGCTGAAGCGGTCGGCCAGGTCGGCCGCGCGGTCCATCTGCTCGTCGGTGGCATCCCCCGGGGCCTGGCCCAGGCGCTTGAGCGACAAGGTCACGGCACGGTAGCCGCTGAGCTTGTGGCCGTGCACGTTGCGCTCGAGCCAGCGCTTGTAGGCGAGGGGGGCGTCGTCTGCCACGCTGAACGTGGAGGCACGGGCGCTCACGCCCTCGGGCAGCACGAAGCTGGCGGCCACGCGGTCGAGTTCGGCCTGCGGAATGATGTGGGCATCACCGTCGACGTCGTGTTCGAGGATCTCCTTGAACTCGCGTTCGACGTCGTCGATGAAGCGCTGGCCTTCGGCCTTCACCAGAATCTTGATGCGAGCCTTGTACATGTTGTCGCGACGACCGTGCTGGTTGTACACGCGCACGATGGCCTCGATGAACACGAGGATCTGCTGCCACGGCAGGAATTCGCGGATGACGGTGCCCACCACCGGCGTGCGACCCATGCCGCCGCCGACCAGCACCTTGAAACCGATCTCACCCGCTTCGTTCTTGAGGAGGTGCAGACCGATGTCGTGCCAGGCAATGGCAGCGCGGTCTTCCAGCGCGCCGGTCACCGCGATCTTGAACTTGCGCGGCAGGAACGCGAACTCGGGGTGCAGCGTGCTCCACTGGCGCAGCACTTCGCAGTACGGGCGCGGGTCGATGACTTCATCAGGCGCGAGGCCGGCAAAGCAGTCGCTCGTGGTGTTGCGGATGCAATTGCCGCTGGTCTGGATGCCGTGCATGCCCACATCGGCCAGCAGGTCCATCACGTCGGCACTGCGGTTCAGTGGAATCCAGTTGAACTGCACGTTCTGGCGCGTGGTCAGGTGGGCATAGCCGCGGTCGAAGTCGCGGGCGATGCGCGCCAGTGCACGCACTTGAGCGGAACTCAGTTCACCGTAAGGCACGGCCACACGCAGCATCGGGGCATGGCGTTGCACGTACCAGCCGTTTTGCAGGCGCAGCGGCCGGAATTCGTCGTCGCCCAGCGTGCCGGCGAGGTTGCGCTCGAGCTGGTCGCGGTACTGCGCTGCGCGCTGTTTGACGAAACGGGTGTCGAAAGAGGTGTACTGGTACATCGTGATCGATCGTTGAGTGTCAGGTGATGACTTTGATTCCGGCGGTCACAAGGGCCACGCACAACAGCACGCGCACCACGGACTCCGGCATTTTTCGGGTGAGCTGGGCGCCGATCCAGATGCCTGGAATGGAACCTATCAACAGGGCCACCAGCAGCTCCCAGTTCACGTTGCCCATTGTCGCGTGTCCGATGCCGGCCACGAGTGTCAGGGGCACGGCATGGGCGATGTCGGTGCCTACCAGGCGCCGGGCTTCCATGCGGGGGTACAGCAGCAGAATCAGCGTTGCGCCCACGGCACCTGCCCCAATGGAGCTGAGCGTCACGAGCACACCCAGAATTAGACCAGAGATCACGGTGAAGGTCGGCTTGCGCGACGGCGGGATCCAGCGCTCGAGCTTCAGCCCGACCGAGTGCCAGACCTCCTTGAACGCCACAGTGACCGCCGTTAACAGCAGGGCGATGCCCAGCGAAAACGTGAGAGCGCTGGCCCAGCCCTTGGTGACGCCGGTGTAGTGCATGAGCGCCAGCGTGGCGATGGAGGCCGGGATGCTGCCGGCCAGCAACAGCCACAGCACCTTGAAGTCCACATGTCCGTGACGATGATGGGCGATAGAGCCTGATGTCTTCGTGATGGCTGCAAACCAGAGGTCGGTGCCAATGGCCACGGCCGGGTTCAGCTTGAAGACGGTCAGCAGCAAAGGCGTCATGAGCGAGCCCCCTCCCACGCCGGTCAACCCCACGATGGCCCCGACGCCGAAACCGGCGAGAACCGCAATCCAATCCATGAAACGCCCTGTGATGCTGGAGAAACCCGCGGTCCAGCCGGGCGATGGGAATGAATGTACAAAGCATCTATATATATGCGAAGAACATTTTCGTTGAATGTTTATTCTGGTGGCATCTAAGGGAGAGGCTTCGCCCTGTGGTGGCTGTGGGAGGTCGCCGTGGAAAGAGCGGTCGTCGTCGCTTCTACAATCGGGCCATGCAACCTCTGTCTCCCGAATCTTCTTTGTCCGCACTCCGCCGCAGCGTGGTTCGCGCCGCTTTCGTGCTCGTGTCGATTGCGACCTTGTCCGGTTGCCTTTCGCTGGCGCCTCCGCCACCGGCGCCCGTGTCGCCACCGGTGGCATCCGAGCCCGTGGCACCGTCCCTGGTGGCCCCGAAGCCGTCGCCACGTCCGCCCCGCATCGGGTTGGCCCTTGGAGGTGGTGCCGCGCGCGGCTTCGCCCACATCGGCATCATTCAGGTGCTGGAAGAAAACGGCATCAAGCCGGACCTGGTGGTCGGCACGTCGGCCGGCAGTGTGGTGGCCGCGCTGTACGCATCGGGCAAGAACGGCGCGGCACTCGCCGTGACGGCCGAGAGCATGGACGAAGCGGCCTTTGCCGACTGGTCCTTTCCGGGCCGCGGCTTGATCCGGGGCGAGGCGCTGGCCAAGTTCGTGCGTGACAACACCGGCGGCAAGCAGATCGAGGGCATGCGCATGCCGCTCGGCATCGTCGCAACCGACCTCGACAACGGAAACCCCATCCTCTTTCAGCGCGGTGACACGGGCGCTGCAGTTCGTGCATCGAGCGCGGTGCCGGCCGTGTTCATGCCGGTGCGCATCGGCACGCGCGAGTACGTGGACGGCGGCCTGGTGTCGCCCGTTCCGGTGCGCTTTGCCAAGCAGATGGGCGCCGACCTCGTGATCGCGGTCGACATCTCTGCCGTGCCCGATGGGGCGGTCACCACCGACCCGATGCGCATGCTGCTGCAGACCTTCTCCATCATGGGGCGCAGCATCAACACCTTCGAGCTGCGCGAAGCGGATGTCGTCATGCGGCCCCGGCTGTCCGGAGTGTCGAGTGCCAACTTCGCAGCGCGCAAACAGTCGATCGCTGCCGGACGTGCGATTGCGCTGGAATTGCTGCCCGAGCTGAAGGCGCGGATCGCAGCGAAAACGAAGTAGCCATGGCGGCGTGTCGCAGGTGTGTCCTGCGGCATGTGGGCATCGACGGCGTGGAGCGGCCGGGGGTGACCGAGTGTGCACGGGCTGCTGTTATCGCCCCGTCCTCCTGCTCGGACCCATTCAACTTGGCGGCCGTACAAAAAAAGGGCCTGGTGTTGCCACCAGGCCCTTGAATACTTGATCGAGAAATCGCGTTCTACCCGGTCTGGATCGGTCACGGTGACCGACCTTGCGCTTCGCCTTCAGAGACCCAAGCACCCGCTGAGGAAACCTGGAGAGGGCGGCGAAGCCCGGTGCGAGCACTGAACCACCGGGAGGCGTTGCCGCCTCCTCGGCAGGTCTTAGGCAGCGGCGCGCTGCTTAGGTTGCTTGGAAGCCGCTTGCGTGGCCTTCACGGCCGTGGTCGTGATGGCTTGGAAGTTGGCTTCAGCGACGTCAGCCGCTTGCTTGGCAGCCTTGTGCACGCTTTCGTAAGCGTTGTTGGCAGCGGCCACAGCCGACTTCACCAGAGCGACGGCGTTTTCGGTGCCGGCTGGCGCGTTCTTGACGGCGGTGTCGACCACCGACATGAACTTGCGTTGTGCGTCGGAAGCTTGGGCTTCGGCGGCGGCGCTGATGTCGGCGTTGGTGCTTGCAGCGATGTCATACAGGTGACGGCTGTAGGCAGCGGCTTTTTCAGCGGCAGGCTGCAGCAAGCTGGCTTGAAGGGCCAACAGCTCTTGTGCGTCCTTGACAGACAGAGCGGCCTTGGTGGTTTCGGCCATTTCGCCCCAAGCGGCCTTGGCCACTTGCAGGTTCAGTTCGACCAGTTTTTCGACGCCTTCGAACGCCTTGCCGGTCAGGCCGAACAGGGTTTCAAGGCTGGCTTTGTTGGCGGCTGCGAATTGTTCTGCGGTCAGCATGATGAAATCTCCAATGTGAGGGGGGACTTGATACAGCTTTTGCTGCGCTGCACCATGGGGTTCAGTATACGACTTCAACCGCACAGATCAAGCCTTTGATGCTGCAATGCACCATATTAGGGGGTAAGCCCTAAAACCGAGTGCATCGGCGCGCAGAACGCCCGGTGGAACAATAGAGGGCATGAGCACAAGACCCAGCCCCGAACCCCGCAACCAATACCGACGCTTCGAGCAGCTCGACACCCGCCTCGGTGATAACGATGTCTACGGACACTTGAACAATGTCGTGTACTACGCTCTCTTCGACACGGCGGTGAACCGCTACCTGATCGAGTGCGGCGCACTAGACCTCGACAAGAGCCGCGTCATCGGCCTGGTGGCCGAGACACACTGCAACTTCTTCTCGTCTGTCTCATTTCCGCAGAAGATCGAGGTCGGCCTGCGGGTGGCACACGTGGGCTCGTCGAGCGTGCGCTATGAGATCGGTCTCTTTGCCGAAGGTGAATCGCTCACGGCGGCGAAAGGACATTTCGTGCATGTCTATGTGGACCGCGAAACGCGCCGCCCCACGCGCTTGACAGGCGCGCTCAGTGAAGCGGTGAACGAACTGGTGCTGCCATGAAGCCCCGTGTGCTCGTGGCTCGCGCGGTCTTCCCCGACATCGTCGACCGCCTGCGCGAACACTTCGAGGTGGACGACAACCCGGCCGACGAGGTGTTCGACAAGGCCTCGCTGATCCGCCGCCTTCAAGGCAAGCGGGGCGCCTTCACGACAGGCAGCGAGCGCATCGACGCCGAGGTGTTGCAGGCCAGTCCGCAGTTGCGCGCGGTGTGCAACATGGCCGTCGGCTTCAACAACTTCGACGTGCCGGCCTGCACGGCCCATGGCGTGCTCTGCACCAACACGCCCGATGTGCTGACCGAAACCACGGCCGACTTCGGCTTCGCCTTGATGATGGCCACGGCGCGCCGCATCAGCGAGTCCGAGCACTTCCTGCGCCGGGGCGAGTGGACGAAGTGGGCCGTCGACATGTTCACCGGCACCGACATCCATGGCGCCACGCTGGGCGTGCTCGGCATGGGCCGCATCGGCCAAGCCATCGCGCGGCGGGGAGCACTGGGCTTCGGCATGCGGGTGATCTATCACAACCGTTCACGCCTGGCCCCTGACCTCGAGCAGGCCTGCGGCGCGTCCTATGTGGACAAGGCGTCGCTGCTGCGCGAGGCCGACCACCTGGTGCTGGTGCTGCCGTATTCGCCTTCGGCCCACCATGCCATCGGCGCTGCCGAACTGGCGTTGATGAAACCCACTGCCACGCTGGTCAACATCGCGCGTGGCGGGGTGGTGGACGACCTTGCTTTGGCCCATGCGCTGAGCCAGGGCCGGCTCGCCGCGGCCGGTCTCGATGTGTTCGAAGCGGAGCCTGCGGTGGCGCCTGAACTGCTGTCGCTCAGCAACGTCGTCCTCACGCCGCACATCGCCAGCGCGACAGTGGCCACACGGCGCGCCATGGCGAACCTCGCCGCCGACAACCTCATTGCCGCGCTGGGCGCAGGGCCCCATGCAGGGCGACCGCCCTCTGCACTCAACCCCGAGGTGCTGCCGTTGCGTCCCTGACCGTCAGATCAGGCCAGGGCCGTGTCCATCGTCATCATCAGGCAGAAGCCGAGGGCCAGGCCCAAGGTGGCTGCAGTTTCATGCCCGTTGCGGTGAGACTCCGGAATCACCTCGTGGCTGACGGCAAATAACATGGCACCGGCTGCAAAGGCCAGGCCCCAAGGCAGCAGGGCCGAAAACAATCCCACAGCGAGCGCAGCCATCAAGGCAGACACCGGCTCAACCAGGCCTGAGGCCATGCCGATCAGCGCGGCCTTGCCCCGCGGTAGGCCGGCTCCTGCGAGGGCCAGCGCCACCACCAGGCCTTCGGGTACGTCTTGCAGTGCAATGCCCATGGCCAGCCCGTTGGCGTTGGCCAGATCGGCCCCCATCGCGACACCTACCGCCATGCCCTCGGGGATGTTGTGCAGGATGATGGCCACCACGAAGAGCCACACCCTGGCGCGCACGGCGGGCGCGGCGGGCCGTGTGGCATGTCCCGCGGTGTCGAAGTGGGCGTGCGGCCAGGCATGGTCGAGCCACAGCATGGCGCCGATGCCGAGCATCACGCCCGCACTGATGACCGCGCCCGCGCCCCATTTCGAGAAGCCCAGGCCTTGCGCTGCGCTCAAACCCGGCACGA
>JBEGTX010000225.1:0-4452 GCA_041179165.1 Pseudomonadota bacterium | reverse complement strand
CAAAGTGTTTTATCCAGAAGCATCCAGCATCGTGGTGTTCGTGATCATGGCCATCGTGCTGATGATCCGCCCCGCCGGCCTGTTCGGAAAGGAGCGTTGACATGACCACACCCGCTGTGACTCCCGCTGTGACTCCCACCGTGACCCCTGCGGCGACCCCCGCGTCAGTGACCCCGTGGCTGAACCAGCGCGCCCGCCTGTTCTGGCTCGCCGGGCTCGCCTTGCTCATCATCGCGCCGTTCGTGGGCGTGTACCCCATCTTCATGATGAAGGCGCTGTGTTTCGCCATCTTCGCCTGCGCCTTCAACCTGCTGCTCGGTTTCACCGGTTTGCTGTCGTTCGGGCACGCGGCCTTCATGGGCGCAGCCGCCTACGGCACCGGCTGGCTGGTGCGCTCGGCCGGGCTCACGCCGGAGCTGGGTATCCTCGCTGGCATGGGGGTGGCCGGCCTGCTCGGGCTGGGGGTGGGCCTCATCGCCGTGCGGCGCCAGGGCATCTACTTCGCCATGATCACGCTGGCGCTGGCGCAGATGATCTTCTTCGTCTGCTCGCAAGCACCGTTCACCGGCGGTGAAGACGGGCTGCAGGGGGTGCCACGCGGCCACCTGTTCGGTTTGATCCCGCTGCAGAACGACCTGGCCATGTACTTCCTCGTGCTGACCGTTTTCGTGGGCGTGTTCCTGCTGATTCTGCGCATCGTTCACTCGCCTTACGGCCAGGTGCTCAAGGCCATCCGCGAGAACGAACCCCGTGCCATCTCGCTCGGCTACGACGTCGACCGCTACAAGCTGCTCGCCTTCGTGCTGTCCACCTCGCTGGCCGGCCTGGCAGGCGCGCTCAAGACCCTCGTGCTCGGCTTCGCCACCTTGAGCGACGTGACCTGGAACCTCTCCGGCGAAGTCATTCTCATGACGCTGCTCGGCGGCCTGGGCACCTTCACCGGCCCGGTCATCGGGGCCTTCAGCATCATCGGCCTGCAGAACTTCCTGGCCGACCGCGTGGGCTCCTGGGTCACCGTCATCATCGGCGTGATCTTCGTGTTCTGCGTGGCTGCCTTCCGCAAGGGCATCGTGGGTGAGCTGGTGGCGTGGCAGAAGCGCAAGGCGTCTTGATGCGTGGAGTGTGATGGCCGACCGGCGACAGCTTGCCGGTCAGTCAGTCCACTCTGTCCCCAACGATTGGGCTTGCTCCAGCACCAGCTCCACTGCTGCATCGGCGTGGTCGGGTGGGTACTTGTATTTGCGCAGAATCCGCTTGACCATCAGGCGCAGTTTGGCGCGCACGCTCTCGCGCTCTGACCAGTCCACGCTGATGTTCATCCGCAAGTTCGCCGTGAGTTCGTGTGCGATCTTCTTGAGCGTTTCATCACTCAGCTCACGCACCGCAGACTCGTTGGTCACCAGCGCGTCGTAGAACTTCACTTCGTCGTCGTTCAGCCCCAGCGTTTCGCCCCGAGCTGCGGCTTCGCGGAATTTCTTGGCCATGTCGACCAGCTCTTCCATCACCTGTGCGGTTTCGATGGAGCGGTTCTGATAGCGCTTGATCACGTTGGACAGCAGCTCCGAGAACTTCTTCTCCTGCACCACGTTGCTGGCAAACCGGCTCTTGATCTCGCCTTCAAGCAAGCGCTCGAGCAGCTCCACCGCCAGGTTGCGCTCGGGAAGATTCTTGACTTGAGCCAGGAAGTCGTCGTCCAACAGGCCGATGTTGGGTTTGTCCAAACCCACGGCGTCGAAGATGTCCACCACGCGGTCCGACACCACGGCCGAGCTGATGATCTGGCGGATGGCCAGGTCGCGCTCTTCGTCGGTGCGCTTCTTTTTGACAATGTCCTTTTTGGTGAGGATCACCTTCACGGCTTGCATGAACGCCACTTCCTCGCGCACAGCCTTGGCTTCATCCAAGGTGCAGCACAGTGAGAAGGCCTTGCTCATGGCGAGTGCGGTGTCGGCAAATCTCTTCTTGCCATCGCGTCCCTGGTCTGTCTTGATGCCCAGGATGTGATCGGCTGCGCCGGCGAGCGAGCGGTAGCCGCCAGTCAGGAAGTCGCTGTAGTCATGGCCATGCAACATGGCTCGCAGCACATCGAGCTTCTCAGCCAGCAGGCTGTAGGCCTCGTGGGCATCGACGGTTGGCTTGCCTCTGCCCTTGCTGGCGGTGTACTCCTTCATGGCGGCCTTCAGCTCGTTGCCGATGCCGATGTAGTCCACAACCAAGCCACCTTGCTTGTCTTTGAACACACGGTTCACGCGGGCGATGGCCTGCATGAGGTTGTGGCCCTTCATGGGCTTGTCCACGTACAAGGTGTGAACACAGGGCGCATCGAAACCCGTCAGCCACATGTCGCGAACGATCACCAGCCGCAATGGATCCATCGGGTCCTTGAAACGCTTCTCCAGCCGCTTCTTGGTTTGGGCATTGTGAATGTGGGGGCGCAGCAGCGGCTTGTCGCTGGCCGAGCCTGTCATCACGATCTTGATGCCGCCCTTCTCTGGGTCGTCGCTGTGCCAGTCGGGGCGCAGCTTGATGATCTCGTCGTAAAGGTGCACGCAGATGTCGCGGCTCATGGCCACCACCATCGCCTTGCCCGGCTGGGCCTTGTCGCGCTCTTCAAAGTGCTGAATCAAGTCGAGCGCCACGCTGGCGACACGAGGGGTGGCGCCCACCACTTTCTCGAGGGCGGCCCAGCGGCTCTTGAGTTGTGCCTGCGTGCTTTCCTCTTCGTCTTCGGTGAGCGCGTCGACGTCATCGTCGATGTGGGGCAGTTCGTCTTCCTTGAGGCTCAGCTTGGCCAAGCGCGACTCGTAGTAGATGGCCACGGTGGCGCCATCCTCTTTCGACTGCTGCATGTCGTAGACATGGATGTAGTCTCCGAACACGGCGCGGGTGTCGCGGTCTTCACTGCTGACCGGGGTGCCTGTGAAGGCCACGAAGGTGGCGTTGGGCAAGGCATCGCGCAGGTGCTGGGCATAGCCCACCTGGTACTTCTGTGTCTGGCTCTCTACGGCATAGGGCGGAGGGGCCAAGTCGGCGCTGTAGACCGAGGCTTGGCCTGCACCGGTCACGACCGCGCCTGTGGGAGATGCTCCTCCGCGCGACTTCACCGTCTTGAGCTTGGCCTCGAAGCCGTATTGCGTGCGGTGCGCTTCATCAGCGATCACCACGATGTTCTGCCGGTCCGACAACACCGGGAATGTGTCTTCGTCTTCACCCGGCATGAACTTCTGGATGGTGGCAAACACAATGCCGCCCGAAGGCCGGTTGGCCAGCTTGGTGCGCAGGTCTTGCCGGGTGCTCACCTGCACCGGCTGCTCTCTCAACAAGTCTTGCGCCAGGCTGAACACGCCGAAGAGTTGGCCGTCCAGATCATTGCGGTCGGTGATGACCACGATCGTCGGGTTGGCCATGGCGGGCTCTTGCATCACACGCGCCGCAAAGCAGGTCATGGTGATGCTCTTGCCGCTGCCTTGCGTGTGCCAGACCACGCCGCCCTTGTGCGAACCACCGGGCCGAGAGGCCGCCACCACCTGCAAGATGGCCGAGCGCACCGCATGGAACTGGTGGTAGCCCGCGATCTTCTTGACCAGCGCGCCGTCGTCTTCAAAGAGAACGAAGTAGCGCAGGAAGTCGAGCAGATAGGCCGGGGCCAGCACACCCCGCACCAGCGTCTGCAGCGATTGGAACTGGCCCAACGGGTCCAGCGTCTGGCCGTCAATGGTGCGCCACGCCATGAAGCGCTCGGCATCGCTCGACAGCGACCCCATCAAGGCCTCGGTGCCGTCCGAAATCACCAGCACCTCGTTGTACAGAAACGCATCAGGAATCTGCGCCTTGTAGGTCTGGATCTGGTCGTAGGCTTTCCAGATGCTCGCGTTCTGATCGGCCGGGTTCTTCAGCTCCAGCAATACCAGCGGCAAGCCATTCACGAACAAGATGATGTCGGGCCGGCGAGTGTGGTGCGCCCCTTTGATGGTGAACTGGTTCACGGCCAGCCACTCATTCTGCGAAGGGTCAGCCCAGTCGATCAGCCGAACAAAGTCCCCGCGGGTGTCACCGTTCTGCTGGTACTGAACTGGAACACCACCGATCAAAAAACGGTGAAAGTGGCGGTTGGCTGACATCAGCACCGGCGTGCCCAGGTCGGCGATCTGCGCAAGCGCGTCATCGCGCGCAGTGGCGGGGATGCCAGGGTTGAGGCGGGCAATGGCATCGCGCAAGCGGGCGGTCAGCAGCACCTCGCGGTAGTGAGGGCGTTCCGGTGAGTCGCCATCGGGCGCGATGTCGGGGCCGCGAACCGCGCGGTAGCCCACATCAACCAGCCAGCCCAAGGCTTCTTGTTCGAGTTGGTCTTCGGTCATGCCCTGCCCTGGTGTCAAAGCGCAAGCAGCGCGATGTATGGCTGATAACTGTAGCTGCGGTTCTTCTTCTGGCCGGTCAGCTCGGCCACGATGC
>JBEGTX010000224.1:0-2682 GCA_041179165.1 Pseudomonadota bacterium | reverse complement strand
GTGCGAGCCGACGAAGGCAGCAACACCTGGGTCATGGCCAGCTCCCTCGGCAACGAAGGCGCGGCCATCACGGTGGAAGAAGCCGGCGCCGCCGGCGACGTGCCGCTGTCGGTGTTCCGCTATGCCGAACGCACGGGCGAACTGCTGGTGATCGACGACGCCACCGGCGACGACCGCTTCTCGGCCGACCCGTACGTGCAGCGCTTCGACCAGTGCTCGCTGATGCTGTCGCCCATCCTGAAACAGGGCCAGCTCAACGCCATGCTCGTTCTTGAAAACAACCAGCGGCGCAAAGCCTTCAGCGGCGACCGCCTGGACTCGGTGGCCATGATCGCCGGCCAGCTGTCGGTGTCACTCGACAACGCCTTGCTCTACGCCTCTCTCGAGAAGCGCGTGGCCGAACGCACCGCCCAGTTGCGCCAGAAGACCAACGACATCAACGCCATGCTGCAGAACATGCCGCAAGGGGTGCTGACCGTCGTGACGGGTGGGCTGATCCACCCCGAGTACTCGGCCTACCTGGAAACGATCTTCGAGACCAAGGACATCGCCGACCAGCACGTCATGCAGCTGGTGTTCGACAACACCAGCGTGGGTGCCGACGCCCTGTCGCAGGTGGACGCGGCCGTGGCCTCGTGCATTGGCGAAGACGAGATGAACTACGAGTTCAACTCCCACCTGCTGGTCACGGAATTCGACAAGACACTGCCCGACGGCCGGGTCAAATCGCTGGCCCTGAGCTGGTCGCCCATCTGCGACGAGAGTGGCAACGTCGACAAGCTCATGCTCTGCGTGCGCGACGTGACCGAACTCAAGCGCCTGGAAAACGAAGCCAACACCCGCAAACGCGAGCTGCAGATGATTGGCGAGATCCTGGCCGTGAGCCAGGAGAAGTTCCACGAGTTCATTGACAGCGCACGCGTCTTCATCGAAGACAACAAGCGCCTGATCCAGGCTGCCGAGAGCAAGAACCTTGACTCGATCAACCTGCTGTTCCGCAACATGCACACGATCAAGGGCAATGCGCGGACCTACAACCTGCTCGGTCTGACCAATCAAGTGCACATCACCGAACAACACTACGACGACCTGCGCCAGGACGAAGAAGTGTTGTGGGACCAGGCTGCCCTGCTGGCCCAGCTCGACGAGGTCAAGGTGCTGGTCGACAAGTACTCACACGTGAACGACACCGTGCTCGGCCGCAAGGGCCCAGGCCGCCGTGCCGGCGTGGAGAAGTTCCTGATGGTCGAGCGCGACACCGTTCAGCAAGCGCTGCAGCTGCTGGTGGGCGTGGACCAGAACGATGCCGAAGCCATGCGCGGAGCGTTGCAGCATGTGGGCCGCGTGCTCAACATGATCGGCACGCAAACCCTGCCCGAGATCCTCAGCGGCACGCTCGAATCCCTGCCCTCACTGGCCCAGGAACTCGGCAAGGAAGTGCCCAACGTTGAAATCGACGAACGCGGCATCGTGGTTCGCACGCAGGCCAGCGGCCTGCTGAAAAACCTCTTCACCCACCTGCTGCGCAACTCGGTCGACCACGGCATTGAACCCGCTGCCGTGCGCGAAGCCCAAGGCAAGCCGGCTGCCGGCCTCATCAGCCTGAGCCTGGCGGTCGACGACGGCCACCTGTGGATCCGCCTGCGTGACGACGGCCGCGGTCTGGCCATCGCCCGCATCCGCCAGAAGGCCGTCGAGGCCCAGCTGATTGCCGAAGGCGACAAGACGTCGCCCGAAGACATCGCTCAGCTGATCTTCAACTCGGGGCTGTCCACCGCCGCCGAGGTGACGGAAGTCTCGGGCCGCGGTGTGGGCATGGACGCCGTGAAGGGCTTCATCGAGAAGGAAGGCGGCACCATTGCCATCAACCTGCTCGACGACAAGACCGACGCCGACTTCCGTCCCTTCGAGACCGTGATCGCCCTGCCCGACAAGTTTGCCGCTTCCCTGGGCGCGGCCATGTCGTTCGACGCTCTGTGTGCCCGCATTCAGGCGGCCAAGAACGAGCCGTCGAACACCCGGGCCGCAGCGCTCTGAATCGAGCCTGTGTTCCACCACCCTAGCCACCCGATGCCATGATGCTTCAAATCGCACTCTTCATCCTGGGCCTCGCCGCCGGCGCTTTCATCGTGTACAGGGTGGCGCTGGCCCGGGCTGAACGCACGGCCGATGCCGCGCGGCAAACCACCGAAGCCCTGGAGCAGGCGTCACGCTCCAGCGCGGAGGCGCTGCAGCAGCAGATCGAGGAGCTGCGACGTTCCTCCGATCAGCAGCTCGCGGCCGTGGCCTCGCAGGCCCAGGAACAGCAGCGGTCGCATCAGACTGTGCTGACCCGCATCACCAAGGGCACGCAGTCGCTCAAGGGCAATGCGCTGCAAGACTGCGACCGCCTGGGCACGACGATCGACCAACTGCTCGGCCTGATCGAAACCTTCGAGCGCTGGAACGGTGAGCTCAACCAGCTGCTGCTGCACAACCGCGAGATGCACTCGAAGAACGACGAGTTCGCGCAGATCGTGAACCAGGTGATCATCGTCGCGCTCAACGCATCGATCGAAGCCGCCCGCGCCGGCGAGCAAGGCCGTGGGTTCGCCGTGGTGGCGGCCGAGGTGCGCGACCTGGCCACCCGCGCCGACAAGCTGTCGAAAGACTACCGCAGCAACCTGTACAAGAACGACCTCA
>JBEGTX010000223.1:0-14281 GCA_041179165.1 Pseudomonadota bacterium | reverse complement strand
TCCCCGCAGGGGCGACGCTCACAGGCCGCAGTCCTTTGGGTTACCTTGGGGACGCCAAAGGTGACTCGCCTGCCGGGGCGAAATCCCGGCGCGGCAGTGCCATGAACAAACCAGTTTGCGTCCAGCCCCAAAGAACCGACGAATGTGCATCGAAGCACAAGCCGCTGCACACCGGACCTGTAGGGCCCCGCCCTGCGACGGGGTGACCAACCGTCTGAGACAAAATCCCCCGAGGACGTCACAAACCCAAGACGTCAACCGTCTGACAAAGACATGGACCCCCTCACCCAAACCTTCCAACAACTCCGCCCCCGCCTGCAAGGCATCGCCTACCGCATGCTCGGCTCGGTGGCCGAAGCCGAAGAGGTGGTGCAAGACATCTGGCTGCGTTGGCATGAGGCCGATCACCCGGCGCTCGACAACGCCGAGGCCTGGCTCGTGACGGTGACCACACGGCTGTCGATCGACAGGCTGCGGTCGGCCAAGGCGCAGCGTGAGCACTATGTGGGGATGTGGCTGCCCGAGCCGGTGCTGACCGAAGACGCTCCCAAGTCGCCCGAACAACGGCTTGAACACGCCGGCAACGTGTCGGTCGCCTTTCTTTTCATGCTGGAACGGCTGACACCCGAAGCCCGGGCGGCCTTCCTGTTGCGCGACGTGCTGGATGCCGACTATGCCGAGCTGGCCCGCATCCTGGACAAGAGTGAGGCAGCTTGCCGCCAGCTGGTGCACCGGGCCCGCGCACAACTGGCAGAGCAGCCCCGCTATGCCGTGCCCCCCGACACGCACCTGCGCCTGCTGCGTGGATTCGCCGACGCCCAGCACGAAGGCAACTTCAGCGCACTGAAGGCCATGCTGGCCGAGGGCGCCGAGCTGATTGGCGATGGAGGCGCAAAGGTGCGCAACTTCGGACGTCCGCTGCTGGGTGGGCCGCGCATTGCCCAGCTGTTCCTGGCCGGCCACCTGCGGCTCGGCGACCGCCTGCGTGTGGTGCCCGCCCACATCAACGGCGCGTGGGGCCTGCTGCGTTTTGTCGACGGCGTGCTGGAGTCGGTGCACAGCGTCGAGACCGATGGCGAGCGCATCGTGCGTCTGCACGTGCAACGCAACCCTGACAAGCTCACGCGCATCGCCACCACGTTTGCGGCTGCCACGCTGGTGCAACGCTGAACCGATCCGTGCCCGCATGGCATGGTTGAAGCAAGACGGTCACAACCGCGCGAGGTGAAACGTCTTGAGGGGTGATGCAGCCCGCATCTTTGCACCTTCACACCAGGAACGACCATGACCCAACGCATCAACTACATGCAGCAATCGCCCGAGCTCTTCAAGAAGTTCATCGAGTTCAACATGCTGCTCAAGCACGGCGCCATCGACGAGACCACACTCGATCTCGTGGCCATCCGCGCCTCACAGATCAATGGCTGCGGCTTCTGCGTGGACATGCACGTGAAGCAGGCCACGCTGCATGGCGAGCGCCCGCTGCGCATCTACCACCTGCCGGTCTGGCGTGAGTCCACGCTCTTTGCGCCTCGCGAGCGCGCGGTATTGGCGTGGACCGAGGCGCTGACCACGCTGACCACGCATGGTGTGCCCGACGAGTTGTACGAGCGTGTTCGCACTCAGCTGTCAGAGAAGGAGCTGTCGGACCTCAGCTTCTCGATCATGGCCATCAACGGCTGGAACCGCATCAACGTCGGATTCACCACCGTGCCCGGCGCGAACGACGCAGCGTTCGGCCTGGACAAGGCACAGCTGAGCTGACAGCGCCGACCACACGGGCCGCGCTCAATGCCGCTGGTGGCGCGGTGCTTCGTCCAACAACAGCTTGGCGATGCGCCGAGCGGTTTGCGCCGCCTGGCTGGTGCCGGCCACCTGGGCCGTGACCACGGCACCCTCCATCAACAAGGCCATCTGGTCCGCGAGGGCGTCAGGATCGACAACCCCCACGACCTGGCTCAAGGCCTGCAGGTGCGAGCGCATCAGGGCTTTGTACTCCCGCGCCAGCATCCTCACCGGTGGTGACGACTCAGCCAGCTCGCCCACGGCCTTGACGAACACGCAGCCGTGAAAGTCTGGCCGCGCGAACCAGTCTGCGGCACGATCGAAGACGGCGAGCAGACGGTCCTCGGCCGACATCTCGACCGGCGCAACATCCCGCGCCAAACGCTCGCGAAGCAACTCGTCCTGCAGGCGCAACGCCGCCAGGATGAGTTCATCCTTCGATTTGAAGTGCGTGTAGAGCGTTCGCTTGGACATGCCCGCGCGCTGCAGCAGCGAATCGATGCCGATGCCGTGGAAACCACGTTCGGTGAACACGGCCAGGGCCGTGTGGATCAGGTGCTCGCGTCGCGAACCGGTTGCCATGGAACCCACCTCGGGATGGAAGGGACCGTTGAATCTTGACACAGGAAACCGATCTGTGTTCATATTCGCCCCACAAAAAACCGATCGGTGTCCAGCGTTTGACGACAGGCCTCGGCCGACCCCAAGGAGTTCCATGCACCGCACCCCCATCAATCCCTCGTCCTGGTCCCTGCGCTACGGTTTCAACCAGGGGGAGCTTGTTCTGGGTGCGAGCCAGACCCTGATTTGCTCGGGCCAATGCGCGCAGGATGCCGACGGCCGGCCCCAGCACGAGGGCGACATGAAGGCCCAGATCACGCTGGCCGTGGACAACCTCGAGGCCCTGCTGAAAGCCGCCGGGATGACGCTGAGCAATCTCGTCCACATCCGCCTCTACACCACCGACGTGGACGACTGCCTGAAAAACTTCAGCGCGCTGAGTGGCCGGCTGGCCGCAGCAGACGCCAAGCCTGCGCAGACCATGCTGGGCGTGGCCCGGCTCTTCCTGCCCTCGCTGCTGTTCGAGATCGAAGCCACCGCCGTGGCCTGAAACACGTTCCAAGGAGTTGCATGACCGCCGCCACCCCCTATGACACGATCCATCAGTTCACGTCGGCACGCCGCCAGGGAGATGTGCTTGCTGCGATGGCCTTCTACGAGACCGATGCGACCGTGGTCATCCAACCCGGCGTCATCCAACGTGGGCCCGATGCGCAACACGCCTCGCTCACACAGTTCATCTCGATGCGAGGGGTGTTCGATGTCACCGACCAGCAAATCATAGAAGGCCGCAACGTGGCCCTGCACATGGCCTTGTGGACTCTCACGGGCACCGATGCTGCCGGCCGCACGGTGACCCTCGGCGGACGCTCGAGTGACGTACTGCGCCGCCAGCCTGATGGCACCTGGTTGATCGCGCTCGACAACCCGTGGGGCGGCATCATGCCGGAACCAAGCTGAGTGGAACGCCGGTGCAGCAGTCACTGCGGCATGCGGTCCGATCGCTCATGCGTTCGGACGCGCGACAGGCCGACCCTATAGGAACAGTGCCTGCAGGTCGTTGAGAAAATCGAACCCGCGTGTTGTGGGCTGGGCCCAGGTGAAGTCCCGGGTCAGCAGCCCTTGCCGCTCGGCTTCGTCGAGCGGCTTCTGAATGGCCGCAAGCGACAGGCCGGTGCGCTCGGCAAAGCGGCTCAGCTCGAAGCCCTCTTTCAAACGCAGGGCATTGAGCATGAACTCGAAGGGCAACTGTGAGCGCTCGACCTCGTTGTCCTGCGACACTGCCGAGCCCGCCAAGGCCTGCGCCATGTACCGCGCCGGCTCACGGAAACGCACCTGGCGCACCACGCGGTGCGGGAACGACAGCTTGGTGTGCGCGCCCGCGCCAATGCCGAGGTAGTCGCCGAAGTTCCAGTAGTTGAGGTTGTGCGCGCAGCGGTGCCCGGGGCGCGCGAAGGCCGACACCTCGTAGCGCTCAAGCCCGGTCAATGCGGTGCGCTCGGTGATGAGGTCGAGCATGTCGAATGCCGTGTCGTCATCGGGCACCACAGGGGGGTGCTTGGCGAACATCGTGTTCGCCTCGATGGTCAGGTGGTAGACCGACAGGTGCGGCGGCTCGAAGGCGAGCGCCCGCGTGAGATCGGCCTCGAACTGCGCGGGCGTCTGCCCGGGCAGCGCGTACATCAGGTCGAGGTTGAAGGTGTCGAAGGCATCGCGTGCTTCGTCCACCGCCGCGCAGGCCTGCGCGGCGTTGTGAACACGGCCGAGTGCCAGCAGCTTGTCGTCGTCGAAGCTCTGCACACCGATGGACAGCCGCGTGACGCCCGCCGCCCTGAAGGCGCGGAAGCGGTCGCGCTCGAAGGTGCCGGGGTTGGCCTCCATCGTGATCTCGCACGCGGGCTCGAGCGGCAGGCGGGCGCGCAGGTCGGTGATGAGCTGATCGATGCCCTCAGGCGAAAACAGGCTCGGGGTGCCTCCGCCGATGAAAACGCTGTGCACTCGACGGCCCCAGATGAAGGGGAGCGCGGCCTCGAGGTCGGCGCGCAGTGCAGCGAGGTAGCGCGCCTCGGGAATGCCGCCAGTGTCACGCTGCTCGTGAGAGTTGAAGTCGCAGTACGGGCACTTCTTCAGACACCACGGCAGGTGCACGTAGATCGACAGCGGGGGCAAGGCGGCAAGCGACAAGGTGCCAGGGCGCATGTAGCGACCGAGCATGTCGCTCGCGGCGACCGGGGTCGATGCCTCATCGGCCGTGTCCACGGACACGGGCTCGATCGGGATGTGTGGGCCGCTGTGGCTCATGGGTTTCGTGGCGCGGGGAAGCTCGACGGCTCAACCAAGATGCCACACCTCTCGCATCAACGCCAGCATCTGCCGTGAGGCGATCGCACGGTGGCTGTGGGTGTTCTTCTCGGCCGAACTCAGGTCGGCCACGCTGCGGCCCAGCGAGGGGATGAACAGCAAGGGGTCGTAGCCGAAACCGCCCTCGCCTTGCGGCGCACCCAGCACCTCGCCATCCCAGCGGCCGAAGGCGAGCAGCGGCTCGGGGTCGTCGGCCGAACGCACGGCCACGAGGGCACTCACGAAACGGGCGCGCCGGTCGGCGTGTGGCGCCAGCTGTGCGAGCAGCACGCGGTTGTTGTCGGCGTCGCTATTGGGCTCGCCGAACAAGGTGGCATAGCGCGCCGAAAGCACGCCCGGTGCCCCGTTCAAGGCATCGACACACAGGCCTGAGTCATCGGCAATGGCCGGGCCCTTGGCATGCAGCGCCGCATGGCGCGCCTTGGCCAAGGCGTTCTCGATGAAGGTCACGTGAGGCTCTTCGGCTTCGCTGATGCCGAGCGAGCCCTGCGTCACAAGCGTGAGGCCCGTGGGCGCGAGCAGCGCCTGCAGCTCGACCAGCTTCTTGGCATTGTTGGACGCAAGCACCAGCCGCATGTCAGACCGCCAGGGCTGCGCGCTGCGCGGCGAGGAGTTCGCGGATGCCCTTGTCGGCGAGGTCCATCAGTGCGTTCATTTCGCTGCGCGAGAACGTGACGCCTTCGGCGGTGCCCTGCACTTCGACAAAGCCGCCACTGCCGGTCATCACGACGTTCATGTCGGTGTCGCAGGCGGAGTCTTCGGTGTACTCGAGGTCGAGCAAGGGCGTGCCCTCGACGATGCCGACCGACACGGCAGCGACTGCATCGCGCAAGGGCGACGCCGTAAGAAGCCCACGCTGCTGCAGCGAGCGCACGGCATCGGCCGCGGCCACCCAGGCGCCGGTGATGGCGGCGGTGCGGGTTCCGCCGTCAGCCTGGATGACGTCGCAATCGAGGTGGATGGTGCGCTCACCCAAGGCCTTGAGGTCGAACACGCAGCGCATCGAGCGGCCGATGAGGCGCTGGATCTCCTGCGTGCGGCCGCTCTGCTTGCCGCGTGCGGCCTCACGGTCGCTGCGGGTGTGGGTGGCGCGCGGCAGCATGCCGTACTCGGCCGTGACCCAGCCTTCACCGCTGCCGCGCTTGTGGCCCGGCACCTTCTCTTCGACCGAGGCGGTGCACAGCACCTTGGTGTCACCGAAGGCCACGAGCACCGAGCCCTCGGCGTGTTTGGTGTAGTGGCGCGTGAGCGAGACGGCACGCAGGGCGTCGGCCGCGCGGCCGGCTTGGCGGAGGTAGGTCATGGTGATCTCGGCAAAATGCAGGGCGGCGGCACACAGGCCGCCGCTCGGGGATGAGGAGCGCCGCGTGCGGCGCCTGGCTCAGCTCTTCTTCTGCGAAGAGCGGCGGATGGCTTCGTTGATCTCGCGGATGGAGCGCTCGATCTCGGCGTCGTCGAGTTCATCGACCGGCGCCTCGCCCAGCACGCTGGCCTGGATGGTGGAGGCAAACACCTCTTCACCCAGCGACTGCGTGGAGATGCCGCTCGCGCTGTCGCTGTCTTCGGCCGACTCCCATTCCATGGCGAGGATGGTGACGTTGTCGCTCTTGGCGCCGCCATTGCGCAGCGCCTGCTCCACGAGCTCGGGCACGGCGTCGGCGATGCTGTTTCGCGCCAGCTGCTCGGTGATGGTGGCGTCACTCACGGTGCCCCACAGGCCGTCGGAGCACAGCAGCAGGCGGTCGCCGCTTTGCAGCAGCAGCGGGCCGACGGTGTCGACGACCGGCTTGCCGGGGCTGCCCAGGCAGGTGAACAGCACGTTGCGGTTGAAGCGCTCGGGCATGGGCACGACGTGGCTCATGGTCTCTTGCAGCTCGGAGTACGAGTGATCACGCGTGCGGGCAATGAGCTTGTCGCCACGCACGAGGTACAGACGGGAGTCGCCGCAGTGCGCCCAGTACGCGGAGTTGCCCTGCAGCACGCAGGCCACGACCGTGGTGCGCGGCGTGTCGATGAGTGCTTTTTGCGTGGCGTAGCGCAGCAGCTGGTGGTGTCCCGCGATGATGGCCTCGTGAAGAAAGCGCATGGGCTCCTTCAGGGTGGGCTTGGCATCGCGCTGGAACATGGCGGCGAGTGTCTGCAGCGCCAGCTGCGAAGCGACTTCGCCTTCAGGGTGCCCGCCCATGCCGTCGGCGAGCGCAAACAGACCCGAATCGCGCGTGTAGCAATAGCCCATGCGGTCTTCGTTCTTTTCGCGGCCGCCTTTGCGACTGACCTGATAAACGGTGAATCGCATGGTGTCAGCTCTTGGCAGTCAGGTTTTCAAGCTGGAGCTTCAGGCGTTCGCTGAAGCTGAGCTTGGTGTAGCGGCGCTCGGTCTCACGCGCCAATTCTTTTTGCAGCGAAAACACGCTCTGCGGACGCGACAGCGGGTCGAGCGACATGCACCACTCGGTGACCTCGATGAGGTTGTCGGAGTAGACATTGCGCAGTCGCGACAGGCTCAAGGCGAGGCGGTCTTTTTCGATGCGCTGGGGTGAATCGTTGGGCGGGTAGCCCTGCATGCACGCATAGATGCACGCGCCGATGGCGTAGATGTCGGTCCAGGGGCCGAGCGTGCCGTCGCGGCGGTACATCTCGGGGGCCGCGAAGCCGGGGGTGTACATCGGGCGGATGAAGTTGCCTTCTTTGCTGAGCACTTCGCGCGCAGCGCCGAAGTCGAGCAGCACGGCCTTGTTCTCGTTGGTGATGAAGATGTTGGCCGGCTTGATGTCCAGGTGGAGCATCTTGTGCTGGTGCACGATGCGCAGGCCGCGCAGGATTTCATCGAACAACGAACGGATGGTGGACTCGCGGAAGACCTTGTCGCGTTTCAGGTCGCGCGCGGTGACGATGAAGTCCTGCAGGGTGTCAACCAGCAGGTAGTTCATAACCATGTAAACGGTTTCGTTTTCGCGGAAGAAGTTGAGCACGCTCACCACACTCGGGTGGCTGATCTGCGCGAGCGAACGGCCTTCTTCGAAGAAGCTTTTCAGACCCAGCCGGTAGAGCGGCTGCTTCTCGGGCTTGACGCGAGGGGTCAGCTCGCCGGGGGCGCGCTCCGCCAGCGACGAGGGAAGGTATTCCTTCACTGCCACGAGGTGCCGGTCAGCGTCTTCGGCGAGGTAAACCACGCCAAAACCACCCGCTGCCAACTTCTTGATGATCTGGTACCCACCGACCACGGTGCCGGAAGGCAAGGGGGCGGGCTTCGGTTTTGACATAATCGGATTTTGCAATGCGATAAATTTGAATGCCAGTCTACAGCATGACCGGGTATGCAAGCGCCACCGCCGGGGCGCAATCTGCGACAGAAACCACAGCTTCCACCGAGCCCGCGTCGCCCCGTGCGGCCGGGTCTGGCTCAGCGAGTGTGATGGTGGAGTTGCGGTCGGTCAACGGGCGTTTCCTCGACCTCGGGTTTCGCCTCCCCGACGAGCTTCGCTCGCTGGAACCCGCATTGCGGGATCTGCTGAGTGCGGCCTTCCGCCGCGGCAAGATCGAGCTGCGGCTGAACACCCACCGCGACAATGACAACGCCTGGCCCCAACCCCAGACCGAGCAGCTCAACCGCCTGACCAGGCTCGAGAGCACGGTGCAAGGCTGGTTGCCCAAGGCGCAGGGGCTGTCGGTGCACGAGGTGCTGCAGTGGTGCAAGGGCAGCACACAGAGCGAAAAGCTCGACGACGCCGTGCTCGATGCCGCCAAGCGCTGCGTGGCCGGACTGCTCGAAGCCCGAGAGCGCGAAGGCGCCAAGACGGTGACCGTGCTGCTCGAGCGCGTGAAGCGCCTGCGCGAGCTGGCCACCCAGGCCGAGCCGCTGGTGCCTGCCGCCATCGAACGCCAGCAGCAGCGCTTCATCGAACGCTGGAACGAGGCGCTTGTGGCCACCGGTGCGGCGCAGACCATCTCGCGTGAGTCGCTGCAAGAACGAGCCCTCAACGAAGCCGCGGCCTATTCGATCCGCATCGACGTGGCCGAAGAACTCGCCCGCCTGCGCTCCCACGTGGACGAGATCGCCCGCCTGCTGAAAAAGGGCGGCGAGGTCGGCAAGCGCCTCGACTTCCTGATCCAGGAGCTGCTGCGCGAGGCCAACACGATGGGCTCCAAAGCGGCCTCGCTCGAACTCACCAACATCTCGGTCGAGATGAAGGTGGCGATCGAGCAACTGCGCGAGCAGGTTCAGAACCTGGAGTGAGACTCTCGTGTCCCTGCAAGGCCCATGTGAGGCGCCCCGTCTGCATGCCCTGATGGATCCGCTTGAGCAAACAAAGAGACGAAAAGAGAGTGCAAATGAAAGACAAGGCGGCCAAGGCAAAGCGGGTGAAAGCGATGCAACCCTCCCCCACGCAGCCGCGCTTGTCGCGTCAACGCCGGCCGGACGCCATGCCACCGATCGAATGGCAGCGGGAACTGCGCCGTCAGTTCGGGCGCGAGCAGACATTCCAACTCACATCTCTGCGCAGCGCGTCCGTGTTCGGTGAGTTCCTAGTGAGTAATCCCGACAGCCAATCCAGCTACAGCGTGAACATCCGTGGCCTCAATGTGGGCGACAATCTTTGTGCATGTTCAGACTTCGCCACGAACGGCCTGGGCACCTGCAAACACATCGAGTTCGGGCTGCAAAAACTGCAGAAAAAGCGTGGTGGTTCGTCAGCGTTCAAGCGCGGATACCAGCCCCTTTTCAGCGAAGTCTGGCTGCATCATGGTGATGAACGCACAGTCCGATTTCGTGCCGGCGCTGGGTGCCCGGTCGGCATCTTGCGATTGGCTGATCGGCTGTTCGACCCCGCAGACGGCCACCTGCCCCATGACCGGATCCTGCAACTCGACGGCTTTGTCCAGAAGGGGCGGCACTTGGCCGACTCTCAGGGTCATGAGTTGCGGGTTCATGACGATGTACTGTCCTTCGAAACACAAGCCCGGGATGCGAGCCATCGCTTGAGGCTGTTAATGGAGGCCTATCCCAAGGGCCTCAAAGACAAGGGCCTCACCAAGCTGGTGAAGACAAGGCTCTACCCGTATCAGGTCGAAGGTGCACTCTTTGCCGCACAGGTCGGGCGCGTGTTGATCGCAGACGAGATGGGGCTGGGCAAGACCGTCCAGGCCATCGCGGCAGCAGAATTGATGGCCCGTCACTTCGGTGTGCAGCGTGTGCTGGTGGTTTGCCCCACCTCGCTCAAGCACCAATGGCAGCGCGAAATAGAACGCTTCGCGGGCCGCGATGCCCGTGTGCTGGGTGGTTTGAGCCGGGTTCGCCACCAACAGTGGCAGGAAGACGACTTCTGCAAGATCGTGAACTATGAAACCCTGGTGCGGGATGAGCCCCAGGCTAAAGGCTGGGCACCCGATCTGTTGATCGTGGACGAGGCGCAGCGCGTGAAGAACTGGAGCACCCAGGCAGCGCGGACCATCAAGCGGATCTCGACCCCCTCGGTCTGCGCCCACGTCATCGTGCTCACTGGCACACCGCTGGAAAATCGGCTCGAAGAATTGGTGTCCATTGTCCAGGTGGTCGACCAGCACCGCCTGGGCCCGACATGGCGGTTCATGCACGAACATCAGGATGTCGACGAGGTCGGACGGGTGGTCGGCTACCGAAATCTAGGGCACATCGGGGCCACGCTATCCCCCATCATGTTGCGGCGACGCAAGGCCGATGTGCTGTCGCAATTGCCAGAACGGGTAGACAAGACCTTGTTCGTGCCGCTGACGCCCGAACAACGCGTACACCACGACGAAAACGGCGTGACCGTGAGCCGCATCATTCAACGTTGGCGCAAGACCGGCTACCTGTCGGACACCGACCAGCGCCGATTGCAATGCGCCTTGCAGAACATGCGCATGGCCTGCAACAGCACCTGGCTTCTCGACCACAAAACCGATCACGGCAACAAGGCAGACGAACTCGTCGCCTGGCTGGAAGACCTCTTCGAAGACCATCAAACCAAGGTCGTGATCTTCAGCCAGTGGCTGGGCACACACGATGTGCTGATCAAGCGCTTGGCCGCAAAGGGCTGGGGGCATGTGTTCTTCCATGGTGGTGTACCAGCCGAGCAACGAGATGCGCTGGTTCGACAGTTTCACGAAGATGGATCGTGCCGGCTGTTCCTGTCGACCGATGCCGGCAGCACCGGCTTGAATCTGCAGCATGCGGCAGCCGTGGTGGTGAACATGGACCAGCCCTGGAATCCGGCGGTGCTGGAACAACGCATCGGTCGCGTCCACCGCATGGGGCAGCGACGAGGCGTTCAGGTGATCAATCTCGTGGCCGAGGCCAGCATCGAGGAGGGAATGCTGTCGATTCTGGCGTTCAAGCAGTCGCTCTTTTCAGGCGCGCTCGACGGCGGTGACGACACCGTCTTCATGGAAGGCGGGCGCCTCACCCGCTTTATTCAAAGCGTGGACCGGGTCACTGAAGGTCTTGCGATGCAAGTGCCTCCCATCCTGGAGAGTCCAGACGAAACGACCCCATCGCCATTGGCGTCAACGGCCGCACGGGACAAGTTCGATCCGTCGATCGAATTCACCGCAGAGAGGGGCGCAGTCGACAGCACTGGGACAGCAAGTGCAGTGGATGAACCCTCACCGGTTTCTGTATCGCGTGATCGATCGGCTCTCTGGAGTCCCTTGCTTCGAGCCGGCTTGCAACTACTGGATGCACTGGCTGCGCCGCAGGGCGAGACGGACTCAACATCTGCATTGGTGCAAACCGACGAAACCACCGGCGAGCGCTTCGTCAAGTTGCCATTGCCCGACCCCGTCACGCTAAAGTTGATGATGAGCAAGTTGCAGGGGCTGCTCGATGGACTACCTGTCAGCCCATCGCCAGACGGATCGGTTCGGTAAGCCGTAGTGCTGGGCGCGGAGAATGTAGCGTTTCCAAAACGGTCCGGCGACACTCTGGCACGAGGGTCACAAATCTTGTACTCTTACCAAATCGCGATCGATTGAAGTGAGGTATGAGGATGACCGCCACCGCAACCCTGTCAAGCAAGTTCCAGATCTCCATCCCGAAGACCGTGCGTGAAGAACAGCATTGGGAAGCTGGGCAGGAGTTCGTGTTCATCCCGAAGGGCAAGGGGGTCCTGGTGATGCCCGTTCCTGAGCTGAGTCAGTTGGCAGGCATCGCCAAAGGCGCGCGCAAAGACGGCTATCGCGACCGAAAAGACCGCTTCTGATGGCGGCCCCATTGCGCGTGGTCGACACCTCGGCCTGGATCGAGTGGCTCACCGGCAGTGCCATGGGCAAGAAGCTGGGACCGCAGTTCCCTGACAAGTCGCAGTGCATCGTGCCCACCATCGTCCAGCTTGAACTCTCGAAGTGGCTGATCCGCGAGGCAGGTGAGGACCAGGCCGACCAGGTGATCGCCTACACGCAGAAGTGCATCGTCGTGCCGCTCGACACCGCCATCGCTCTGCTCGCAGCCGAGCTGCACCGCAAGCACAAGCTTGCGACCGCCGACGCCATCGTCTATGCGACGGCCCAGCACCAGCGCGCCGAGTTGCTGACTTGTGACGCCCACTTCGAAACACTGCAAGACGTGGCGTATTTCGCCAAGACGGCGTGACGCTTGTCACACAGCGGGGCTGTGCGGCCGGGTTGCCGGCCGGCCACACCCCCCCCGCTGATAAACTGCCGCGCAGCAGTCACGCCGGCTCTGCGACCGTTGGCGCGCCCCTTCGCCGCACCGCCCCACCCCGCCAGCCTTGGAACCTCGAGCCCCGCAATGGAATACCCAGGCAACCTCTTTGTCGTCGCAGCCCCCAGTGGGGCCGGCAAGTCCAGCCTCGTCAAGTCGCTGCTCGAGCTCGACTCGCACCTCGTGGTGTCGGTGTCGCACACCACCCGCCCGCCGCGCGGCCAGGAGCAAGACGGCCGCGAGTACATCTTCATCGACGAGCCACTGTTCCGGCAGATGGTGTCGGTGGGCGACTTCTTCGAGTGGGCCGAGGTGCATGGCAACCTCTACGGCACGTCGCGTGCGGCCATCCAGGAACGTGTGGCCGACGGCCAGGACGTGGTGCTCGAGATCGACTGGCAGGGTGCGCTGCAGATCAAGCAGATCTTTCCCAATGCCATCCTGATCTTCATCCTGCCACCAAGCTGGGAAGAGCTCGCGCAGCGGCTGAACCGCCGCGGCGAGGATGCTGCCGACGTGATCGAGCAGCGCATGGTCAATGCGCGAATCGAGGTCAATCAGGCACGGCACTTCGACTTCGTTATAATCAACGCTCTGTTCGAAACGGCCTTGTTCGATCTCAAAGCGATCGTTCACGCACAGCGTCTCAAGTACGCGGTGCTGAAAAGAAGCAAGCCGGCGGTGTTCGCCGCTCTGAACCTCAGCTGAATTTCCACCTTTCGGAGCACCATCATGGCCCGCATCACCGTCGAAGACTGCCTGACCAAAATTCCGAACCGCTTTCAGCTTGTGCTGGCTGCCACCTACCGCGCTCGCATGCTGAGCCAAGGCCACGCGCCGAAAATCGAAACCAAGAACAAGCCTGGCGTGACCGCGCTGCGCGAAATCGCCGCTGGCGAAGTCGGCATCGAAATGCTGCGCAAGGTTCCGCTCTGAACTGAGTTCAAGCTCTTCGGCGCACCGAGCTGCGCCACACCACACGGCCCCACTCACCTGGGGCCGTTTGTTTTTTGGGGCCGAACTTTTGAGGCTGCGATGGGGGCAGGCGTTCACGAACGCAGTCCATTTTTTCTTGCACGCACATGCGCTTTGTCAGACGGATGTCGCCCCTTCGGCCGCACGACCTGGCAATCCGCGATAAATTCGGGGGATGGGCTCCCTCTCATCCTTCCTGTCACGCACAGTGGCCGCCGTTCCCGGCCGCCGAGGAGCGCCTGCGACCGCCGCCACGAGCGAGGCCGCAGGAGCCTCCTTCGCCGCGCTGATGCACAAGCTCGACTACCTCGACGCCGCTGACATCAAGCGCGTTCGCGATGCCTACCGCTTCGCCGACGAAGCCCATCTGGGCCAGTTCCGCGCCAGTGGCGAGCCCTACATCACCCACCCCATCGCGGTGGCCGGCCTGTGTGCCGAATGGAAGCTCGACGCGCAGGCCATCATGGCGGCGCTGATGCACGACGCCATGGAGGACTGTGGCGTCACCAAGGTCGAGCTCATCGAGCGCTTCGGCGCCCCCACCGCCGACCTGGTCGACGGGCTCACCAAGCTCGACAAGCTGCAGTTCTCGACCAAGGAAGAATCTCAGGCCGAGTCGTTTCGCAAGATGCTGCTGGCCATGGCGCGCGACGTGCGTGTCATCCTCATCAAGCTGGCCGACCGCCTGCACAACATGCGCACGATGGAGGCCATGGCCGAGCAGAAGCGCATCCGCATCGCCCGCGAAACGCTCGACATCTACGCCCCCATCGCCCACCGTCTGGGGTTGAACCAGACCTACCGCGAGCTGCAGGAGCTGTCGTTCCAGCACCTGCGCCGCTGGCGCCACGCGGCGCTGTCCAAAGCGGTGCTGCGCGCTCGCGGCTACCGGCGCGACATCGTTGAGCGCATCCAGCG